>NZ_CAXAQF010000042.1:0-14128 GCF_963970735.1 Pseudomonas sp. RA_35y_Pfl2_P32
CGCCGGCGATGATATGGGGCGGGAGACGCATGATCAGCTTGGAGTGCCCCGGCGTGTCGTTGTCGTCCTTGCCCCCGGGGCGGGTGAGCTTGACCAGCACCTTCATCACGTCGGAAGGCTCGGGGAGGGCCTGGTCCTCCCGCCTCACGGTGTAGAACACATCAAAACTGCCCGCGCGGATACGCTCCGCGTCGATGAACAGGCGCAACTCGGTATCGACCTCAGGCAGGTCCACGGTCTTGTGCAGCACCTCGTTATTGTTGCCCCAGAAAATCACCAACTGGTCCCCACGTCCCATGGTGCCCCATGGACCGGCCAGGCACTGCAGGCCGTGGCGGGGGAAGTTGTCCTGCACGGCGGCGATGTTCAGGCCCCAGACGTTCGGGTTGGTGGAGACTGGATCCTTGGTGCGGCCGGGAATACCCAGCTCGCGCAGGACCTGGATGTCGTGCTCGGGAGGCACTAAGGAGGAAGGCATGGGCGTGACTCCTGTCGTGGGGGAAGGCGACGGAGTTATTTAAGGGCGCAAATGACGGTGTTGGCTACTGTCAGAACTTACAGGTAGGAGTGGGTTTTCGATGAGTGGTCGTTCAGTCGCCACGCTAATGCGGCTTGCCGCCAGGGTGGAGCAAGTGCTCCGCAGCCTACCGACAACGGGCGTTTGGCCGGGCATGACGAGAGGGCGCTGAAGGCGTCGTCCCGCGCCTGATTGCAGAGGAGCAGCACTATGGAGCGATTCACCGGCGGTTGCCTGTGCGGCGATGTACGAATCGAGGCGGCGCATTGACCCAGATGGCCATTTATTTTGGCCGTTACGATCCCCTTTTGGCCAAGACCCCACTGTGCTCCGGTGCGGCGCTGGGCAAAAATCGCAGGCAGTCGGCCGATCCCGGAACGTGCACGCAAACCCTAACTAAAATCCGGATTCGCCCGCCCTTGGCTATCGTTTAACCCGCTGCCGTTTACAGAACATAAAAACCGTCGAGCTAACGCCGCATTTGGGGAAACCATTCATGGTCACGATGAACCGCATTCTGGGCGCCACCTTGTGTGGGCTGACGCTGCTGGCCAGCGCGGTGCACGCCGAACAGCGCGAATTGAGGGTGTACAACTGGGCGGACTATATCCTGCCGTCCGTGCCCAAGGACTTTGCCAAGCAAAGTAGCATCAAGGTCACCTGGGACACTTTTGACACCAACGAATCCCTGGAGGCCAAGTTGTTGACCGGCAATTCGGGTTACGACCTGGTGGTGCCGTCCAACCAGTTTCTCGAGACCCAGATCAAAGCCGGGGTGTTCCAGAAACTCGACAAGTCGAAGTTACCCAACTGGCAGCACCAGGACCCGGTACTGCTCAAGCTGCTGAACCAGAATGACCCGGGCAACCAGTACGGCGTGCCGTACATGTATGGCACGGTGCTGATTGGTTTCAACCCGGCCAAGGTCAAGGCCGCCCTGGGTGAAAATGCCCCCGTGGACAGTTGGGACCTGGTGTTCAAGCCCGAGAACATGGAGAAGTTGAAAGCCTGCGGCGTGGCCATGCTCGACTCGCCGACGGAAATCCTGCCATTGGCCCTGCATTACCTGGGGCTGGACCCCAACAGCCAGAACCCGGATGACTACGAGAAAGCCAAGGCCCTGTTGCTCAAGGTTCGCCCCTACGTGGCCTATTTCAACTCGGCCAAGTACATGACCGACATCGCCAATGGCGATATTTGCGTGGCCATCGGTTACTCCGGCAGTTTTTATCAGTTCGGCAACCGCGCCAAGGAATCCGGCAATGGTGTGGTGGTCGATTGGCGCCTGCCCAAGGAAGGTGCACCGATCTGGTTCGACACCTTCGCCATTCCCAAGAGCGCAAAAAACGTCGACGAGGCCCACGAGTTTCTCAACCACCTGCTGGACCCGAAAGTCATCGCCCCCATCAGTGACTTCCTCGGTTACCCCAATGCCAACAAGGATTCGCTGGCACTGATCAACCCTGAAATTACCGGCAACCCGAACCTGACGCCCACCAGCGAGGCACTGAAAACCCTGTATGTGGTGCAGCCGTTGCCGCAAAAGCTGGAGCGGGTGCGTACCCGGGTCTGGACCAGTATCAAGACCGACAAGTAAGGCCATGGCCCCGGACCGCCACGCAAGGTGGCGGTTTGCCAGGGCAGAAGCGGTCTACAACGCAGTGGGTGAAGTGTTGATTTTGGGGGCTCGCAGATGTTGCATACACCCACCAAACCTGGTGGGAGCGAGCTTGCTCGCGATGGACGTCAGGATGACGCGTACTGGCTGGGTGAACCTGTCGCTCTGAGGTTTTTCGCGAGCCAGCCGCAAGCGGGCACCCACTCCTACAGGCACAGCGCAACTTCAACCTTCGGTGCTGCCTCGCAGCGACTGTTCGTAGGCTTGAGTCATGATCTGCCAGGTCTGGGCATCGGCGGGAATCAGGTGTTCGATGCGCAGTGAGCTCAGGGTGATGTCCTGGGGCATGCCGAAGGTGGTGAAGGTCGACAGGAAGTTCAGTTCGCCCTGGGCGCAGTCGATGCGGGTCAGTACCAGCGGTGGCAGCTCGGCGCTCATCGGCGGCGGGTTGGTCGGGGCGGGCAGGGTGTCCAGCAGTTGGGCCAGGGTCGGGTTGGCCAGGGCTTCGCGGGTTGCCCGCTGCCAGGCCAGGCAACGAATCTCCTCGGCGTTGCGCAAATGGTCGCCCAGTCCGCCCGGCTGCAGCAGCGTCACCAGCAGGTTGAGCTGCGCCGCCGCATCGGCCGGCAGTCCCACCAGGTCGAAGAGCACTGCAGTGCTGGCGTTGGCGGCCAGCACTTGCCAGTGGCTGCCCAGGACAATCGCCGGCGCGGGGTTGTTGGCGTGCAGGACATGGCTAATGGCGCCGCGCACCGCCTCCATGGGCGGCGCCGTCAGTGGCGTCGCTTCGTAGCGCGGCGCATAGCCGGATGCCAGGAATACGCGGTTGCACTGCTCCAATGGCGCCTCCAGGGCGGTCAGCAGGTTGTGCAGGGTGCCGGGGCTCGGTTGGGCGCGGCCGGTTTCGATGCAGCTCAGGTGGCGCTGGGAAACTCCCGTGATCAGCGCGAGGTCGAGCTGACTCAGGCGGGCCTGGCGGCGCAGCAGGCGCAACTGCTCGCCGGCGCTGGTCGGGGGTATCGTGCGGGGAAAAGGTCGGGTATCCATACGTTGACTCTGGCCGTGCAAGGGGTAGGCGTCCATGACCTCAGAGGTCATTGAGGGCCGGGCGACGATAGCACTAACCTGGCGCTCATCAACCGCCGATTGCAGGAAGCACCGCATGTCCAGACCCTATCTCGCCCTGGCCGCCTTGGTCGGGTTTTCCCTGTACACCGCCTGGACCCTGGTGATCGCCGAGCAGTCGTTGCTGGCGTTCGGGCTCGGCCTGCTGTCCCGGCCGGACACCGCCCAGGTGGTCATCGATCTCTACCTGCTGGCGCTCATGGCCGGTGTCTGGATGTACCGGGACGCCCAAGCCAAGGGTCGCTCCCTGGTATCGGTGCTGCCGTATTGGCTGCTCACCGCGATCTTCGTCTCGATCGGCCCGCTGCTGTACCTGGTGGTCAATGGCTTTTGCAGCAAACCCAGCGCCAGGGAGCAGGAATGAACAGCACGCTGCAGGTCTATGCCCTGTGTGTGCTGCTGTTGTTCGGGAAAATGTTGCTCATCTCCTGCTACCAGGGGTTCTTTCGTATCCGCCACCGGGCGTTCGCCAACGCTGAGGACGCGCGGTTTTTCCAGCGCCCGGCGTTACCCCAGGAACTGCCCCAGGTACAACGGGCCGCCAAAGCCTGGGCCAACGACCTGGAAAACATTCCACTGTTCTTTGTGCTCGGCGGGTTGTGCCTGGCCCTGGATACCGATGGCCAGGTCACGCCCTGGTTGTTTTGCCTGTTTACCGGCGCCCGGGTGATGCACACCCTGATGTACCTCGGCAGTTGGCAGCCATGGCGCACGGTTGCCTATGGAGTAGGGCTGGCTTGCCTGCTGGTTATGGCCGGCCTGGTCACGGCGAGGATTGTTCCGGCAGCGGGATGAGCTGCACAAATCTTCTAAACAGCGCGGTGCAAAGCGCGCTAAGTTGATCGCCCGAATTTTTTGCCCAGTGCTGGCGCCGGAGGCACCGTGGACGATCACCACTGGATCGAACTGTCCCAGGATCCCGACACCGGGATCGAGTCGATCCGCGCCCATTTCCAGGGCCACGCCTATGACCCGCACTGGCACGACAGTTTCCTGGTGGGGATCACCGAGCAGGGCGTGCAGCAGTTCAACTGCCGACGGGTGCGCCACCTCAGCACACCGGGCAAGGTGTTCATGCTGGAGCCGGGGGAAATCCACGATGGGCAGGCACCCACCGAGGAAGGGTTCACCTACTCCATGCTGTATTTCGATCCGGCGTGGCTGGAACGGCAATTGCGCTTGCTGTTCGAGCAGGTACCGGAGCACAGCCAGTTGGGCTTCGCCGACACCCTGAGCCAGGACCCAGGCCTGGCGATGTGCATTGGCCAGGCGTTCCAGGCGCTGCACCGGGGTGAGTTGCGCATCGTGCGCCAGAGCGCCACCGACAACCTGTTGGCCGCGCTCACCCGGCACCTCGACTGGCGTCAGCGCCTAGCCTTCGATCCGCGCCTGCCACGGGTGGCCCAGGTGGCGCGTGACTACCTGCAGGCCCACGCCTTTGAAGACATCGGCCTGGATCAGTTGGCCCAGGTCTGTGGCGTCGACCGTTTTCGCCTGAGCCGCGCCTTCAAGGCGGCGTTCGGCCTGGCACCCCATGCCTATCTGATTCAACTGCGCCTGGCCCGGGCGCGCCTGTGGCTGGCCCGGGGCGAAACCCCGGCGCAGGTGGCCAGCGCCCTGGGCTTTGCCGATCAGAGCCATCTGGGGCGCTGGTTCCGCCGTGCCTACCGGCTCACTCCGGCCGATTACCGCAAGCGCTGCTCAAACCTTCCAGACTGACCCCCGCCGGTGCGCGAGCATGGACCCCTGTCTGATCAAGGAGTCCCTGCCATGCTATCGTTTCTGCCTTTTCTGTTGTTTGCCTTCGTGGCCTCGATCACCCCGGGGCCGCTGAACATCCTGGTGCTGAGTCACGGTTCCCGGCGCGGACTGGTTGCCACCCTGCCGATGATTCTCGGTGCCTGTGTCGCGGCAGCGCTGGTGGTGTTGACTGTCGGGCTCGGCCTGGGTGAGACGCTGGCGCGGTTCCCGCACGTGCAGCAGGCGATGGTCTGGGCCGGGGCGCTGTGGCTGAGCGGGTTGGCCTGGCAGATCTTTTGCAGTACGCCGCCGTCCCTGGATTCGCCCGACACGCGCGACACCGGTATGGGCGTGCTCGGTGCCGTGGCCCTGCAGGTGATCAACCCCAAAGTCTGGATGATGGCGGTGGCGGTGGCGAGTGTGTTTGCCGGCGACGGTGAGCAGGCGCCGCGGATGTTGCTGTTGTCACTGTTGTTCCTGTTGACCTGCCTGCCGTGCATGACCTTGTGGGCGCTGTTGGGCGTGGGCAGCGCCCGGGTGTTGAGCTCGCCCCGGGCGTTTGTGCGGATGAATCGTGGGTTGGCGGTATTGCTGCTGGTGTCGGCCTGGAGTGGGGTGTTCCTCTAGACCAGGGTGTCTAGAGCAAAGTGATTTCGATGCGCTCCTTGCCTTTGCCGGTGTTCTTGCGCTTGAGCTTGAGGGCGCCGATTTCCCCGGTGGAGCGCGGGTGAGTGCCACCGCAGGCCATGGTCGCAAACCCTTCGACCTGCCAGTAGCGGCGCTGCGCGGCTTCATCGCTGAAGGCGGTGATGATGGGCAGGTCGGCGCTTAACAAGGTAACGACCTGGGACTCGATCTGCGGGAACAGGGTGGCGATGCTGGTCTCGCGGGCAAAGTCGATGCGCGCCTTGTCCGCCGAGATATGGGCACCGAGGCGGGCGATGTCCGGTTCAAGCTGGTAGACCAGTTGCAGGACCATTTCCGCGGCGAAATGCAGGCGCATCAGGCGATACCGCCGTGCCCAGTCAATGCGCAGCTCGACTTCGCTGCCCACCTGCAGGCCATGCCCGGTGGGCAGGGTGTAGACAATGTCCAGGCCGCGTTTTTCCGCCGCCAGAACCGTCAGGCCCGCGAGGGTTCCGCTGTCACTCTCCTGGCCACCGGAAAAGGCAAAGAACACGGTTTGTGCCAGATGCACCTCGTCCCCCTCGACCGCAGTGACCTGCGTTTGCAGTTCGGTTCGGTAAGGGTCTTGCCAGAAGAGTTTTTGCGTCGCCATGGTCTGCCACCGTCCTTGAGCACGTTGATGGCGAAAATCATAGAAGGGTTACAGGTGTCAGGCTTGAACGATCTTGCTCAACGTGTCGGGTTGGCCAAGTACCTGGGTACACACCTCACGTAGGCAGCCGCGCAGCCAGCGATGCGCCGGGTCGGCGTCCATTCGTGGATGCCAGATCAGCGACAGGCCGATGGCCGGGGTGGGCAGCGGCAAGGTGAAACTGAACAGGTCGCTGCGCAGGTGCCGGGTGTGGCGCTCGGGCACCGTGGCGATCAACTGCGAGTCGCGGGTCAGCGCCAACGCGGCGGCGAACCCACTGACCAGGGTCGCGATGTTGCGCTGCAGGCCTTGGCTATTGAAGGTTTCATCCAGCAACCCCCTGGTCAGGCCACGACGGGAAACCAGCACATGTTGCCCGGCCATGTAGCGGGCAACGCTGATTTGACCCTGGCTCAAGGCATGCCCCTGGCGCACGACGCCAACAAATCGATCCTCGAACAACAAGCGTGTGTGCAGTTCCGGGCTGGTGCCGGGCTCCACTACACCCGTGTCCAGGTCGACGCTGCCCTCGCGCAGGGGCGCGCTGTCCTTGTTGAGTTTTTGCAGGAAATACACGCGCACGCCGGGCGCCTCGGTGGCCAGGCGCTGGATCAATGCCGGGCCGAAATTCTCCACGAAACCATCGCTGGTGCGCAGGGTGAAGGTGCGCACCAAGTGCTGCAGATCCAGTTGCTCGGCGGGGCGTAATACGGCTTCGGCGTCTTCGACCAGTTGCCTGACCCGCTCGCGCAGTTCGATGGCCCGTGGTGTCGGTACCAGGCTGCGCCCGGCCCGCACCAGCAGCGGGTCGCCGGTGGTGGTGCGCAAGCGTGCCAGGGCCCGGCTCATCGCCGAGGGGCTCAAGTGCAAACGCTGGGCCGCGCGCGCCACGCTGCCTTCGGCGAGCAGGGCGTCCAGGGTAATCAGCAGGTTCAGATCAGGCATCGACATGGGGCAACGGTAGCACGGTGTCCACCTGAGATGGCGTTTGCTGCAGCTATAAAGTGCAAATGCTGCGTCTTCCGCCTCATGACGCTCAGGCATAGGCTTTTGTCCATCACCGAGCGCAAGGCCTTATCCATGAACACTCTCCCCACAACAACCGCCGCACAAGTGCCGCCCCTGGCTTCGTCGAGCCGCTGGGCGCTGGCCAGCCTGTCACTGTCGATGCTGTTGCCGTCACTCGATACCAGTATCGCCAATGCTGGCCTGCCAGCCCTGGCCCGGACATTCGAGGCCTCTTTTGCCCAGGTGCAATGGATTGTCCTGGCCTACTTGCTGAGCATCACCACCTTGCTGGTGAGTGCCGGTCGCCTCGGTGACCTCCTGGGACGGCGACGCCTGCTGCTGGGGGGGATCAGCCTGTTCACCCTGGCCTCATTGCTCTGCGGCCTGGCGCCCAGTCTTGGCTGGCTGATCGCCGCACGGGCGCTGCAGGGGCTTGGCGCCGCGATCATGCTCGCCCTGACCCTGGCCCTGGTGGGCGAGACCGTGCCCAAGGCCCGGATTGGCAGCGCCATGGGCCTGCTGGGCAGTCTCTCGGCGATCGGCACCACGCTGGGGCCGGCGCTGGGTGGGGTGTTGCTGGTCGCCATCGGCTGGCAGGCGATCTTCCTGGTCAGCGTGCCGCTGGGCCTGCTCAACGGCTGGCTGGCGTGGCGCTACCTGCCGCCAGATGGACCGTTCGCCAGTGCTGAACACCGCGGTTTTGATCTACCGGGAAGCCTGGTGCTGGCGTTGACCCTGGGGGCCTACGCGTTGGCCATGACCCAGGGGCAGGGAGCGCTGTTGCTGCTGGCCGCCGCGGGCGTCGGGCTGTTTGTCTGGCGCCAGGGGCGGGCAGCGGCACCCTTGGTCCGTCTGCAATTGCTGGGCGATCGGCAACTGAGCGCGGGCCTGGCCATGAGCCTGCTGGTGTCGACGGTGATCATGTCGACCCTGGTGGTCGGGCCGTTTTACCTGGCTCGCGGCCTGGGACTCGATGCCCTGGCAGTGGGGATGGTGCTGGCGGCGGGGCCTGCAGCCGCGGCCCTCAGCGGTGTGCCGGCCGGGCGCCTGGTCGACCGTTGGGGCACGCGCCGCATGACCCAGGCCGGGCTGCTGGGCATGGCGCTTGGCGCCACGTTGCTGGCGCTGTTGCCGAGCGACAGCGGGGTGCCCGGCTACCTGATGCCGATGCTGCTGCTGACGGCCAGTTATGCGTTGTTCCAGGCGGCCAACAACACCTCGATCATGGCCACCATCGACCCGCAGCAACGGGGCGTGGTGGCTGGCCTGCTCAGCTTATCGCGCAACCTGGGGCTGATCAGCGGGGCGGCGTGCCTGGGGGCGCTGTTTGCCTTCGCTACGGCGGCGGATGTGTCCATTGCGTCTGCGCCCGCGTTGGCCCGGGGCATGCACGCCAGCTTCGCGGTTGCCGCCATCTTGGTCGTTCTGGCGCTACTGATTAGCCATCTTGCGCGGGGCAAGCGCCGTCAGTCAGGCGATCCCGGCTGATTCTCATCAGGGCGAGCGCCTCGACGCGCTCGCCTTCACCAGGCAGTACAGCGGCATCTGATCCGTATTTTTCATCGGTACCTGACGCTGTTTTCGATACAGCCAGGGCGCCACAATAAGGCCGCAACCCTGGACTGATTTTTGGAGGCCCGATGTTCAAGATGGCGATGTTTCTCGGTGGATTCCTGCTGTTGACGATCATGATCGGCGCCCTTGCCACCATCTCCCCGGTGTAATCGCCGCTCGATCGTGTCAAATCTTGTAATAACTCTGCGCGGCAGAAAACTCCTGCCGCACTGTAGGATCGTGGGCCCCATTTTCTACAGGTCCGTATGAACACCCTCCTGGAGCCTCCCAGTCGCTTCGCTCACGTTGCAGCCTCGTTTCCCTCAGTCAGCGCCCCTCGGTCAATCGCGCCCATCTCGGTGGCGTTGAACCGCCCAGGCACCTTTCTCGCCTGTTGCGCAGCACCCTTTACCCCGAACAAAACCGCCCCCATTTTGGGTCGCAGGGCGTCGTACCTGCGTGCGCGTCAATCGTTCAAGCTGATTCGAGAGAGTAAATAATCCCTATGGAATGGATTGCAGATCCCACGGCCTGGCTTGGCCTGTTGACCCTGATTGTGCTGGAGCTGGTGCTCGGCATCGACAACCTGGTGTTCATTGCCATCCTGGCCGACAAACTGCCGCCCGAGCAGCGTGACCGCGCCCGGGTCATCGGCCTGTCGCTGGCATTGCTGATGCGCCTGGGCCTGTTGGCCAGTATTTCGTGGATGGTGACCCTCACCGAACCCTTGATCGAGGTGTTCGACAAGGTGTTCTCCGGCCGCGACCTGATCATGTTGTTCGGTGGGGTGTTCCTGTTGTTCAAGGCGACCATGGAGCTGCATGAGCGCCTCGAAGGCCACATTGCTACCCGCACCGGGACGGCCGCTTATGCCTTGTTCTG
Organism: Pseudomonas sp. RA_35y_Pfl2_P32; assembly: GCF_963970735.1. Classification (NCBI taxonomy): domain Bacteria; kingdom Pseudomonadati; phylum Pseudomonadota; class Gammaproteobacteria; order Pseudomonadales; family Pseudomonadaceae; genus Pseudomonas; species Pseudomonas sp. RA_35y_Pfl2_P32. Next base: position 9,763 of record NZ_CAXAQF010000042.1, read on the forward strand.
GCCGATCGTGGCGCAGATTGTGGTGCTGGATGCGGTGTTCTCCCTGGACGCGGTCATCACCGCGGTGGGCATGGTTGAACACCTGTCGGTGATGATGATTGCCGTGGTGTTCTCCATTGGCCTGATGATCATTGCCAGCAAGCCGCTGACGCACTTCGTCAACGGTCACCCGACGGTGATCATGCTCTGCCTGGGCTTTTTGATGATGATCGGCTTCAGCCTGACCGCCGAGGGCCTGGGTTTCCACATTCCCAAGGGCTACCTCTATGCGGCGATTGGCTTCTCGATCCTGATCGAACTGTTCAACCAACTGGCGCGGGCGCGGCGCAAGAAGAGCCTGCAGGGGCATCGGCCGATGCGCGAGCGGACTGCCCACGCGGTGTTGCGTTTGCTGGGCGGGCGCACCTTGCATGCCGATGAAGTGGGCGAGGAAATTGCCGACATGCTCGAAGGCGCCGAGGCCGATCAGGTCTTCGATCGTCGCGAGCGGGTGATGATCAGCGGGGTCCTGCAATTGGCCGAACGGCCGATCCGCAGCGCCATGACGCCGCGAGCCGAGGTCGATTACATCGACCTGGCCGACTCGGCCGAGACCATCCGCACCACGCTGATGCATTCCTCGTACTCCAGGCTGCCGTTGATCCGCGAGGGCCGCATCGATGAGCCGTTGGGCTTCGTCCACAAGAAAGAGCTGCTCAAGGAACTGCTCGCCGGCCATCAGCCCAATCTGGAGGCCATGGCCCGCACGGCGGTCAACCTGCTGGACAGCTTTTCGATCCTCAATGCGCTGGAACAGATGCGCAAAGAGTCGACGCACATCGCCTTTGTGGTGAACGAGTTCGGTGACTTCATTGGCTTGTTGACCATGACCGACATCCTTGAGTCGATCGCCGGCGAGTTGCCGGATGCCAGCGAAATCGAAGGTCCGAACATCGTGGCCCAGGGCAATGGTTTCCTGGTCGGTGGCGCCTTGAACCTGAGCCAGGTTCGCCAGCAGATCGGCTTCCAGGCCAAGGCCACGGATGACTACCAGACTGTCGCGGGACTGGTCATGAGCCTGCTGGACCGCCTGCCGATGATTGGCGACACACTGACCTGGGAAGGCTGGAACCTGACCGTGGTCGAGGTCGAAGAACGGCGGGTGACGCGAGTATTGCTTAGTCCAGTGTTGGCAAGTTGAATGAACGTCCTGCGGCCGTTGACGCAGCCTCGCGCTGCTCGACAGCTGGTACAGGGGGCAATCCTTGCGTTTCACATTCCATCGCGCAGCAACGGCAGGTACCTGGGGCTGGCGGCGATGGAGTTGTGTCCCGTGCCAGCTATGACCTCAAGCCTTGCCACACCGTGCGCGAAATGCTGCAGCAGGCGCTCGGTGCTGGCGCGTGGGATGACCTCATCGTGTTCGGCGGCGAGCAACAGGGTGGGCACCTGGATGCGCGCGGCGTATGTCCAGGAGTCGTAGTGGTCGCGCAGCAGCCAGCGCACCGGGAAGATGGGCAACTGGCGCGCGGCCAGTTCTGCCAGGCTGTTGTAGGGGGTGATCAGGATCAACCGCGCCGCCGGCCGTTGGCTGGCCAGGCGCACCGCGACCCCGGAGCCGAGGCTGCGCCCGACCACCACAACCTGTCGGTGGTCGGCGTAGACCTGATCGAACAGCGCCAGCGCATCCGCGGCAATCCCTTCCTCCGAAGGTGACCCGCTGCTACCACCGAAACCCCGGTAGTGCATCAGGTACAGGGCGTGATTGGGAAAGGCCTGGGCAAAGGCCGGCAGGTTCGCCGAGACATCCTCGGCATTGCCGCCGAAATAGATCAAGGCCTGGGGCCCGTCGCGCAGGCGGACGCTGACCAGCACCTGTTCCTCATCCACCGCAAGCCTCAGCAGGGCGGTCGCGCTCTCACCGGCGCGTGGTTGTGGGTAGTAGATCAGTGCACGCTGGAACACCCACAGCCCCGCACAGAGCGCCAGGTACAGCGCTGCAGCGATGACCACGATTGACATCAGGATGCGCGACATTCGTCTAACGTTAGTACATTGATCGGACCCGGAGGCACGAACATGCTGACCCGCGCCATTCCTTCCAGCTCCGAACCCTTGCCCATCGTCGGGTTAGGCACCTATCGCGGCTTTGATGCCGCGCCAGGAACGGTTTCCTACCAACAGCTGCCGGCGGTGCTCAGCGCGTTGTTCGCCAAGGGCGGTACGCTGCTCGACAGCTCACCGATGTATGGTCGGGCGGAACAGACCAGCGGGGAATTGCTGTCGATTCACGAACCGCGCTCGCCGGCTTTCCTGGCGACCAAGGTGTGGACCCGGGGGCGCGAGGAAGGCATCCGGCAAATGGAACAGTCGTTGCGCTTGTTGCAGACCGACCGCATCGACCTGATGCAGATCCACAACCTGCTGGACTGGCAGAGCCATCTGCCGACGTTGCGTGAGTGGCAGGCGGCCGGGCGGATTCGCTACATCGGCGTCAGCCACTACACCGCCAGCGCCTATGACGAGGTCGAGGCCCTGCTCAAGGCCGAGCCGCTGGACTTCTTGCAGATCAACTATGCCCTCGATGACCGTACCGCCGAGAAGCGCCTGTTGCCCTTGTGCCGCGAGCGTGGGGTGGCGGTAATCTGCAACCGGCCGTTTGGTGGCGGTGACTTGTTGGCCAGGCTCAAAGGCAAGCGGCTGCCGGGTTGGGCGGGGCAGGTGCAGGTCAGCAGTTGGGCGCAACTGGCGCTGAAGTTTGTGCTGTCCCATGCCGCGGTGACGTGCGTTATCCCTGGCACCTGCCACCCGCGCTACATGAGCGAAAATGCCGGTGCCGGTGTTGGCTCGATGCTGACGGGCGCACAGCGAGAGCAGTTGATCGATCTGATCGGCTGAGGCGTCGTTGGGGCTATGCCGATATCGTCATCGCCCAGGCTTAAAGCGATCAAGCCGGGGGCGGTGGAATGGGCGAGTCTGGACGGTCTGTTCAAGGAGCTGACTATGATCCGACTGTCCCTGGCCGAAGCCCGCGAGCTGGCCGAATCGATCCTGCTGCACAACGGTTTTAACCCTGCCCACGCCCAGGCGGTGACCCACACGGTGATCGCCGGCGAGCGCGATGGCTGCGCTTCCCATGGCTTGTACCGGATTCTCGGCTGCGTGAATTCGTTGCGGGCTGGCAAGGTCTCGGCTGATGCCGAGCCCCAGGTCATCGACCAGGCGCCCTCGATCGTGCGGGTCGACGCGGCCGGCGGCTTTTCCCAACTGGCGTTCCAGGCCGGGTTGCCGTTGCTGGCGGCGAAAACCCGGGCCAACGGGATTGCTGCCCTGGCGATCAATCGGTGTGTGCATTTTTCCGCGTTGTGGGTGGAGATCGAGCAACTCACCGCGGCCGGCCTGGTGGCGCTGGCCTGTAACCCGAGCCATGCCTGGGTCGCACCGGCCGGCGGCAGTCAGCCGGTGTTCGGCACCAACCCGATTGCCTTCGGCTGGCCACGCGCGGGCCAGGAGCCGTTTGTCTTCGACTTTGCCACCAGCGCGATCGCCCGCGGCGATATCGAATTGCACCGCCGGGCCGGCAAGGCGATTCCCGAAGGCTGGGGCGTAGATGGGCAGGGGCGGCCGAGTACCGATGCCAACGTGGTGCTCGACAGCGGCGCGATGCTGACCTTTGGCGGGCACAAGGGTTCGGCACTGGCCGCCATGGTGGAGTTGATCGCCGGGCCGTTGATCGGTGACCTGACCAGCGCCGAATCCCTGGCCTATGACGCGGGCAGCAAGTCCTCGCCGTACCATGGCGAACTGATCATCGCCCTCGACCCACGGCGCTTCCTCGGCGACGCCACTGAGCAACACCTGGCCCGTGCCGAAACCCTGTTCCAGAGTATCGAAGGCCAGGGCGCCCGATTGCCGTCGCAACGCCGCTATGAAGCGCGGGCCCGCAGCCTGGTGGAGGGCGTGCAGATCCCCGAGGCGCTGTACCACGATCTGAAGGCCCTGCTGGCCTGAACTTAAACCTGTGGGAGATTCTATGGTTGAGGGGAAGCCCTCAAGCACCTGTGGGAGTTGCCGAAGGCTGCGATCTTTTGATCTTGGCTTTCGGGGGCATATCCGTTGCTGCGGTGATGGCGGCTTAGGGTTTCGCCCTTACGGCGACTCCCTTTTGCAAACGCCCAAAAGGAAGCAAAACGCTTTGCCCCTGACGTACGGCCCCTCGCTAGGGCTCGGGGTACCTTCGCTACGGTATCCATCCGGGGAGCATCGCCTCCGGTTTGCTTCGCTGCACCTCCTCTCGATGTATGCGGCTTCGCCGCACGACGCTACGCGCCTCCCCCCCCTGATGGACACCTTCGCTCAGCCTGCCGATGGGGCGGGTGGATCAAGA
>NZ_CAXAQF010000043.1:0-13356 GCF_963970735.1 Pseudomonas sp. RA_35y_Pfl2_P32
AGGCCGGCACCACCAGCGTTCCGTACGAGCTGGCTGCGCAAGGTGATGACGTCTACAAAGACGGTCAAGTTGTGGAAGTCGGCATCGACAACGCCACCGTTGACGGCAAGTCCTTCGAGAACCTGGTGCTCGGCGACAAAGCTCAGGTCACCATCGGCGACACTATCTCCGAAGTGGTTGCCACCCTGTCTGTGGATAAAACCACCGTCACCGAAGGCGGCCAGGTCACTTACACCGTGACCCTGACCAACACTGCTGGCTTGCCGATGAGCAGCCACGGCCCACTGGTCTTCACCCTGTCCGATGGCACCAAGGTCACCGTTCCTGCGAACGGGACTTCGGCCAGCACGACTATCACCGCCAAGGACGACATCTTCACTGGCGGCCAGGCTCCGATCGTCAACAAGCTGGTTTCGGTCACCGGTGACGAGAACTTCGAAAAACTGACGCTCACAGACACCACGCTGACCACCACCGTGACGGATGAACCCAGTGGCCAGGGCGACCCGACCACCGTGGGTATCAGTGGTGTGACATCGGTCATTGAAGGCCAGTCGGCGCATTACACGCTGAACCTGAGCAACACCGCTCAGACCGATGTGACGGTGACCCTGAAGTACACCGGTACTGCGATCAACGGCGTGGATTTCACCGGTGTCGTGACGGTCACGATTCCAGCCAACAGCAACAATGTCGGGTTCGATATCAGCACCCGTGATGACAAGCTGGTCGAAGGTGCCGAGAACTTCGTGATCACCATCGACAAGGCTACCGGTGGTTCCTTCGAAAACCTGGGGATCGATCCGAACAAGTCCAGCGTGAACACCACCATCGTCGACAACGACCATGCACCTGTGACTGTCGGCGGGGCCGTTACCGGTCTTGAAGACACGACCATGACCCTGACCTGGGACAACTTCAAGGTCACCGATGTCGATAACGACAGCCCATTGGGTATCACCATCACCCAGGTATCGGGCGCTGGCGACCTGTTGTTCAACGGTGTCAAGGTCACGGTTGGCCAAACCATCAGCCAGGCGGATATCGCCCTGGGCAAACTGACGTTTGTGCCCGCACGCAACGAGTCGGGTGCCGACGGTTATGGCGGCACCGGGGTGGGCAACAAGGCCGCGGATTACGCGCAGATCACGTTCAAGCCTACTGACGGCTTCAACCTGGGCAATGAAGCGACCTTGAAGGTCGATATCACCCCGCAGGCCGATGCGCCAACACTGAGCATCGCTGGCAACAATGTGAACTCGACCGGCTTGATCAAGGAGATCTGGACCGGCCTGACTGCGCTGAACACCGGCTTCAACGGTACTGGCAGCGGTGCGCCAACCAACACCCTGAAATCGGTGATCGACGCGGCCGGCAAGCCAAACACCAGCACCACCGTCAGCGACGTGCAGGAAGGCAGTGTGACCGCTGGGGTTGCCTCGAAAACCTCCGGCCTGATTTACCTCGAAGCCGGCAAGGTCTACACGTTCAGCGGTACAGGCGATGACAGCCTGCTGGTGAGCATCGGTGGCCAGAACGTGGCCAGTGCCCTGTGGGGCAATGGCGGCGCACTCAACGGTAGCTTCACGCCGACCACCAGCGGTTACTACACCCTGGACATCTACCACCATAACCAGAGCGGCCCGGGCAGCTACGACGTCAACCTCAAGGTAGACAACGGCCCGGTGGTCAACCTGAACAATGCCGGCGTGCCGATCTATACCGGTGTCAACGACCTGATCAATGCCGGTGTCACGGTTTCCGACCTGCATGGCAGCAACGGTGAAGGCTACTACGACGGCTACAAACTCAACACCGGCCCAGAGGGCGGCACCGTCAAGCTGTCGGCCATCACCACCGGACTGACCGACACGGACGGCTCTGAAAGCCTGAGCGTGAAGATCGGCGGGATTCCGGCGGGCTCCGTGCTCAGCGATGGCGCCGGTCATACCTTCACGGCCACCGCCACCAATGGCGAGGCGAATGTCACCGGCTGGAACCTCGGCACGCTGACCATCACCCCGCCACCGTACTACAACACCTCGTTCAACCTGACGGTGACGTCGACGTCCACCGAGCAGTTGGGTGGCTCTGCGCCAAGTACCGCGCAGATCCCGGTGACCCTGTACCCGGCGACGTACAACCCGATGATGGGCACGACCAAGGATGACAACATCCTGGGGACCGACAGCAATGACATCGTCATTGCTGATATCGGTGGCCTGAACGTGGTCCAGGGCAAGAACTACAACATCGCGTTCATGGTCGACACCTCCGGCAGTATGGACACCTCGATCAAGGCAGCGAAGGAGTCGCTGGCCCTGATGTTCAACACCCTCAAGCAGAGCCTGGGTGCGAATACCTCGGGGACGGTCAACATCTTCCTGACGACGTTCGACAGCACCGTGAGCCAGACGCTGTCGGTCAACCTCAATGACCAGGGCGCGCTGGAGCAACTGCAGGGTATGGTCAGGTCGATGCAGTCGGGCGGCGGCACCAACTACGAGGACGTGTTCAAGACCACGGCTAACTGGTTCCAGAGCGATCAGGCCAAGAACAATGCAGGTGCCACCAACCTGACGTACTTCATCACCGACGGTCAGCCTAACTACTACCAGAGTGGCGAGCAGACCAACCCGGTGGTGGCGGACTTCTACTACAGCAACAGCCAAAACGACGGCAAGCTGGACGACTACCTGAACGTCAACAACTACAAACTGGGCGATACCGCGTATATCACCCTGGGTGGCGTGAGCCGTCAGTTGATCAACAGCAACGGCCAGGTCGCCCTATGGAAGGAATACGAACCGGGCAAGTGGTACAAGGCGAACACCCTCGGCACGATCCGTGCGCAGGGCGACGGGACTTATGAGATCTCCTACACCGACGACAGGAATGGCACGACCAGCAACTCCAACAGCAGCTTCCTGTTGCTCAGTGGCCTGTCGCAGGTCGAGGCGATCGGCCTGAACAAGACCATCAAGCCGGCCGACCTGATTCCGTACGACACCGATGACAAGCCGCAAACCAACATCGATCCGAAGGACCTGGCCAATGCCATCCTCGGCCATTCCGAGGCGACCCTGCCGGGTGCCGACACGGTCAATGGCGGTGATGGCAACGACATCATCTTCGGCGACCTGGTGAGCTTCAATGGCATTGCCGGCGAGGGTTACCAGGCCATGCAGGCCTACGTTGGCCAGCAAACCGGGATGGAAGTGACGAAGGTCACTGCCAGCAATGTGCACCAGTACGTCACCGAGCACTACAACGCGTTCGATGTGTCCGGGGCGCGGGATGGTATCGACAACCTGCTGGGCGGTGCCGGCAACGACATCATCTTCGGCCAAGGCGGCGACGATGTGCTCGACGGCGGCAAGGGCAATGACATCCTGCTGGGTGGTACCGGCAAGGACACGCTGCTCGGCGGTGAAGGCAACGACATCCTGTTGGGCGGTTCGGGCAATGACATCCTGACCGGCGGCTCGGGTGCCGACACCTTCGTCTGGAGGTCCGGTGATACCGGCAATGACGTGATCAAGGACTTCAAGGCCAGCGAAGGTGACCGCATCGATCTGCGCGACCTGTTGCAGGGCGAGAGCGCCAGCACCATCGACAACTTCCTGAAAATCACCACGGTTGAAGGGGTATCGACGTTGCAGGTCAGTTCCGAAGGCAAGCTCAATGCCGCAGGCGGCATCGCCAACGCCGACGTGACGATCAAACTGGAAGGCAACAACTGGTCCGGTCAGAGCGTCAACTCGCTGGTGGTCGGCCTCGACCCAACCATCAAGATCGACCACAACAACAGTTGACCGGGTACCTGCCGACCGCTCACGCGGGAGGTCGGCAGGCGTGTTCGAATGACCGCCGGGGTGACGACTTGAGCGTTGCCCCGCATACTCACCTGCGTTGGCCTATGCTGCTGACAGCACGACGCTGGTTCATTCATGAGGGATTGTCGATGTTCTACGTGCAACGTGATGCACAGGGCCTGCTGGTGCGCGTAGAGGCTGCGCCCTACGCCGAGGCAACGGAAACGCTGCCCGCCGACCACCACGAGATCCAGGCCTGGTACGCCAACGAGGTGATGGAAACCAGCCTTAAACAGCTTAAACAGAGTGACCTGGAGATGATCCGGGTACTCGACGACCTGATTCAGGTGCTGACCAGCAAAGGGGTGATTCGTGTCACCGACCTGCCGCCGGCCGCACAAGCCAAGCTGATGGACCGAACCCAGGCGCGTGAAGCGCTGGGGGGATTGAGCCATCTGATCAACGAAGATGAAAGCGGGTTGATCTGAGCCCTTAAGCGAACCCGGTCGACGGGTACGCTCGCACGCCTTGTTACTGCCAGGGTTTCGGTTCGCCGAACAACTGGCCCTGCACCCCGTACAGGCCCATTTCGCGAATCACCCGTAGCTCCCCTTCGGTCTCCACCCGCTCGGCAATCAGCGGCAGGTCGATGCTGTGGGCGGCGCGCTGGATGGCTTCGATGAACAGGCGCTTGTCACTTTCCTGGTCGATGGCGCGGATGTAGCTACCATCGATTTTCAGGTAGGCCAGGCCCAGGCGCGACAGGTTGCCGATCATGCTGAACCGTCCGCCGAAGCGCTGCAGGCTGAGGGAGAACCCCAGCTCGCGCAGGCGTTGGGTCAGTTGTTCGAGCACGGCCTGGTCAGGCAGTTGCTCCTCACCGATTTCCAGGGTCAGGCGCGAACCCAGGTCCGAATGCTGGCGCAGGATCTCGAAGACCTTGTTCAGCGCCTGCGGATCCGCCAGGGTCGCGGCGGACAGATTGAGCGCCAGCGATTGCTCGTGGCCGGCCATCTGCGTCAACACACCCTCGAGCATCAGGCGGTCGAGCCGCGCCATCCAGCCAAACCGCTCCAGCCACGGCAGGAAGCGCCCGGCGGGAATGGTCTGGCCCTGCTCGTCGAGCAGGCGCGAAAGGACTTTGTAATGCAGCACCAGGTCGGTGTCCTGGCTGGCCACGACGGGCTGGAAGTACAGCTGGAAGCGTTGTTGCTCGAGCGCCTGATCCAGCAGCCGGTGCCAGGCATGGTGGTCGTCGCCGACCGTCGCGGCCACGCTGTGCTCCAGGCACGCCCAGTTCGAGTCGCCCTCGCCTTCCGCTTGCAGCAGTGCCTGGTCGGCCAGGCTCAATACCGCCTGTGGCGTATCGCCGTGGGCAAACGGCGCCAGGCCGATCGACGCCACCGTTGGCACGTCAGTCGCCCCGGTGGCGTGCAGGCTGGCCAGCGCACTGTCCAGGCTCTGCGCCAGTTGCTGCGCTTCTTCGCGGACCAGGCCCGGCGCCAGCACGGCAAATTCGCCGCCACGGATACGGGTGACCAGGTTCTGGGTTTCCGGATAACGGGCACATTCACGCGATAACTGTTGGCCGACAGCCTGCAGCAACTGGTCGGTACGCTGCCCGCCCAGGCGCTGGTTGAGGCCCGCCAGGTCCTTGACCCGCAACAGCAACAGATAACCGGAGCTCGCCTGTTCGGTATTGCTCACCCGGGCATTCAACTGCATCTCGAAATAGCGTCGGTTGGCCAGGCCCGTGAGGGTGTCCTGATAGGATTGCGCACGCAGTTTTTCACTGCGCTCGGCTTGCTCCTGGAACAGCGCCTTGAGCTTTTCGACCATCTGGTTCATCGCTTGCACCACACGCCGCAACTCAGGTGTGCGCGGCAGCTGCGGCAAGCTGAGGAACTCGCGCCGGGCAATGGCATGGGACTGCTTGACCATGTAGTCCAGGGGCTTGAGTTGGCGGCGCAGCAACAACGCCCCCAGCACCGCGCTGACCGCGCCACACACCAGCAACCAGCCAAGGCTGCCCAGGGCGCTCTGCCAGAGCCGGGCAACGGCGAACATGGGATGGCTGATCACCTCGACCCTGGCCGCCTGCTCCCAGCCGCGGCTGACCAGCGCATCGCCACCGGCCGGCTCCAGGCCGATCAGGTTGACGAACCACTGTGGCACCTTGCTGACATCGGGGGTGCCGTTGCGCTCGACGAGGGCGGTGTCGGTCTTGAGGTCCACCACACGAATGCTCGCGTAATAACCGCTGTCGAAAATCGAGCTGACCATCAGCTCGACCATCGCCGGGTCGTCGATGTTCGGTGTCAGCGACAACGCCAGCGCCGTGGCCGCGTCCTGGGCGTGGGAACGCAGTTGATTGACGTACTGGGTCCGCGAACTTTCCAGGCTGACCATGAAGCTACCGGTGAAGGCGACTACCAGGAACAGGCAGATAGCAAGCAACAACTGTTTGAACAATGACATCTGAGCGCGCGCTCCTAGTGGGTCGTCTCGGCCGGAAATCCTTCGGCCTGCATTTTTTTCAACACGTCCTGCCAACGGGACAGGCGCTTGGTATCGCCGATTTTCTGGTTACCCTTGGCGCCTGGCAGCCACAAGCCCTGGGCATTGAAGGAGTAGACCGGCAACAGGTCGGTACGCTGGCTGGCGGGCGCAATTGCGTCGACCAGGCTGTCGAGCACCAGTGGCATTGCGTCCGGGCTTGCATAGTAGGTCAAGACCATGTGCGCGCGGTTCTGGCGCAGGGCCTTGACGTAGGTGATACGCAACTTGTCGCTGGAGACTCCGAGATGGCGCAGGCTGAAGTATTTGGCGATCGCATAGTCTTCGCAATCTCCGGCGCCCTTCCACAAGCCTTCGACCGGTGTTTCCCAATAGTCGACCTGACGCCACAGGTCGATGTCTTCCACGTAACGCATCTGCCTGTTGAAGAACAGGTTGACCGCTTTGAGCTGATCGAGCTCCGAAACTTGCTGCTGTGTGGCCAGCAGGTGCTGCCAGGCATCGATCCGCAGCTTGCCCTCGCCCAATGGCCCGTACAAGGCCTCGGCCCGCCGACTGATCAGCGAGAAGTCCCAATCGGCCTGCAGGGCACCGAGCATGACGCTGCCGACCAGCAGCGCCGAGCACAGCCAACGCCAGGTCAAAGTGAGTGCGCAACGTGCCAGCAATGCGTTGATTCCGGGAGGGCGGTGGGAAATCGATTGATGGTGCAGCCTGGATCGACAAAAGACAATGGCACGATGCAATCACTGGGTGCAGGCTAAACTTGAGGGACCGACGAGGATGAGAGCGCCGCGCTTGTCATCCCGTCGTCCGGCACCCGTGCCTGTGGCATAAAACGCTCGAAAAAGGCATTGTCTTGCCCGTTTGACAAGCGGGCACCCAGTCACTAGTGTGCATTGGATCCAATATTTACTTCTACTGTCGGAGGGCATTGTCGTGGCACAGAAGCCCAACCCACTCAGCACCATTACCGTCAGCGGCCCCATCCCCGCTCACCTGGCACGCGCGGTGATCGAAGAAACCCTGCGCTCGGCCATTCTCGACGGGCGCCTGCCCTGCGGTACCGCCCTGCGCCAGCAAGACCTGGCCGACCTGTTCGGCGTCAGCCGCATGCCGGTGCGCGAAGCGCTGCGCCAGCTCGAAGCGCAATCGCTGTTGCATGTCGTCGCCCACAAAGGCGCGGTCGTGGCACCCCTGATCGAAGGTGATGCAGCCGAGACCTATGCGCTGCGCATCCTGCTGGAATGCGAGGCCCTGCGCCTGTCGATTCCGCTGCTCGATGAAGCGGATTTCGCCGAGGCAGCGGCCCACATCGACCACCTGGAAACCGAAACCGATTACGCCGAAATCGGCCGGCTCAATCGCCTGTTCCATATGGCCCTGTACCGCAAGGCGCCCAACCGCCGGTTGCTGACGCTGATTGAAAATGGTCTGTGGGAAGAAGAGCGTTTCCTGCGTTTCAACCTGGGCTTCATGGGGCTCGGCAAGCTCACCCAGGAGGATCATCGTGAGCTGCTGCGCATCGCCCAAGCCCGCGACGCGGCGCTGGGCGTGGCTAAGCTGACCCACCACCTCAATCGTGCGGTGGACGTCATCACCCGCTACCTGAACAGCGTTGACGCCCAGGGTAAAGCCTCCGCGAATTGACACTCGCGGGTGCGTCAGCAAAAAAAAACGCGATGACCCCAGAGAGGGCTCATCGCGTTTTTTCGTCCAGTGCAGCGCTTCAGATCTTGAAGCTGTCCACCAGTTGCTTCAGGCGGTTGGCCTGCAGCGACAGGGCATCGCAATCCTTCAAGGTTTCATTGAGGTTGGCCACGCCCTGCTGGTTCAGCAGGTTGATCTGGTTGATGTCGACGTTGAGGGTCTCCACCACGGCGGTCTGTTCTTCCGTCGCGGCCGCCACCGACTGGTTCATGCCGTCGATCTCGGTGATGCGCTGGGTCACGCTGACCAAACGCGCACCCGCCTGATTCGCCACTTCGACACTCTCTTCGCTGGAGAGTTGGCTGGCGTTCATGGTCGATACCGCCTCACGCGAGCCGACTTGCAGCGAGGTGATCATCTTGTGGATCTCCTCGGCCGACTCCTGGGTGCGGTGAGCCAGGTTGCGCACTTCGTCTGCCACCACGGCAAACCCGCGCCCGGCTTCACCGGCACGCGCCGCTTCGATCGCGGCGTTGAGCGCCAGCAGGTTGGTCTGCTGCGAGATGCCTTTGATCACATCGAGGATGTGCCCGATGTTGTCGGTGCTGGCGTTGAGGGTTTCGATCTGGGTGCAGGACAGGCTGATTTTCTGCGACAGCTCGGTCATCGCCAGAATGGTCTGCTCTACCACTTGGCGCCCGTCATCGGCCTGCTCGCTGGCGCCGCTGGCGTGTTGCGAAGCGTCCGCCGCGTTGCGCGCGATTTCCTGGGTGGCAGCGCCCAGTTCATTGATGGCCGCGGCGACGCTGTTGGTCCGTGCGCTTTGCTCATCGGAACCGATGATCGAGGCATTGGAGGAGGCCATCACCCGTTGCGACAAGTCGTGCACCTGGCGGGTGGCCGACGAGACTTCGCTGATGGAGGCATGAATCCGCTCCACGAACTGGTTGAAGGCCCCACCCAGCTCACCGAATTCGTCCTTGCTTTCCACGGCCAGGCGACGGGTCAGGTCGCCCTCGCCCTGGGCGATGTCCTGCATGGCGCGCCCCATGGTGGTCAGTGGGCGCATCAGCACTTGAATCAACAGGCTCAGCAGCACGGCAATCGCGGTCACGGCGACGAACATGGCGATCAAGGCCGAGGTGCGGAACTTGCCCAGGGCGGCGTAGGCCTTGTCCCGGTCGATCGACAGGCCGATGTACCACTGCGCATTCGGCAGACCGTTGACCGGAGTAAAGGACAGGATGCGTTCCTGCTGGTTGAGCAGCACTTCCTGGTTGCCCGCACCGACGCGCACGTTGGCGCCTGGGTAGATGTCCTTGAGGTTTTTCATCACCTGGTCTTTGTCCGGGCTGACAATCACCTGGCCGTCGGCGCTGACCAGGAAGGCATGGCCGATACCGCCGAAGTCCACCGAATTGATGATGTTGACCAGGGTCGCCAGGCTCAAGTCGCCGCCCACCACACCCAGCAGTTCGCCGTGCTTCTTGACCGGCATGGCGATGGTCACCACCAGCCCGCCGACTGCGGCCATGTAGGGCGGGGTCAGCATGGTTTTGTCGGCCGCGACCGCCTGCTTGTACCAGGGGCGCTGGCGCGGGTCGTAACCCTCGGGCATTTTCGCGTCAGGACGCTGGGTAAACACTCCGTTTGCCTGGCCAACGTAGGTGAACTGGAAGTTCGAGGTGAAGGCCGGCTGGTCGACCAGGCCCGGGAAGTCGGCGTTGGCGCCCTGGTGCGCGACGTTCTGCGCCAGGTTTTCCAGGACCAGGATCCGCCCACTGAGCCAGTTCTGCACGCTGCTGGCCGTCAGGGCCCCCGCTTGCTGGACCGAGGTGTCGAGGTTTTGCTGGATGGTGTTGCGCTGCAGGTAGTCGTTATACAAAGTGAACAAGGCGAACGCCAGGACCACGACGCCCGAAGCGGCCAACAGGATTTTATGGCTGAACTTGAGATTCATGTCAGGGGACTTCTCATGCAAAAGAGTAGGGATGCGTTCCGGGTGCAACATTCCATGTAACGCCATAGGCCGCTCTGTGGCCGCTCTACTTTGGTGCGCGCATGTCTCCCCCAGTCTTTCGGCACCAAGCCGGGAAAACTTAGGGTTTTGTGCAGAACCCGGGACAATCTTTAAGAAAACCCACCGAATGGCGGACTAACGCGCTTGCATTGAGGTTTATCGAGGACGGTGAGTAACCTACGCGCCCACGTCGAACTCCACCTCCAGGTGGTCAAGCAGTCCATCCGTTGGCTGCTGCGATTGCACAATAACGCCATCCCCCCAAGCTCCAGGCTCAATGTGAGCGGTGGCGCGCGGCACCCCCGGAACACAGCGCCAGGCCTTGAAGCTGCTTTCTGGCGAGCGCCACGGTTTTCAGTTGCCAGACGGCACTTGCTTTCGCCTGCACACCGACAGCGCCGCCACCTTGGAGGTCACCGCCTGGCAACGCCTGATCAAGCTGGCACGTGGCGAAATCACAGTGACCTGCGGCAGCAGTCTGACGCCGCCCCCGAGCCAGCCGTTGCGTCCTGCGGCCGCAAGCTGAAGGTGAAGCACTGAATCTGCCAACCACCGACATCAAGGGGGTTGCCGTGGGCAATGCGCTGGGCAGCATGGAAGGCTACAACGCCACCCACCGCCAGGTCGCCACCAAGACCCGTTCCGCCTTGCTGGAAACCTCGCAAAGCGTCTCCCTGGCCCTGTGTTATACCCCGGGCGTACTGGCTAACCCCTATGGAACCACTCATCAGGCCATGCGTGGTTTCAACGATGGCTCGGTAGACAACATCGACCTCGACGGTTTGAAGTGCGCGGGGGACCGCGGCACCTACAGCTGCATGCGGATCGACCCGTACGTCCTGAAGCGCGTGGACATCCTCAAGGGGCCCTCCCTCCTTGGCGCTCTATGGTCGCGGTTCGCCCGGCGGCCTAGTGGTACTCACCCGCAAGAAGCCGCTGTATGAGGCCTATCATCAGGTTCAAGCCACTGTCGGCACGTAGGGCCCAAGGTATGGGTTTTGACTTCAGCGGCCCTGTAGACGACGACAAGCGCATTGCCTGTCGTCTGACAGACCTTGCCGACAAATCCGACACGCAGTTCGTTCACAACAAGGAAAAGCGCTTCGCCCTGGCGCCACCCCCTGAGCATCGACTTTACCGACGACACCTCGCTGACCCTGCAAGCCTACCTGCAGCACGACCCCGATGGCGCTATCACAGCGGCATGCCAGCCAACGGCGCGCCGCATGTCGCAGCCCCGGTGAGCCACCCGTTCCAGTTGCGGGGCATTCCGCCAAAGCCAGCGCCTGATTTCAGCGGCTGGATTTGTTGCCTCTGCAGGACGTTACTGTGTCCTGCAGAGCCTTTGGTTACCCCTGAATCGAGTAGGGAGGCGGACTCACATCCGCCGTCCTCTCACACCACCGTACGTACGGCTCCGTATACGGCGGTTCAGATTATGCGATTAAGCCGGCTTATCGTGTCCAGTATCGAGACCAATCCGAGTCCATCCCAGATCTTCTTTGGCAGCGCCTGATTCATATGCGCTGCCCCCGAATTCCACCAAGGGCCTCGGCCATTAAACGCTGAGTGGTAGGCGCGCTGTTCGTCGATCCCCAAGCGCATCAGGTTGCGCGCCCTCGCTGAGGGCCGTTTCCATTGCCGCCACAGAGCACAACGAAGTTTGTGACGCACCCATCCATCAAGTCTCTCTAGAACACGCTTGCCCTGAGTGAGCTTGAAGTAGCCAGCCCAACCTCGCAGCACAGGGTTTATTCGCTCAATGGTATAAACCAGTTTTCGCCCTCGTGCTCCGCGTAGATGCTCCCCGAGCCGGTCGCGCAAGCGACGCAGGCTCATCGTTGCCACTCGTAACCTTGGCTGTTGATGCCAGCTCATCCCATAGCCCAAGTAATCACACATCCACGACCCGGCTACTCGGCTCTTTTCCCGGTTCAGCGTTAGTTTCAGGCGCTGACTCAGGAAACGCTCAACGCTGGCCATCACTCGTTCACCTGCGCGACGACTGCGCACATAAATGTTCGCATCGTCGGCATAGCGTACGAAGCGATGACCCCGCCGTTCCAATTCACGATCAAGTTCATTGAGCAGGATATTCGACAGCAACGGCGAGAGCGGGCCGCCTTGCGGCGTGAACTGTTGCAGCAAAGCCTGTTGGATCAGGCGATCCACGACGCTGGGAATGCCCAGCTGCCGGGTTCCGCCTTTGGGTTTGGGGATGTCGACGGCGCGTACACCTTGCGGGTGGTATTCGCCGGCCAGCAACCGAGCCTTAAGGATCGGCCAGTACTGTTTCACATAGTCCGCCAACTGGTCGACCGTCATGCCATCGGCGCCCGGCGCGCCCTTGTTGCTGACTACGCGTTGACACGCACGTCTGAGGTTGGCGGGTGCAAGCACTCGCGCCATCAGCGTGTCCGGCGCAGCTCTCGTCCACGTCACAGACGCCGCTGATACCTGTGCGCTGTCAGCCGTCATTCTCGGATTCTGTCCGGAACTTGGAGTAACAGTCTTCTCTGAAAGAAATTTCTGCATTTCGGTATCCAGCGAGACTCTGACGCCTACCGGCGGCATAACCTGTTCGGCCCTTGGTGGCGTGGTTATCCGCCACTTACTACGGCTTCGGCTGACTTCTGCACGTTCATCCCGTCGCCTCTCGACGCCCGGTAGCACAGTGGTAAACGTGCAGATCTCCCAGGGTAATTCGCGCGACCTTCCTGCTTATGCCTGTCGGATTTACGTCGTAGCGCTCCGTGCAAGTATTGGGCTTTAGTGAGCATTGCCACCTCACCCCGCTACGCCGCCTGATCCGCTTCCTGTTCGTCAGGCCAGCATTTTGCCTCGGGCTTCCTTCAGATTCGCGGTCACCCGCGACACCCTTGCCTCTGGCTAACACTTTCCCTTGCCGGGTGTGTAGAGGACTTTCACCTCCAAGTCACCAGCGAGGGCCACCACAGCCAAGCTGGTTGCGCTTGCGCGCAACGCGCCATGCCTGGCGCACAACGACAAAACCCCTGTCTGCAATGCAGACAGGGGTTTCGGAATTCAATCTTGACGATGACCTACTCTCACATGGGGAAACCCCACACTACCATCGGCGATGCATCGTTTCACTGCTGAGTTCGGGATGGGATCAGGTGGTTCCAATGCTCTATGGTCGTCAAGAAATTCTGTATATCGGACCGTTACGCTAGCAACGTGCCGATGAAATTCATGGACTTCTACATAAAACAAAACCCCTACCTGCATACGCAGATAGGGGTTTCGGAATTTAATCTTGACGATGACCTACTCTCACATGGGGAAACCCCACACTACCATCGGCGATGCATCGTTTCACTGCTGAGTTCGGGA
>NZ_CAXAQF010000044.1:0-12184 GCF_963970735.1 Pseudomonas sp. RA_35y_Pfl2_P32
GGCATCGATTCTCATCGAGGCGCGGGGTAGCTCCCCCACTCAGACGCCGAATAGATGAAAGCAAGCCAAACACGACATCAGAAACAGTATTGCAGAAAAGGGGGTAACCATAGATGTGGGAGCGAGCTTGCTCGCGAAGAATCCCCAATCAGGTGTTCCTTAAAGGGGCGTGCGCGCCCCCATTGCTCCCATATGTAACACCTGCCACCGCCTCCCACGACGGCCATGCTGTCACTCTGCCTCCAAGCTGTTCACCGCAGCACCTCTACCACAAGGGCCGAGAAAAAAATCTGCTTTGGCACTGGAAACAGGCACGTTGATTGCTATTGTTAATATCGTATACGAAATCCACAATACGATACCCAACAGCACGTCACCCATCACGAGGCCTCTATGAAAAACCCCGCATTTGCCGTAGCCCTCAGCGCTGTGCTCAGTACCTCCTTTGTCACCACCGCCCAGGCCGACAAGCTCGACGACATCGTCGGTTCGGGCAAGCTGCGCTGCGCCGTAACCCTGGACTTCCCGCCCATGGGTTTCCGTGATGAAGGTAACAACCCGGCGGGTTTCGACGTGGATTATTGCCACGACCTGGCGAAGATCCTCGGGGTCGAGGCCGAGGTGGTGGAAACGCCGTTTCCCGACCGTATTCCGGCACTGGTCTCCGGGCGTGCCGACGTGATCGTCGCCTCCACCTCCGACACCCTGGAGCGGGCCAAGACGGTCGGTCTCACCGTGCCGTACTTCGCCTTCCAGATGGTGGTGCTGACCCGCGACAACACCGGCATCAACAGCTTCGACGACATCAAGGGCAAACCCGTCGGCAACACTAGCGGCACCTATGAAGCCATCGCCCTGGAAAAAGACGTGAAGAGCTGGGGCAGTGGCAGCTTCCGCGCCTACCAGTCGCAGAACGACACCCTGCTGGCGGTCGCCCAGGGCCATATCGACGCCACGATCGTGACCAACACGGTCGCCGCCGCAACCATCAAGTCGGGCAAATACAAGAACCTGAAAATCGCCGGCAACGCGCCTTACGTGATCGACTACGTGTCGCTGGGGGCCAAGCGTAACGAGTACGGCCTGCTGAACTACCTCAATCTGTTCGTCAACCAGCAGGTGCGCACCGGACGCTACAAGGAGCTGTTCGTCAAATGGGTCGGCACCGAGATCCCGCCGACCAACCTGACCGTGCCTCAGGTCTACTACTAAGGTGTCCGGCATGCCTAGGCTCACTTCTCTGACCGGGCGCAGTCTGGTCTCGGGCGCCGCCGAGGGCGCCTTGCTGTTCGCCGATGTCGGCCTGAGTTTCTGGGGCGGGGTCGATCCGTACAGCGGTGAGGTCATCGACCGTCACCACCCCCTCAGCGGCCAACACCTGGCCGGCCGGGTGCTGGCCATTCCCAGCGGCCGCGGCTCCTGTACCGGCAGCAGCGTGCTGATGGAACTGATCAGCAACGGTCATGCCCCGGCAGCCCTGGTGCTGGCCGAACCGGATGAGATCCTGACCCTGGGCGTGCTCGTGGCGCAGACCATTTTCCAACGTTCCCTGCCGGTGCTGTGCATCGGCCGGGAGGCCTTCGCCACCCTGCGCGACATGGCGGTCGCGCGGGTCGAAGACAGCACCCTGTGCCTGTTCGAGCAACCGCCCGGCGATGCCTGGCGGGCACTCGACAGCGCCCTGCCGAGGCCCGACAACCCCAGCACCCTGCAACTCAGCGAACTGGATCAGGCCCTGCTCGCCGGCCAGCATGGCCAGGCCGCGCAAGTGGCGATGCAGATCGTCTTGCGCATGGCCCAGTTGCAGGGCGCACAACGCCTGGTGGATGTCACCCAGGCGCACATCGACGGCTGCATCTACACCGGCCCGGCCAGCCTGCGTTTTGCCGAACAACTGGTGCAGTGGGGCGCGAAAGTGCGCGTGCCCACTACCCTCAATTCCATCTCCGTGGACCAGCGCCGCTGGCGCGAACTGGGCATCGACCCGGCCCTCGGCGTACCGGCCAGTGCCCTGGGTGATGCCTACATGGCGATGGGCGCACAACTGAGTTTCACCTGTGCGCCCTACCTGCTCGACAGCGCCCCTAAGGCCGGCGAGCAGATTGTCTGGGCCGAATCCAATGCCGTGGTCTACGCCAACAGCGTGCTCGGTGCGCGGACCCTCAAGTACCCGGACTACCTGGACATCTGCATCGCCCTCACCGGCCGTGCGCCCCTGATCGGCTGCCACCTGGACGCCCAGCGCAAGGCCCGTCTGCGGGTGCAGGTACCCGAGCTGGCTGAGTTGGACGACGCGTTCTACCCGCTGCTCGGCTACCACATCGGTGCCTTGGCGGGCAGCCGCATTCCCCTGGTGCTGGGCCTGGAACAGCGCCAGCCAAGCCTGGATGACCTCAAGGCCTTTGGTGCAGCCTTCGCCACCACCTCCGCGGCGCCGCTGTTCCACATTGCCGGGGTCACCCCCGAGGCGCTCGACCCGCGCCAGGTGCTGGAGGCCGATGCCCTGCCCCCACTCGAAACCATCCGCCTGCAAGACCTGCTGGCCAGTTGGCGTGAACTCAACAGCGCCCGCGACAGCCGGGTCGATGTGGTGTCCCTGGGCAACCCGCATTTTTCCCTGAGTGAATTCGCCCACCTGGCGCGCTTGTGTCACGGCCGGCGCAAGCACCCCGACGTCGTCCTGGCCATCACCTGCGGCCGTGCGGTGCTGGAGCAGGCGCGGGCCGACGGGTATATCACGACGATCGAAGCCTTCGGCGCGACCCTGGTCACCGACACTTGCTGGTGCATGCTCGGCGAGCCAGTGATCCCGCTGGCGGCCACCACCCTGATGACCAACTCGGGCAAATACGCCCACTACGCACCCGGTCTGGTGGGGCGCAAGGTGCACTTCGCCAGCCTCAAGGAATGTGTCGACGCCGCCTGCACCGCCACGGCCAGCGGGCGCCTGCCGGCCTGGCTGCAACCTGCCGCCCGCCTGGAGAATCCTGCGCATGTTTGACTACAGCTTCCAATGGCGCTCGGCCCTGCGCGCCCTGCCGGACATGCTTGCCGGCGCCCTGGTGACCTTCGAGACGGCAGCCCTGTCGATGATCTTCGGGGTGCTGATCGCCCTGGCCCTGACCGTGATGCGCGAAACCCGCAACCCGTTGCTGCGCGGGATCGGCAACGGCTGGGTATCGATTGCCCGCAATACCCCGTCGCTGTTCCAGATCTACGTCCTGTACTTCGGCCTGGGTTCGCTCGGTCTGCATGTCAGTTCGTGGTTCGCCCTGCTCGCCGGGATCACCTTCAATAACGCCGGCTACCTGGCGGAAAACTTTCGCGGTGGCCTCAAGGCCGTGCCTGACACCCAGGTGCGCGCCGCACGCTCGCTGGGCATGAGCGCCTTCCAGGCCTATCGCCTGATCATCGTCCCGCAACTGCTGCGCATCGTCTTCTACCCACTGACCAACCAGATGGTCTGGGCGGTACTGATGACTTCGCTGGGGGTGATCGTCGGGCTGAACAACGACCTGACCGGGGTGACCCAGGACTACAACGTCAAGACGTTCCGCACCTTCGAGTACTTCGCCATTGCCGCGGTCCTGTACTACCTGATTGCCAAGGCGATCGTCGCGGTGGCCCGACTGCTGTCGTGGCGGCTGTTCCGTTACTGAGGAAGTGAGCATGTTTACCACCAGCTTCTCAATGAATGACCTGCTGTTCCTGCTCAACGGTGCCTGGGTCACCCTGCAACTGACGTTCTGGTCGATCATCCTCGGCTCCGTGGCCGGGCTGCTGTTCGGCTTGCTGCGCGCCCTGTTGCCACGCGCCAGCCTGCCCCTGGCCTGGGTGCTGGACGTGTTTCGCAGCGTGCCCTTGCTGATCCAGTTCGTGCTGTTCAATTCGCTGAAAAGCATCGTCGGCCTGAACATCAGCGCCTTCAGTGTCGGCTGCATCGTACTGGGGGTATACGCCGCCGCGTACTTCACCGAAATCGTCCGTAGCGGCGTGCTCTCGGTGCCCTACACCCTGCGCCGCGCCAGTCGCTCCCTGGGCCTGAGCTACCTGCAGGACCTGCGCTGGATTGTCCTGCCGATGGCCACCCGCGTGGCCTTCCCCGGCTGGCTGAACCTGGTGCTGAGCGTGATGAAAGACACCGCGCTGGTGATGTGGATCGGCATCGTCGAACTGCTGCGCGCCTCGCAAACCATCGTCACCCGCATCCAGGAACCGTTGTTGGTGCTGTGCGTCGCGGGTCTGATCTATTACGTCATGAGCCTGGTGGTTGCCCGCCTGGGCGCTCGTCTGGAAAGAAGGTGGCAAGAAAATGATTGAGATCGACAACGTACACAAATCCTTCGGCGACCTGGAAGTGGTCAAGGGCGTCAGCCTGACGGTGAACAAGGGCGAGGTGGTCTCGATCATCGGCGGCTCCGGCTCCGGCAAGTCGACCCTGCTGATGTGCATCAACGGTCTGGAGCCGATCCAGAAAGGCAACATTCGCGTCGACGGCGTCGAGGTCCACGGCAACGGCACCGACCTCAACCGCCTGCGGCAGAAAATCGGCATCGTCTTCCAGCAATGGAACGCCTTCCCACACCTGACGGTCCTGGAGAACGTCATGCTGGCGCCGCGCAAGGTGCTGGGCAAAAGCAAGGCCGAGGCCGAGGAGCTGGCGGTCAGGCAACTGACTCACGTGGGCCTGGGCGACAAGCTCAAGACCTTCCCCGGCAAGCTCTCCGGCGGCCAGCAACAACGCATGGCCATCGCCCGCGCCCTGGCGATGTCGCCGGACTACATGCTGTTCGACGAAGCCACCTCGGCCCTCGACCCGCAGTTGGTGGGCGAAGTCCTGGACACCATGCGCATGCTCGCCGAAGACGGCATGACCATGGTCCTGGTGACCCACGAAATCCGCTTCGCCCGGGACGTTTCCGACCGCGTGGCGTTCTTTCGCAACGGCCTGGTGCACGAGATCGGCTCGCCGGACCAGGTCATCGGCAACCCACTGCACGCGGAGACGGCGGCGTTTCTCAAATCAGTGAAATGACCCCAATCCTGTGGGAGCTGGCTTGCCAGCGATGGCCGTCAACGATGACACGTGCAGTCTGGATAAACGCGTCGTCCTTGCACTCTTCGCTGGCAGGCCAGCTCCTACGGTGATCGAGGCCCTGACAGACAACACAAGGAGCAACTCATGCGTTCATCAAAAGTCATCCATGTGGTCAGTTGCCACGCCGAAGGCGAGGTCGGTGATGTGATCGTCGGGGGCGTTGCGCCGCCAACCGGCGCCACGCTGTGGGAACAGTCGCGCTGGATCGCCCAGGACCAGACCCTGCGCAACTTCGTACTCAACGAACCGCGCGGCGGGGTGTTCCGCCACGTCAATCTGCTGGTGCCGGCCAAAGACCCGCGGGCACAGATGGGCTGGATCATCATGGAGCCGGCCGACACCCCGCCGATGTCCGGGTCCAACTCCCTGTGCGTGGCCACCGTGTTGCTGGACAGCGGCATCCTGCCGATGACCGAACCACAAACCCGGCTGGTGCTCGAAGCCCCGGGCGGCCTGATCGAAGCGGTCGCCGACTGCCGCGACGGCAAGGTGCAACGGGTGGAGGTCAAGAACGTGCCCTCCTTCGCCGACCGCCTCGACGCCTGGATCGAAGTCGAAGGCCTGGGGTCGCTGCAGGTCGATACCGCCTACGGTGGCGACAGCTTTGTGATCGCCGATGCCCAGCGCCTGGGCTTCTCGATTCGCCCCGATGAGGCGGCGGACCTGGTGGCGGTCGGGCTGAAAATCACCCGCGCGGCCAACGAGCAACTGGGTTTCGTCCACCCGCTGAACCCCGAGTGGTCGCACATTTCCTTCTGCCAACTGGCGGCCCCCATCGTGATGGAGAACGGCATTGCCACTGGCGCCAATGCGGTGGTGATCCAGCCCGGCAAGATCGACCGCTCGCCCACGGGCACCGGCTGCTCGGCGCGCATGGCGGTGTTGCACGCCAAGGGCCTGATGCAGGTCGGCGAGCGGTTTATCGGCCGCTCGATCCTCGGCTCCGAGTTCCACTGCCGCATCGATTCGCTGACCGAAGTCGCGGGACGCGCCGCCATCTACCCGTGCATTTCCGGGCGGGCCTGGATCACCGGCACCCACCAACACCTGCTCGACCCCAGCGATCCGTGGCCACAAGGCTATCGCTTGTCGGACACCTGGCCCGGCGCCTGAAGCTGCCCGGACCAACGGCGCGTAAAACCCTTGTTTATTTTGCAAAAAGCACTAGCCGAGTTTCGGCATTTAAAATATCGTATACGAAATACAATAAACAAACCGGAGGCAACAATGAGCAAGCGCATTAACTGGAGTGGCGTCTTCCCCGCGGTGACCACCCAATTCAACGATGACTTCTCGATCAACCTGGAAAAGACCCACCAGGTGATCTCCAACGTGATCCGTGATGGCGTATCCGGCCTGGTGGTCTGCGGTTCGGTCGGCGAAAACACCTCCCTGACCGCGGAAGAAAAAATCGCCGTGACCGAAGTCGCGGTCGACGCTTCCCGTGGTCGGGTCCCGGTGATCTGCGGCGTGGCCGAGTTCACCAGCGTGCAAGCGGCCAAGGTGGCCAACGCCGTGCGCCGGGTCGGGGTCGATGGCGTGATGCTGATGCCGGCGCTGGTCTACGGTTCCAAACCCTTCGAGACGGCCGAGCACTACCGCTACGTGGCGAAAAATGCCGACGTACCGCTGATGGTCTACAACAACCCGCCGATCTACAAAAACGACGTGACCCCGGACATCCTGATTTCCCTGGCCGACTGCGACAACGTGGTGTGCTTCAAGGACTCCTCCGGCGACACCCGGCGCTTCATCGACGTGCGCAATGAAGTGGGCGATCGCTTCGTGCTGTTCGCCGGCCTCGACGACGTGGTCCTGGAAAGCATCGCCGTGGGCGCCGAAGGCTGGGTCTCTGGCATGTCCAACGTGTTCCCCAAGGAAGGCGAAACCATCTTCCGCCTGGCCAAGGCCGGTCGCTTCGCCGAAGCCATGCCGATCTACGAGTGGCTGATGCCGATCCTGCACCTCGATGCCCGTGCCGACCTGGTGCAGTGCATCAAGCTGTGTGAAGCCATCGCCGGTCGCGGCAGCGCGCTGACCCGTCCGCCACGCCTGGCCCTGCCGGAAGCCGATCGGGTATTCGTCGAGCAGATCATGGCCAAGGCCCTGGCTAACCGTCCAGAGCTGCCGGACGTCGGCCTCTGAGTGAGTGCCGGGCGGACCTTCGCGGCCCCGCCCGGCTGCCTGTTTTTGCGCCCCTACAGGAAACGCCAGCATGTCCAACGCTCAATCCACTCAACGCGCAACCACCCCCGCCGGACTCAAACGTGTGGTCGGCGCCGCCATGGCCGGTACCGTCGCCGAATGGTATGAATTCTTTCTCTACGGTACGGCCTCGGCACTGGTCTTCGGCCAGCTGTTCTTTCGCCAGACCGACAGCCCCATCGACGGCATCATCGCCGCCTTCGCCCTGTATGCCGTCGGCTTTCTCGCCCGCCCCCTGGGCGGCCTGGTGTTCGGTCACTACGGTGACAAATTCGGCCGCAAGCGCCTGCTGCAACTGAGCCTGGTGGTGGTCGGCATCACCACCTTCCTCATGGGCTGCCTGCCCGGCTTCGACCAGATCGGCTATGCAGCACCGGTGTTACTGGTGCTGTTGCGGCTGATCCAGGGATTCGCCTTTGGCGGTGAATGGGGCGGCGCGATCCTGCTGGTCTCCGAACACTGTCCGGACAA
This sequence comes from Pseudomonas sp. RA_35y_Pfl2_P32, assembly GCF_963970735.1. NCBI lineage: Bacteria > Pseudomonadati > Pseudomonadota > Gammaproteobacteria > Pseudomonadales > Pseudomonadaceae > Pseudomonas > Pseudomonas sp. RA_35y_Pfl2_P32. The sequence continues at coordinate 7,775 of NZ_CAXAQF010000044.1, forward strand.
CCGCCGGGGTTTCTGGGCCAGTTGGCCGCAAGCCGGGGTTCCGGCGGGCAACCTGGTGGCCACCGTCGCCCTGCTGCTGTTGTCGTCGAACCTGTCCGAGGAGCAGTTCCTCGCCTGGGGTTGGCGCGTGGCGTTCTGGTTCTCGGCGGTGGTGGTACTGATCGGCTACTGGATTCGCACCAGCGTCGACGATGCCCCGATCTTCAAGGAGGCCCAGGCTCGCCAGGCGCAGACCAAGCAGCAACAACTGGGGGTGGTGGAAGTCCTGCGCCATCACTGGCGTGCAGTGCTGGTGGGGATCGGCGCGCGGTTTGCCGAGAACATTCTCTACTACACGGTGGTGACCTTCTCCATCACGTACCTCAAGCTGGTGGTGCACAAGGACACCTCGGAAATTCTGTTCCTGATGTTCGGCGCCCACCTGCTGCATTTCTTCCTGATTCCGTTGATGGGTTACCTGTCGGATATCGTCGGACGCAAACCGGTGTACCTGACCGGGGCGGTGCTCACCGCGTTCTGGGGCTTCATCGGCTTTCCTCTGATGGACACCGGCAACAACTGGCTGATCATGGCGGCGATTACCCTGGGCCTGGCCATCGAGTCGATGACCTACGCGCCCTACTCGGCATTGATGGCCGAGATGTTCCCGACCCATGTGCGCTACACCGCCCTGTCACTGTGCTACCAGGTGGCGCCGATCTTCGCCGGCTCCCTGGCACCGCTGATCGCCATCACCTTGCTCAACAAGTACCACAGCTCGACACCGATCGCCTGGTACCTGGTCGGCGCCTCGCTGATCTCCATCGTCGCCGTCGGCCTGACTCGGGAAACCCGTGGCAAATCCTTGCACCTGGTAGACGCCGAGTCCGCGGCGCGGATCGCCGCCCTCGACCCGAGCGCCACCCCCCACGCCGCGCCGACTCACTGGCGTAACCCGCCTGTTTTTTTGTAGGAGCTGTTTTATGTCCGACGTTCTCGGCCACAACTACATCGGCGGCGCTCGCAGCGCTGCCGGCAGCCAAACCTTGCACAGTTACGACGCCAACACCGGCGAGCCCCTGCCCTACGCGTTCAGCCAGGCCACCGAGACAGAAGTGGACGCTGCCGCCCAGGCCGCCGCGAGCGCGTATCCGGCCTTTCGCGCCTTGGCGGCCAGTCGCCGCGCCGAATTTCTCGAGGCCATCGCCGAACAACTGGATGCACTGGATGAACAGTTCATCGCCCTGGTCAGCCGCGAGACCGCGCTGCCGACGGCGCGCATTCAGGGCGAACGGGGACGCACCAGCGGCCAGATGCGCCTGTTCGCCCACGTCCTGCGCCGTGGCGATTTTTACGCCGCGCGTATCGACCGCGCCCTGCCTGATCGCAAGCCATTGCCCCGCGTAGACCTGCGTCAGTACCGGATCGGCGTGGGTCCGGTGGCGGTGTTTGGCGCCAGCAATTTCCCCCTGGCCTTCTCCACCGCCGGTGGCGACACAGCCGCTGCCCTGGCCGCCGGCTGCCCGGTGGTATTCAAGGCCCACAGCGGGCATATGGTGACGGCTGAACGGGTCGCCGATGCAATCATCCGTGCCGCCGAACAGACCGGCATGCCCAAAGGCGTGTTCAACATGATCTACGGTGCCGGGGTCGGTGAAACCCTGGTCAAGCATCCGGCGATCCAGGCGGTCGGGTTTACCGGCTCATTAAAAGGCGGTCGGGCCCTGTGCGACATGGCCGCCGCACGCCCGCAGCCGATCCCCGTGTTCGCCGAGATGAGCAGCATCAACCCGGTGCTGGTCTTGCCCCAAGCCCTGCGGGTGCGGGGTGCAACAATCGCCAGTGAACTGGTGGCCTCGGTGGTGCAAGGGTGCGGGCAGTTCTGCACCAACCCAGGCTTGGTGATCGGGATTCGCTCTGGCGAATTCAGTGCCTTCATCGAGCAGCTCAGTGCCCTGATGGCCGAGCAGCCGGGGCAAACCATGCTCAACGCCGGCACGCTGGCGAGCTACACCCGCGGGGTCGAGGCCTTGCACGCGCACCCGCAGGTCAGCCACCTCGCCGGCCGCGCGCAACAGGGTCGCCAGGCCCAGCCGCAGTTGTTCAAGGCACACAGCCGTCTGTTGCTCGAGGGTGACCCGCTGTTGCAGGAGGAAGTGTTCGGCCCGACCACGGTGCTGGTGGAAGTGGCCGACGCCGCGCAGCTGCAGCGCGCACTGCACGGTTTGCACGGGCAACTGACGGCCACGCTGATTGCCGAAACCGCTGACGTTCAGGCCCATGGCGAGTTGTTGCCACTGCTGGAGCAGAAAGTTGGCCGGGTGCTGTTCAACGGCTACCCAACTGGGGTCGAGGTGTGTGACGCGATGGTCCACGGCGGCCCGTACCCGGCCACCTCTGACGCCCGTGGCACCTCGGTCGGCAGCCTGGCCATCGAGCGTTTCCTGCGCCCGGTGTGCTACCAGAACTGCCCCGACCACCTGCTGCCCGAGCCCCTGAAAGATGCCAACCCACTGGGCATCAACCGCCTGGTCGATGGCAAACAGCAGCGTGAAGCCATCAGCCAATAACCCGTGGAAGCCTGCTCGCGCTGGTCGTCAACGATGACGAGTCAAACCTGATTCACCGCGGCACCTTTGCGTCCTTCGCGAGCAGACAGCAGCCCCTATACTGGATTTGTCTAGGGGGAGGGAGTGGAATGGGAAGTCCGGTACGCATTCTAGTGATCATGTCCATTGTGATATCGCTTTCGGCGTGCTTTGACCGCTCAATTTCAGGTAGTTACGTGGCCAAAGACTCATCCAGCGCTGAGCTCTTGCAACTTACTCAGGCCCAGGACGGAAAGATCGTAGGAACCCTACAGCACATAGCTCTCAAAAGCGGTGGAGGGATAGAAACGTCGATGGCAAATGTAAGTGGCGTCGTTGATGGTGAGAGTTTGACCCTTACTGTGTCCCTGCCCGGTCTTCCAATCAGTCGGAACCTCAGCGGAACGGTTACCGCATCAGCATTGGAGCTAAATCTAGTCGGCAGCGCCGGCGCGGTAGCCAGCGCTCATTTCGCGCACGGCAGTGTCGCAGACTTCAATACTGAAGCAAAAAGGTTGGCACAGGCCGGCCAGTCGATCAAAGCTGAGAAGTTACGGGCTGATAAGGTCGAAACCTTGGACCGGTCCGCGCTGGCTCTCGAAGAGGCGCTGAATGCGTATGTGGAGAGGGCCAGAAAGCAAATCGACGATACGCCCCGCTTCATTTCTTACTTCACGCGCGCAAGCAACGACATCAGTGACAGGCTACGTTTTGCGCAGCGTCTTAACGGTGCGCAGAGATCTCAGGCCGAGGCTGCATTGGCACAAGTCTCCGCCTCCGAGCCCGCGATCCGGAATACCGGAGACTCGATCGATACGGCAATTGAGAATATGACCCGGGAAGAGGCATCTCTTAACATCCGAATGATGGCCTTCAATGGTAACTGCCTTGGCACGTCCACCGTCAAACCTGGAGATGTCATACCCAACATGGGCCCCTGCAAAGCACTTACATCGGCTGCAGCACGCTTTGGGGAGGTGAGAGTGCTTGTTCACGCAGCGCATGAGCGCCTCCAACTCCAAAAGAACGAAGCGATGAAAGAGATGGAGGCCACTTGGCAGTTGGCTACTCGACTTCCTTATCCTGTGAGATGACCGACTCTCATCAATTCAGATCAGTGCCTCAATGGTGTGGGGCTGGATTGCCTCAACTCCGAATTCCTCCAATACCGCATCAGGGAAAACTGGCTGGCCCACCGCTGCCAAAACCTTCCGTACCAAGCGTGATACGGAGGACTGGTCTCGACGTACCGAAGACGAAATGGTCCAAGGCGTCTATATCCGGCGCAGCAGCTCCGAACGCATGATGCTTGAGGCTGCACTCAAGCGCTACTTGAGCGACATTACCCCTACCAAGAAACCCACCACTCAGCGTGACGAAGCCTCGAAAGCCAAGAAGCTCATCGAGCACCTGGGTAAATACTCACTTGCTGCCCTCTCCGCTGAAATCATCGCCGGCTATCGCGACAAACGCCTGAACGAACACAGCCGTAATGGGAACATCAGCAACACCGTGCGTCTCGAACTTGCGCTATTGAGCCACCTGTACACAGTAGCGATTCAGGAATGGGGTTTGGGACTGACGTTCAACCCAGTGCTGAACATCCGCAAGCCGAGCCCGGGGGATGGTCTTGACCGGAGGCTATCGCCGGAGGAATGCCCGACTCGCTCCCACGGGGGAAATCCATACACCCGTAAAAACAGGTCGGCCGGCAGGCCGCCTCGCCCGCCCTTACCACTCAGGCCGACCGGCAGGTCGCCGTGCTCTGGCTTTTGATCTTGATCCACCCGCCCCATCGGCAGGCTGAGCGAAGGTGTCCATCAGGGGGGGGAGGCGCGTAGCG
>NZ_CAXAQF010000045.1:0-11393 GCF_963970735.1 Pseudomonas sp. RA_35y_Pfl2_P32
CCGCGCTGGCCGCGATCTGGCAAGCCGTGTTGAACCTGGCGCAGGTCAGCGTCGAGGACAACTTCTTCGAACTGGGCGGTGACTCGATCGTCTCGGTGCAGGTGGTGGCGCGCGCCCGTGAGGCCGGCTTGGCGCTGACCCCGCGGGACCTGTTCGAGCAACAGACGGTACGCCGCCTGGCCTTGGTTGCCGGGCATCTGCTGCCCCAGCTGGCACAACCGGCCGCCAGTGGCCTGGCGTTGCTGGATGACGCCGCCTGGACGCGTCTGCCGGTCAGCCGCCAGGCACTGGCCGATGCCTATCCCCTGTCGCCCATGCAGCAAGGCTTGCTGTTCCATGGCCTGAGCGACAACACCGCAGGGGTGTACGTCAATCAACTGGCATTCGACCTCGACGACCTCGATCCCCAGCGTTTGCGCCAGGCTTGGCAACAACTGATCGCTCGCCATCCGATCCTGCGGACCGCCTTCGCCTGGGAGGGGCTGGAGCAGCCTCTGCAACTGGTTTACCAGCAAGTGCCGCAGGACTGGGAAGAGCACGACTGGCGCGGTCGCGATAGCAGCCCGCAGGCCCTGGCGGACTTCGCCGAGCAGCAGCGCGGCCGGGCATTCAGCTTTGACGTGCCGGTGTTGCAGCGGGTCCAGGTAGTGCGCCTGGACACCCACCGTTACCGCCTGGTGTGGACGTACCACCATCTGCTCCTCGATGGCTGGAGCAGCGCGCGGATGATCGAGCAGTGGCTGGGCCTGTATGTCGGTGAAGACACGGGCGCCCAGGCCGGACGTTATGGCGACTACATCGACTGGCTGCAGCGCCAGGAGCCGCTGCGGGGCGAAGCGTTCTGGAAGGCCCGCACCGCGACGCTCGATGCGCCGACCTTGCTTGCCGGAACCGGAACCGGAACCGGGACCGGGACCGCACAGGCGTCGCCTGCAACCGCCGCGCAGCACCTGCTGGAGTTCGCCCTGGACACCCAGGCGACTGAGCGCTTGAAGGATTTTGCCCGCCGCCAGCGGGTCACCCTCAACACCCTGGTGCAAGCCGCCTGGCTGCTGCTCCTGCAGCGCCACAGTGGCCAGCGCGTGGTGTGTTGCGGCGTGACATTGTCGGGGCGCCCGGCCGACCTTGCCGGCAGTGCCGAGATGCTCGGGCTGTTCATCAACACCTTGCCGCTGATCGCCGAGCCACGGGTCCAGCAACCGTTGGCGGACTGGCTCGCGCAGTTGCAGGGCGAGACCTTGCAATTGCAGGAGCAGGCCCATGTGCCGTTGTACGAGGTGCAGCGCTGGGCGGGCAGTGCGGGGCAGTCACTGTTCGACAGCTTGCTGGTGTTCGAGAACTACCCGGTGGACACCGCCCTGCGCAGCCGGGCAATCCAGCGCCTGGGCATCGCTGGGGTGCGTCAGCGCGAGTCCAGCCACTACCCGTTGACCCTCACCGTCAACCCGGGCGAGCAACTGCATCTGGCCTTCGCTGCCCGTGGCGAGGCGTTCAGCGAGGCGTTCCTGGCGCAACTGGCCGAGCATCTGGGTGGCTTGCTGCGCGCGCTGCCGGGGGATCCACAGCGCTGCCTCGGCGAGCTGGCGATGCTTTCGCCCGAGGCCCGTGAGCGTGCCATCGACCGCGCTCGGCAAACCCCGGCGTTGGGTCAGGGGCTGTGCCTGCCCACGCTGTTCGCCGAGCAAGCGCGGCGCACGCCGTCGTTGCCGGCGGTCAGTGACGCCGCCGAAACGCTCGACTATGCCAGCCTCGACCACGCCTCCACGCGCCTGGCCCAGCACCTGCTGGCCCACGGTGTGGGGCCGGCGACGTTGGTCGGGGTGTGCCTGGAGCGTCGGGCCCAGTTGCTGGTGACGCTGCTCGCCGTGCTCAAGGCCGGCGCCGCCTATGTGCCGCTGGACCCGGCGTTCCCGGCCGAGCGCCTGCGCCACATGCTCGATGACAGTCAGGCGCGCTGGGTGTTGACCGACAGTGCGTTGCTCGACCAACTGCCGCCCGCCACCCCCGGCCAGCAGCGCTGGTGCCTGGACCAACTGAGCTTGCCGACTGAGGCGCCAACCTCCCAGGACCTGCCGCGCATCGACCCGCAACAACTGGCCTACATCATCTACACCTCGGGCTCTACCGGGTTGCCCAAGGGGGTTGCCGTGCACCACGGCGCGCTGGCCAACTTCCTGTCGAGCATGGCCCAGGCCCCGGGTCTGGCGATGGGCGAAAAGGTGCTGGCGCTGACTTCGCTGTCATTTGACATCGCGGCGCTGGAGCTTTACCTGCCTCTGGTGCAGGGCGCTAGCGTGGTGATGGCCGATCGGCTGCTGGCGCGCGACGCCGGTCGCTTGCTGCAGTACATCGCTGACCAGGGCGTTGGCTGCGTGCAAGCCACGCCTTCGACCTGGCGCATGCTCAGCGAGCATCCGCAGTTCAGTGTCCTCACTGAGGTGCGCGCGTTGTGCGGGGGCGAGGCCTTGGCCAGCGATCTGGCGGCGCGCCTGCAGACCGTGGTCGGTGAGTTGTGGAACCTCTATGGCCCCACCGAAACCACCATCTGGTCGGCGCGCAAGCGCCTGGACCGCCAGGCCCCTCAGGTCCTGCTGGGTGAAGCCATCGCCGGCACTGCCTTGCATGTCCTGGATGAAAGCCTGGAGCCAGTGGCCGAAGGCGTTGCCGGTGAACTGTACATCGGTGGCGTCGGCCTGGCCCGTGGGTATCACCGCCGTCCGGGCCTGACGGCCGAACGTTTCATCGCCGCGCCCTTCGGTGCTGCGGGCCAGCGCGTGTACCGCACCGGCGACCTGGTGCGCTGGCGTGGCGCGGCGCTGGAGTACCTCGGGCGCATCGACCAACAGGTGAAGATCCGCGGCTACCGCATCGAACTCGGTGAGATCGAAGCCTGCCTGCGGCGCTTCCAGGGCGTACGCGAAGCCGCCGTGGTGGCGCGCCCCGGGCCTGCCGGGGTGGTGCTGGTGGGCTACGTCGAAGCGGATGCGACGCCCGAACTGGCAGCACTGCTCAAGCAGCAACTGCACGCCGCGCTGCCGGATTACATGGTGCCGGCGCAGATCGTGGTGCTGGCGCGGATGCCGCAAACCCCCAATGGCAAGCTCGACCGAAAAGCGTTGCCGGCGCCTGACTGGCAGGCGCGGCGGCAGGTCGAGCCGCGCACGGATCAGGAGCGTCAATTGGCGGCGATCTGGTGTGAGCTGCTGGGCCTGGAGCGCGTGGGCGTCGACGACGACTTCTTCGAGCTTGGCGGGCATTCGTTGCTCCTGACCCGGCTGGTGTCGCGGATCCGCGATGCCTTTGGCCTCGATCTACCGATACACACGCTGTTTGACTACCCCAGCGTCGGCGCCCTTGCCGCACAGCTGGCACATGCACCTGCCGCCGCTGACGACGGGTTGCAGCTGGATTTCATGAATGATTTGCTGGAAGAACTGGAGCAGGCCGAATGAGTAGTGTCCTAGACCCCAAGGTAGCGGCGCAGGACCGTGAGTTTCAGGCCATCAGCGCGCGCCTGGCACAACTGCCGCAGGACAAGCAGCAACTGTTTCTCGCCAAGCTGGCCGCCGCGGGCGTCAACCTGCGCCGTCTGCCGGTGCCTGGCCTGGCGCGTGACGGCGCCCTGGCCCTGTCTGCCGCGCAAAGCCGGCAATGGTTTATCTGGAAGCTCGATCCCCAGGCGCCGACCTACAACCTGCACCGCGCCGTGCGCCTGTCCGGCGAGGTGAACCGGGAGGCCATCGGCACTGCGTTGCGCGACATTCTCGCCCGGCATGAAAACCTGCGCAGCCGTTTCCACGAGGTGGACGGCCAGCCGCACCTGTTGATCGAACCCAGGGCCGAGCTGGAAGTCGCTTACCAGGACCTCGCCGAGCTTGAGGCGCACGCGCGTCAAGCGCGGGTCGATGAGCTGCACATGGCCTGCGCCATTACCCCCTATGACCTGGCCAACGGGCCGTTGCTGCGGGTGACCTTGCTGCGTCTGGCGGCTGATCAATACCTGCTGTTGCTGGGCGTGCACCACATCGTCGCCGATGGCTGGTCGATGAACCTGCTGGTGGACGAGTTCACCCGTGGCTACAACGCCCATTGCCGCGGCGTGGCCACGGAGTTGCCGGCGTTGACGGCGCAGTACGCCGACTGCGCGGCGTGGCAACACAAGCTGCTGGCGGCGGGCGAGGGCGAGCGCCAGTTGGAATACTGGCTGCAGCGTCTGGCCGGTGAGGCGCCGTCCCTGGAGCTGCCGTTCGACCACCAGCGTCCGGTGCGGCCCAGCGGCCAGGGCGCGGTGCTCAGTTTCGAGATCGAGCCGGCGTTGGCCGGGCGTCTGCGCAAGGTGGCCCAGGCCCGTGGCGCGACCCTGTTCATGCTGCTGCTGGCAGCGTTCAAGGTGCAGTTGTATCGCTACAGCGGGCAGGGCGACCTGCGCGTCGGCGTGCCGATTGCCGGGCGTGGCAACCGTGAAAGCGAACGTCTGATCGGGTTCTTCGTCAACACGTTGGTGATGCGCACCGCGCTGGACGGGCGCGAAACCTTTGACACCCTGTTGGCGCGGGTGCGCCAGGGAGCGCTGGCCGACCAGGCCCATCAGGACCTGCCGTTCGAGCAATTGGTCGAGGCGCTGGCGCCGCAGCGCAGCCTCAGTCACAACCCGCTGTTCCAGGTGATCTACAACCACCAGTGGTATGACAGTGCGGCCCTGCAGACCCTGGACGGCGTGGCCATGCAATCGTTGCCGCCGGTCATGCGCGCAGTGGATTGCGATCTGGCGCTGGACACTGCCGAGGACTCCGCCGGGCGTCTGTTCTGCGAACTGAGCTACGCCACCGATCTGTTCAGCGCCCCGCGCATCGAGCGCTGGCGCCGGCACTTCGAAGCGCTGCTTGAGCAGATTGCCGACCGCCCGCAAGCGCGCCTGTGCGATTTTGACCTGCACGAGCCGGCCGCCTGGCAGCAGTTGCAAGCGTGGAACGCACTGCCCGCCAGCCCCCTGGACGAGCCACGGGTACACCAGCGCATCGCCGACTGGGCCGCCCGTACCCCGGACGCCCCGGCCGTGCGTTGCGGCGAGCAGGTCTTGAGCTTTGCCGAGCTGGAGCGCGAGGCCAATCAACTGGCCTGTTACCTGTACGCCCGCGGCGTCGGCCCCGAGTGCCGGGTGGGTGTCGGCCTGCCACGTTCGCCACGGTTGCTGGTGGCGCTGCTGGCGGTGCTCAAGACCGGTGCGGCCTATGTGCCGCTGGACCTGGACTACCCGCAGGAGCGCCTGGCGTACCAGATCCGTGACGCCGGCCTGGCCTGGTTGCTTGGCGACAGTCGCGACCCACGCCGGGCGCCACTGCCCGAAGGGGTCGAGCGCCTGGACCTGGACCTGCTGGACCTGGCTCGCGAGCCCAACCTGACGCCGCCGGTCACACCCCATGGGGACAACCTGGCGTACCTGATCTACACCTCCGGCTCCACCGGTTTGCCCAAGGGCGTGGCGGTGGCCCATGGCCCGTTGGCCATGCATTGCCGGACCATCGGCGCGCGCTACGAAATGACCCCGGCCGACCGCGAATTGCACTTCATGTCGTTCGCCTTCGACGGGGCCCACGAGCGCTGGCTGACGGCCCTGACCCACGGTGCCAGCCTGGTGCTGCGCGACGATAGCCTGTGGACGCCGGAGCAGACCTACCAGGCCATGGGCCGTCACGGGGTGACCGTCGCAGCCTTCCCGCCCGCCTACCTGCAGCAGATTGCCGAGCATGCCGAGGGCCGGGAGGATGTGCCAGCGGTGCGGGTCTACTGCTTTGGCGGGGACGCGGTCCCCCACGCCAGTTTCGAGCACGTGCGCCAGGCCTTGCGCCCGGCGTGGATCATCAACGGCTACGGGCCGACCGAGACGGTGGTCACGCCACTGATCTGGAAAGCCGGCCCGGCCGATCAATGCCAGGCCGGTTACGCGCCGATCGGCGACCGCGTGGGTGCGCGCAGTGCCTGGGTCCTGGACGCAGACCTGAACCCGGTGTCGACGGGCGTGTGTGGCGAGCTGTACCTGGGTGGCGAAGGTCTGGCCCGGGGCTATTTCCAGCGCCCGGGGCTGACGGCCGAACGCTTCGTCGCCGACCCGTTCGGCGCGCCAGGTGCGCGCCTGTACCGCACCGGCGACCTGGTGCGCCAGCGCGCCGACGGCATCCTCGATTACCTGGGCCGGGTCGACCATCAGATCAAGGTCCGTGGTTTTCGCATTGAGCCGGGGGAGATCGAGGCGCGCCTGCGGGCCGACGCCCGGGTGCGCGAAGCGCTGGTGGTGGCGCGCGAAACCCTCACCGGCAAACAACTGGTGGCCTATGTCGCGGCTGATGACGCGCAGTTGGGCGCTGAACTGCGGGCGCTGCTGCGCGAGCAATTGCCGGATTACATGGTGCCGGCACGGATCATGGTGATGCCGCAGTTGCCGCGCAACGCCAACGGCAAGCTGGACCGCAACCAGTTGCCCGAGCCGGTCTGGCAGGCGGACAGCGAAGGCTACCAGGCCCCGGAGGGCGAGCACGAGCAACTGCTGGCGCAGATCTGGAGCGAAGTGCTGGGCCTGCCGCAAGTGGGGGCGCTCGATCATTTCTTCGAACTGGGCGGCCATTCGTTGCTGGCGGTGCAAGTGGTGGCACGCCTGAAGAAACGCCTGGGCCTGGACGTGCCGGTGCGCCAACTGTTCGATACCCCGCGCTTGCGCGACCTGGCACTGACCTTGGCGCAGCCGACGAGCGCCAGCACCGCGCCGGCGTTGCGCGCGCTGCCCCATGCCGATGGCGCACCGCTGTCTTTCAACCAGCAGCGCCTGTGGTTCCTGTGGCAACTGGCCCCCGACAGTGCGGCCTACAACATTGCGGGTGGCCTGCGCTTGCGTGGCACGCTGCGGGTGACGGCGTTGCAGGGCGCATTCGCCCAACTGCAGATGCGCCATTCGGCGCTGCGTACGGTATTTGAGGACGATGGCGAGCGGGTGTGCCAGCGGGTCATCGACGATCTGCCGTTGGCCTTCAGCGAAGTCAGCCTGCAACACCTGGCGGCCGATGAGCGGGAAGCCCAACTGGCGCAGCGCATGGCCGAGGAAGCAAGCTACGGCTTTGACCTGGCCGCTGGCCCGCTGATGCGCGTGTGCCTGGTGCGCCTGGCGGCCGAGGAGCACGTGCTGTTGCTCACCCTGCACCACATCATTGCCGACGGTGCCTCGGTGAAACTGTTGCTGGAGGAATTTGCCCGCTGTTACCGCGCCCGGTGCGAAGGCTCGGTCGCGCAGTTGCCAGCGTTGGCGATCCAGTATGCCGACTTTGCCGTGTGGCAGCGGCAATGGCTGGCCAGCGGCGAATGCGAGCGCCAGCTGGCGCACTGGTCCCGGCACCTGGGCCATGAGCATCCGCTGCTTGAGCTGCCCCTGGACCACCCACGTGCGGCCCAGCAGAGCTTTCGTGGCGACAGCTTCGAATTCGCCGTGACCCCGGCACTGGCGCAGCACCTGCAGCGCCTGGCGCTGGAACAGGGCAGTTCGCTGTTCATGCTGTTGCTGGCAGCCTTTGGCGTGCTGCTGATGCGCTACAGCGGTCAGCGCGACCTGCGGATCGGCGTGCCCATCGGCGGCCGTCAGCAGGAGGAAACCGAGGGCCTGGTGGGCTTCTTCGTCAACACCCAGGTAGTGCGCCTGCAGATCGACGGCCAGGCCTCGTTCGGCCGGCTGCTGGCCCAGGTCCGCGACGACGTGCTGGATGCCCAGGCCCATCAGGACCTGCCGTTCGAGCAACTGGTCGAGGCCTTGCAGCCGCAACGCAGCCTCAGCCACAACCCGCTGTTCCAGGTGCTGTTCAACCACGACCGGGTCGACAGCCTGGCCAGCCTGACGCTGCCGGGGCTGACGGTCGAGGCGCTGGCTGGCGCCCGCCGCAGCACCCAGTTCGACCTGGTCCTGGACACCCGCGAGTGCGCCGACGGCCAGTTGCTCGCCAGCTTGGGCTATGCCACTGACGTGTTCGAGCCAGGCACCATCGCGCGCCTGGGTGGGCACTTCCTGCGTTTGCTGCAGGCGATTGCCCTGGCGCCGGAGGAGGCGGTGGAGTGTCTGCCCTTGCTGGCCTCGGACGAGCGCGAGCAACTGCTGCAAGGCTGGAACGCCACCGAGCGCGACTACCGCCAGGTACCGATGCTGCCGCAGCTGATAAGCCAGCAGGCGCACAACACCCCCCACGCCTGTGCGTTGGTCTTCGGTGAGCGCCAGTTCAGCTATGCCGAGCTTGAGGCGCGGGCCAACCGCCTGGCCCATTGGCTGCGCAGCCAAGGGGTGGGTTGTGATGTGCGGGTTGGCGTATTCGCCGAGCGGTCGGCAGAGCTGGCCATCGCGCTGCTCGCGATCGTCAAGGCGGGCGGCGCCTATCTGCCGCTGGATCCGGACTATCCGGCCGATCGCCTGGCCTTCATGCTCGAAGACAGCAACGTACCGTTATTGCTCACTCAGCAAGCGCTGCTCGGGCGCTTGCCGGCCTGCAACGCGCCGGTGTGGTGCCTGGACCGCGACTGGGCACAGACCGACGGCCAGCCCGAGCACGCGCCCGCCATCGATTACCCGCCGCAGAGCCTGGCCTACTGCATCTACACCTCAGGCTCCACCGGCCGGCCGAAAGGCGTGGGCAACCATCACGCGGGCCTGCTCAATCGCCTGCAATGGATGCAGGACGAATATCGCCTGGATGGCCATGATCGGGTCCTGCAAAAAACCCCCTTCAGTTTTGACGTGTCGGTGTGGGAGTTCTTCTGGCCGTGGCTGGCCGGCGCCACGCTGGTGATCGCCGAGCCTGGCGCGCACCGGGATCCGGCGCGCCTGCGTCAGGTGATCGTCGAACAGCGCATCAGCACACTGCACTTCGTGCCGTCGATGCTCCAGGCGTTTGTTGCCGCCGGCGAGCTGGCGGCCTGCAGCGGGCTGCGCCAGGTGATGTGCAGTGGCGAGGCGCTGCCCCATGAGCTGCAGCAGCAATTCCAGCAGCACCACCACGCGGCGCTGCACAACCTTTATGGACCCACCGAAGCGGCCATCGATGTCAGCTACTGGCATTGCGTCGACGAGCCGGGTCGGCACAGCGTGCCCATCGGCCGGCCGATCGCCAACACCCGCTTGATGATTCTCGACAGCCAGTTGCAGCCGGTGCCGGTGGGGGTGGCGGGCGAGCTGTACATCGCCGGCGCCAACCTGGCGCGGGGTTACCTGGGGCGGGCGGGGCTGACGGCCGAGCGGTTTGTCGCCGATCCGTTTGGCGCCGGGGGCGAGCGCATGTACCGCACCGGCGACCTGGCGCGCTGGCGCCCGGACGGGGTGATCGACTATGTCGGCCGGATCGACCATCAGGTCAAGCTGCGCGGCCTGCGTATCGAACTGGGCGAAATTGAGGCGCGGCTGCTGGAGCATGCCGTGGTACGCGAGGCGGTGGTGGTGGCCTGGCCGGGCGATGCGGGGGCGCAGTTGGTGGGTTATGTCACGCCCGACAGCCCGCAGGCAGACCCCCAAGGGTGGCTGGACGCCTTGCGCGAGCATTTGCGTGAGCACCTGCCGGACTACATGGTGCCGGCCCAGTTGCTGTACCTGGCGAGCATGCCGCTGAGCCCCAATGGCAAGCTTGACCGCAAGGCGCTGCCCGCGCCGCAATGGCAGGCACGCAGCTACCAGGCCCCGCAAGGTGAGCGCGAAACGCTGCTGGCGGCGGTCTGGCAATCGGTGTTGGGGGTGGAGCAGGTCGGCCGCGACGACGATTTCTTCGAGATTGGCGGTCATTCGCTGCTGGCGGTGCGCATCGTTTCGAAGATCCGTGAAGTGTTCGCCATCGAGTTGCCGCTGCGCACGCTGTTCGATACGCCGAACGTGGCAGGCCTGGCCTTGGCCCTTGAGCGTAGCCGCAGCACATCGGTCGATGGCCCGCTGCGCCGTGAACGCCCGGCCCGTGCGCCGTTGTCGTTTGCCCAGCAACGGATGTGGTTCCTCTGGCAACTGGACCCCGCCAGCGATGCCTACAACATGCCGGTGGCCCTGGAGCTGGTGGGCGCGCTGGACCGACTGGCCCTGGAGCGCGCCTTCAGCGGCTTGCTCGAGCGCCACGAAGCGCTGCGCACCTGCTTCCCGAGCGAGGCCGGCGAGGTCTATCAGCAGGTGCTGCCGGCAAGCGGCTTTGCCCTGTCGTTCAGCGACCTGCGCGCCGCCGCCGATCCCCAGGCTGAAGCGGCGGCCTTGCGCACGCACCAGGCGCACGCGGCGTTCGACCTGGTCCAAGGCCCCTTGCTGCGCGGCCAATTGCTGCGCCTGGGGGAGCAACAGCACCACGTGCTGTTGACCCTGCACCATATGGTGGGTGATGGCTGGTCGATGGACATCCTGGTCCGCGAACTGGGCCAGTTGTATGCCGCCGAGTGTGCGGCTGCTGACTCGGCACTGGCGGCCTTGCCGATCCAGTACATCGACTATGCCCTGTGGCAGCGTGACTGGCTGGCCGGCGGGGAGGGCAAGCGTCAGCTCGACTATTGGCAGGCGCAACTGGAGGGGGCCCCGCGCATCCTTGAGTTGCCGGCCGATCACCCGCGTCCTGCGCAGCAGAGCAATCGTGGCGCGAGTGTCAGCGTCAGCCTGCCGGGCACACTGGCGGCCAATCTGGTGCGTCAGGCCCAGGCCCATCACGTCACGCCGTTCATGCTGTTGCTGGCGGCCTTCAATGTATTGCTGCAACGCCTGAGCCGCCAGGATGACCTGTGCGTCGGGGTGCCGGTGGCCAACCGCTTGCGCGGCGAGTGCGAGGGGCTGATCGGCCTGTTCGTCAACACCCAGGTGCTGCGCACCCGCATCGATAGCGCGCAGCCGTTCAGCGCCCTGGTGCGGCAGGTACGCGACAGCGTGCTAGCGGCCCAGGCGCACCAGGACCTGCCCTTCGAGCAACTGGTCGAAGCGCTGCAACCGCAACGCAGCCTCAGTCACAACCCGCTGTTCCAGGTGCTGTTCAGCCTGCAGCGGCATGATGTGGCGCTGCGCGATCAATTGCCGGGCCTGCAGTTGTCGAGCCTGCCGAGCGAACGGCGTACCGCCCAGGTGGATCTGGGGCTGTTTGTCGATCAGCGTGGTGAGCAGCAGTTCGATTGCACCTTCAATTACGCCAGCGATCTGTTCGAACGCGCCAGCATCGAGCGCCTGGCCGGGCATTTCCTGCAACTACTTGAGGCCCTGCTGGCCGAGCCCGCTCGGGCGCTGGGGCGGGCCCCGTTACTGGGCGCCAGCGAACGGGCGGCGGTACTGGCTGCCGGTAACGCCCACGATCACGGGGTGGCCGATTTCGACCTGGTGCACCAGTTCGAGCGCCAGGCCGCCCGTGTGCCCGAGGCGATTG
>NZ_CAXAQF010000046.1:0-5300 GCF_963970735.1 Pseudomonas sp. RA_35y_Pfl2_P32
GGATGTAGAAGCGCGGGGAAACCCGGGCAATCGACAGCGGGATCGACACCAGGAAACCGATGCAGATCGAGGCACTGAGCAGCCACATCGTCATCGCCAGGCCAGTGATGTGGTACCCGTCGCTGTATAGGAAGGGGCGCCAGTACTCTTGCAGAAGTTCGATCATCGTACGGCCTCCCGGGCACCGGCGGCATAACGCCGTTCCAGCCAGCGCAGGACAACGTTCGATGCGCTGGTGATCAACAGGTAGATCAACGCGGCCAGCACCAGGAAGTAAAACAGCTGGTAGGTACTTTTGCCGGCGTCCTGGGCAGCCTTGACCAGGTCGGCCAGGCCGATGATCGACACCAGCGCGGTGGCCTTGAGCATCACCATCCAGTTGTTACCGATACCCGGCAAGGCGAAACGCATCATCTGCGGGAAAACCACGTAGCGAAAGCGCTGGCCGCGCTTGAGGCCGTAAGCGGTGGCGGCTTCAACCTGGCCGCGGGGCACGGCGAGGATCGCGCCACGGAAGGTTTCGGTGAAATAGGCACCGTAGATAAAGCCCAGGGTGATGACCCCGGCGCTGAACGGGTTGATCTCGATGTATTCCCATTCCAGCAGGTCCGTCAGGGAGGTCAGCCAGGTTTGCAGGCTGTAGAAAATCAGCAGCATCAGCACCAGGTCGGGTACCCCGCGAATCAGCGTGGTGTAGCACTGCGCCGGAATACGCAGCAGCCTGGAGGCTGAGAGTTTGGCGCTGGCGCCCAGGAGGCCGAGTAACACGGCCACCAGCAGCGACAGTACCGATAATTGGATGGTCATCCAGGTGCCTTGCATCAGCAGGGGGCCGAAGCCTTTCAAGCTGAAGGCCGAGAGCCCCAGGTTTTGTAGGAGTTGTTCAAACATGAAGTCAGCAACCTGATAGCGAAAAAAAGGCGCCCATCACGAGGATGGGCGCCGGGCATTATTTGCCGCTGTACAGATTCAGATCACCAAAGTGTTTCTTTTGAATGGTGGCGTAGGTGCCATCATCGTGTAACGCTTTGATACCTTTATCGAGAAGAGCCTTCAGCTCTTTGTTACCTTTAGAGATACCGATAGCTGTCTTGGCCGGCAACAGCGGGCTGTCGACGGGCTGGCTGACTTCATAGCCGACCCCTTGTGGGGACTTCAAGAAGCCCAGTTCGGCTTGCAGCATGTCCTGGATCGACGCATCGAGGCGCCCGGAAATCAGGTCGGCGTAGACCTGGTCCTGGTTGGCGTAAGCCTTGGTCTTGACCCCAGCCTTGTCCAGCACGGCCTTGGCGTAGGCTTCCTGGATGGTGCCTTGCTCGTAACCGACAGCCTTGCCCTTGAGCGATGCGGTATCGGCGGTCAGCCCGGAACCCTTCTTGAACACGAAGGAGGTGGGGCCGGAAAACAGCTCGTTGGAGAAGTCGATAACCTTCTCGCGGGCCTCGGTAACGGTCATCGAAGAGATGACACCGTCGAATTTATTGGCCTTCAGGCCCGGGATCATGCCGTCGAAATCGCTTTCGACCCATTTGCACTTGACCTTCAATTCGGCGCAGATCGCATTGCCCAGGTCGATATCGAAGCCCACCAGGCTGCCGTCTGCCGCTTTGGATTCAAACGGCGCGTAGGAGGGGTCAACACCAAAACGCAACTCTTTGTATTCTTTGGCCAGCGCGGAACCCGCGGCCATGCACAACGCCAGTGCAGAAAGGGTCAGCAATGCTTTTTTCATTATTCAATCCCTAAGAACCAATATGAGCGCTTGTGGCGCAGAAGTATTGTTACTGGAAAGCGTAAGACCTTATGAAAGTAGCAATTTCCGAACCAGAGTCCCGAACAAGCGTTTTAAAAGATGATTCAACAAAAGTCCGGAGCAGATTCGCGCCCAAAAACGGGCGCGAAAGATTGACTGCACCCGCGTGAAGCCTGGGCTGGCTGAACCGGTGCTGCCCAGGGAGTGTTTGCGGCTGGTTTACTTGCCCGGCACCAGGGTCAGGCGCGTCTTGCCGTACACCTTGTCGAAGTTCTGCGGCTGCATCGGCAGGCTCTGGTACTGGCCCTTGAGCCACGGCTCGATACCGTTCAGGTAGCTGGGGCTGGCCGGGTTGCCGGACTGACCACTGCCGTTTTGCGCCAGCAACGGTTCGGCCTGCCCGAAGTCGACGATAAAGCGCATCGCCGGTGCCAGGGTGACGTTGAAGTCCTGGCCCCAGGTGTAGGCGGCCATGTTCAGGGTGGTGTGATCGCCACCGGCGGACAGGGGCGCGCGGACCGTCTGGCCGCGCACGTCCTTCCATTCATAGTGGTGCAGTTTTCCCCATTGCCAGGCTTTGCGGTCGCCGCCCATCTGGCTTTCGCCAGCCGCAATGGCGGCGGCCAGGCTGCGGGCGAGGATCGCCGGCTTGTCTTCCTTTTGCGCGGTGCGGGCGTCATCCCAGAGCGGGCTGTCTTCGCGGCCAAGCAAATGGTCAGCCTGGGCCGAGTAGGAGGACTTGCCGCTGGTGACAAAAGCCTTCCAGGCCGGGCTGGTCTGCGGCCCCAGTTCGTCGAGGAAGATCTGCTGCAGGCTGGCCTGTAGGAACAGCTCGTAGATCGCCGCGTCGGTCGAGGTCGGGCTGAGCTTGCCGTCAAACGCCATCAGGCGGCCGAAGGCTTCACGCGCCTTGCCGGCTTCAGCGGCGGGCAGGGCGGCGATGGCGTGTTTGAGTGGCGCCGACATGCCGGGTGCCTCGAACATGTTCTTCAGTTTGGCAGCGAACAGAGTGGTCTGGTCGTATTGCATGGCAATCATGCTGCGACTGTCCTGCTTACCGCTCCCTGCCAGTTCGGCGATGCGTTCGCCGCGCTCGGGGGCGGCCCACGAGTTGGACAGCTGCATGCCGTAACCCTGAGGAATTACCCGTTGGTTAGCGGTGCCGAGCCAGCCTTGCGCCGGGTCCTGGTCATATGGATGGAGCATCGGGTCGGCGTAGCCGTCCCAGTCGTAGCGGCCTTCCCAGCCGGGGGATGGCAGCAAGCCTTCGCCTTCGCGACGGTTGGGGAAGCGGCCAGTGACCTGCCAGCCGATGTTGCGAGCGTCGGCAAACACCATGTTCAGTGCAATCGCGCGGATTTCCCGGCTGGCGTCCGAGGCTTTTTCCATACTTTGCGCACGCGACAAGTCGAAGAAGGCATCCAGGCTCTTGTCGTCGGTCAAGTTCGGTTGCTGCAAGGCCAGGCCGAACCCGTTGCCTAACGCAGTGCCCTGGGCGCTGTTGAGCAAGGCGCCGTGGCGGGTTTCGTACACCGCTTCGCGAATCGGGCGCTGGCCTTTGATGAAGTAGGTTTCGTTGCGCACCATTACCGGCTGCCATTTACCCGCAACCTCGTAGCTCAGGCCACTACCCTGGCGCTTGAGTTTTTCCAGGAACAGGTCCTGGTTGTCGCCCAGCACTGCCGTCATGCTCCAGGCCACCTGGCCGTTGAAGCCGGCCAGGACCATCGGCAAACCGGCAATGGTAACGCCGGCCGCCTGGTACTTCGGTGCGCGAATCTGCACGTAGCTCCACAGTGACGGCACGCCGATCGGCATCTGGCTGTCACCGGCCAGCAGGCTTTTACCGCTGCGGCTGCGTTGTGGGGCGATCGCCCAGTTGTTCGAGGCCGTGCCGCCGAGCATGTTCAAGGCGCCCAGTTGCTCGCCAGCGTTCGCCACCTCGGCAAGGCCGGGGATAGTGCCGTTGAGCTTGATGCCCTGGAGTTTGTCGGTTTCCGCCAACGGTAGTTTTTCGTCCGGATAGGACGGCGACAGCCACGCCAGCTTGTCCTGGGTGACAGTTTGCGCCATGACCAGTGCGGAAATTTCCTGCGGCAGGTTGGCCGACTGGCTGAAGTTCAGCAGGCAGAAAATCAGCGCCGAGTCTTCCGGTTTCCAGTACTCCGGTTGGTAGCCGGTGGCGGCCAAGTCTGCCGGCAGCTTGTCGCGGTAGCGGAACAGGTACGCGTTGACCCCGCGGGCATAGACGTCAAAGAAGCGTTTGAGGCGAGGCGAGGAGGCTTTGTAGAGTTCGTCGGCGCTTTTCTTCAGGTTCACGGCGCGCATGTAACGGTCGGCGTCGAGCATCTGGGGACCCGACATTTGCGCCAGGCGACCCTGGGCCAGCAAGCGCATGCTGACCATCTGGTAGATGCGATCGGTGGCGTGTACATAACCAAGGGTGAACAAGGCGTCGTGGAAGGTGCTGCTTTCGATCAGCGGCATACCCATGGCATTGCGTCGCACGGAGACGTTCTGCGCCAGCCCTTTGAGCGGTTGCACACCGGAGGTCGGCGGTAGCGTGTCCTGGGCATTCCAGGTCTGGCAACCGCTAAGGCTGAGCACACTGGTCACTGCTGCGGCAACGCCGAACCGGGGAAGAA
Organism: Pseudomonas sp. RA_35y_Pfl2_P32; assembly: GCF_963970735.1. Lineage (NCBI taxonomy): Bacteria > Pseudomonadati > Pseudomonadota > Gammaproteobacteria > Pseudomonadales > Pseudomonadaceae > Pseudomonas > Pseudomonas sp. RA_35y_Pfl2_P32. Next base: position 4,399 of record NZ_CAXAQF010000046.1, read on the forward strand.
AAGATGTAAAGGCTGGCGAGGCCATGGCAAAGCTCCGTACCAAGAAAGGCGCTACGTTAGTGAGCGACCGAGGGCCGCGCAAGCAGGGGCCGAGCTTATTTGAGGGTTTGTCGGATAAATCACGGAATTTTCGACCATAGGCCGGTTTGCGTCCGGTCAATGAAGGTGTTGAAGTGGGCGTTTGGCTATTGGCAGAGGAGAATAGCGCCATGCAACTGCAGGCAAACGCCACCTTGATCCTGATCGATCAGCAAAAAGGTATCCATCAGCCCCGGCTCGGGCCGCGCAACAATCCACAGGCCGAGGAGCGCATTGCCGAACTGCTCGAACAGTGGCGCGCCAGGGCGAGGCCAGTGATTCATGTGCAGCATTTGTCCCGCTCGCCGGAGTCGGTGTTCTGGCCGCAACAGTCGGGTGTGGAATTTCAGCCGCGGTTCATGCCCTTGGCGGGTGAACCGGTGATCCAGAAACAGGTGCCGGATGCATTCTGCGCAACCGAGCTGGCAGCGGATTTACAACGAGGGGGAGTCAGCCAACTGATCATCGTCGGCGTGGCGACGAACAACTCGGTGGAGGCCACGGCGCGCACGGCCGGCAACCTGGGGTATGAGGCCTGGGTCGTGGAGGACGCCTGCTACACCTTCGACAAGCAGGATTTTTTTGGCCAGTGGCATTCGGCGCAGGAGGTGCATGCCATGTCGCTGGGTAATTTGCAGGGGGAGTACGCAACGGTGGTGGCTACCCGCGACATTCTCATGGCGGGCCGTGCCGGGTAACTAATGAAATGGTTACCCCCACCGCCCCTTGCGATAGCTCACTAAGCTTTCGCAAGGGGCCCATCGGAGACCATTCTCATGAACAACGTAGCTATCGCCGCCATCGACCTGGGTAAAAACTCCTTT
>NZ_CAXAQF010000047.1:0-4505 GCF_963970735.1 Pseudomonas sp. RA_35y_Pfl2_P32
CTCGAGAGGTCATGCGCAAGGGGGAGAACGTGTTCTGCGCGGCCGATGGGAAATGGATCACTGGCTATCGTGATTCGATCGGCATAAGGCTGGTCCCCGGAGGTATCGCCAGAGTCTGGGTAGGCGGTCCCTGCATGACACCGATCGAGGTCACTACGGTAAAAGCCGTGATTGATCCGCGCGGCCCGTATGAAGGTAAGTCTGGTGGTCACCACCGGCCTCTTTCAGCGGTTTCCAAAGCCTATGTCGAGAAGTTTGGTGTGCCGTACGACTCTTGGAAGTAGGTCAGTACTGACCCTTTAAGTATCCTGGATTTGTCCTTGATCTACTTTCGGATCATGCGCGAACTGGCCGTGGAAAATGGAGTGCCTTTTCGACAGATCCCCGAAAAAAATCCGCGACTTGCGTTACCCGCGGACCTCGTTCCCATCTGCAAAAAACTGATGGCCTACGCTCAGGGGAAAAGCAAAACAACAGGGCTGACTCCGCAGGAGGAGGCACTGCTGTTCCAGCGTTATGTTCATATCTCCGATAACTGGAACGCCGCAAAAAACCGTAACAATAGCGACCTGAACATCGTCTTCATTAATCGACCAGACGAAAACTCTGTGCGCACGGTGCATCCTAATGAGTAATTTTATCCGTATCGTTCTTAGCGTTTTCCTGCTCAGTGGCTGCACATTCGCCAGCAGCCAGTCAATGCCTTACAAATCCTGGTACCTGGGGTTCTCGGCTCCTGACTACATGGAAGTCTGGATCGAAACAGCCGATGTGGTCGATATTCAAGACCACATCTACCCACGTGCGATGAGTGGCACCGCGTCAATACTAACTCCCCCCAACAACTCCGGTGATCCACATGGCTGGCCGAAAAGAGCTGGCATCGGTAAAGGTAAAAACGTAACAGGGGCTGACTTGCCCAAACAGCTCTATGTCCGCTGGCAATCGCTGGTCGAACCGCAAACCTACCTGATGGTGATAAAAATCCCCGAAGCCACTCGAGAGGTCATGCGCAAGGGGGAGAACGTGTTCTGCGCGGCCGATGGGAAATGGATCACTGGCTATCGTGATTCGATCGGCATAAGGCTGGTCCCCGGAGGTATCGCCAGAGTCTGGGTAGGCGGCCCCTGCATGACACCGATCGAGGTCACTACGGTAAAAGCCGTAATTGATCCGCGCGGCCCGTATGAAGGTAAGTCTGGTGGTGAGTACGACTCACTCTCTGATGTATCCCAAGCCTATGTCGAGAAGTTTGGTGTGCCGTACGACTCTTGGAAGTAGGTCAGTACTAGCCCTTTAAGTATCCTGGATTTGTCCTTGATCTACTTTCGGATCATGCGCGAACTGGCCGTGGAAAATGGAGTAGAGGGGACCTCCTGTCATGGCGTGCCGTTTCTTCCGTGCTGGCGGTAGGCAGGTCGCAGAGTCAACCGTTCGTAATAGGCACGCACGGCAGGTAAGTTCGGATGAGCGAGCGGTGTTTCAAACCACCTATTCACCGACAGACCTATCGGTATGTCTGCCAGAGTAAATGCGTTGCCGCTGATGTAGGCCCCTGTTGATTCTAGCTGTCGATCCAGGATCTCCATGTGCCTCGCCCATTGATCGCAAGAGGCCGCCAACACGTTGCCGTCTTGATGCGCCGGCGACTGCCTGACCAACGACATGAAGGCATATATCCACGATTTATTGAGGTCCGCTGCTTGCCAATCTATCCATTGGTCCACTCGTGCCCTGGCTCTCGATTGAACTGGATAGAGAAGAGTTGCGTCATAGTGGGAAGCCAGGTACCGAATGATCGTATTGGACTCCCACAGCACGAAGTCGCCGTCCTTGATCACCGGCACCATGGCATTGGGGTTCATCGAAATGAACTCGGGCGTGCACGTAGACCTGAAGCCAGAACCCCAATCCTCTTGTTCAAAGGGTATTCCGATCTCAGCACATGCCCAGAGTACCTTTCGCACATTGATTGACGATGCTTTACCCAGAATTTGCAGCATTCCATGTCCTTTTAGTTTGGGCTGTCGAGCTGTATGAATCCTTTTAACTTTGCCGTTGCAGGCCTGTAAAGGGGACAGCTTTACGTTTCCGGAAAATAGATCTGTCCCTCTACTGGGTTGATTCAGATAAAACGCGTCATCCTTGACGTCCATCGCGAGCAGGCTCGCTCCTACAGGGTTCGGTGTCGTCACACATTTGTGTTGTGCATGTACGGTATCTCACCGATGTTCCGCGGCCAACATGGCCCTGAACTGCGCAATGCTCTGCGAAGACAGCCCGGCAGCGTCGAACACGGCGCAGGTGAAACTGACGGGGGCCGGGCCGGGGGCCGTAATGATGCGGTCCGCAATCACCGCTACCGGACTGTTTCGATAAAGCGAGTGCCCCGCGTAACCTTGGGCATTGTCTTGCAGGAAGTCAGGGCTGTTCGAGGTATGAGGCACTGTGTCGAGAAGCCCGGCTCTGGCCAGCGCCAGGGTCCCCCCACAGATACCGGCAATGGTCGCTCCACGTGAACGACTGGCCTGAAGAAAGTCTGAAATGTCCGGTGCATGGGCACCTTCCCAGGCCGTTCCGCCAATGACGACCACAACTTCCGGTTGCCAGTCCAGGCACTGCTGCAGACCGCTATCGACGGTGACAGCCAATCCGCCCTGGGAGTGGAACTGCCCCGTAGTCGGCGCGAAAAAGCGGACGTCGATCCCGTAAAACGGCGACGCGGTTCCAGCAATGAATGCATATTCCCAGTCTGCAAAACCGGGTGTCAGTATCAAACTTACGCGTGCCATCAGTCAGTATCCTCCATGAAAGCCGACAATCTAGGGCGTCAGCAAACAGACATCAAGCACGGTAATGAGGGCGGGCGGTCGTAGTGACCCCAGCAGTAAGGTCACTCGCGGTGTACGAACAGTCATGTCGCAAACACCGCGGATTGGCTGCTGTGCTTCGGCAGTACACCCTTGCTGGCGTATCTGCATTCAGATTCATTCAGGAGGAGTACCCAGATCAATCACTTGATGCTGAAGCTGATGGTGTATGGCACAGCCTCACCGCGTCTGGCTGAGGCGCGCATCTGAAAAACCTGCACGGTGTACTTGCCCGACGCCGGTAGCGCTCCAGTCCAGTCCGAGCCAACCCCGCCACTGCCTAGGGCACTGGACTGGCCCGGTTGGTCGCCGGGGGAGAATACGTTGAAGTTCGCATTGTGACTGCCGGAGATCTGCACAGTCATACGTTGGCCGGACATCGCCGACAAGGTGTACTGGACAGTGTCAAAGCCCTTGAGTTTACCGTTGACCTGGGCACTGTTGGCGCCTTTGGCAAAGCTGACCGGTACAGTGGTCACCTTGTCAGCAGCCCAGCACACAGAAGACGTGAGTGTGAGCACCAAGCCGCAAATCATCGCTTTATTCATGAGCGTTCCTTTGACCCTGAGGGGAGGTTTTCCTGGGAGTCGGGTTGCAAGGGCATCGACGATGCACCAGCAACTCAGCGACCGTTGATGGCACCGACTTAAGGCTCGCGATTATTTCCGCCAGTCGCCATCGCTAGAAGTGCTCAAGGCTGACGTTGATTCCAGCTCGTCCAGCCAGCCCAATGATTTCTTCCAGCCTGTCAGTGTCAACAATCACACCGTCGTAATTGTCACTTCCACAGTCCAGGTGAAGATAACGTTTACCGAACTGCGCCAGCCACTGATCAAAGTTGCCGAGAACCTCTGGCATCGATGACGCGCCTTCCCTCACGTAAGCGTAGGGTGCTTGCAAACCACTGGCGCTGACCAGATAGGGCGCTTGATACTCAAACACGTCATAACCCTGCCAATCCACGCTAAGGAGCACGAGGCTTTCCAGTTTTTGTCCCGTTGAGTCATTCACAAACCCTTCCGCGAGGGCACTGGCGGCGTCATCTCCCATCGCGTATCTGCGCATAACGCGCCTGACCAGTCTGGCGCCCTCTTTTTCCGGAATGACCGCTACCAGCGCTTGGGCAAAAACCTCGAGTGCTTTTTTCTGGGCGGGATCGCTTCGCTCGGGTCGCAGTTCTTTCATGATGGCTGAAGCGCTGAGGTTGGTTTCCTCAGGGGGAGGCATGGTAAAGCGTCCACCAAACAACCGATCTAAAAAGCCCATGGTTAAGCCCGTCCCTGTGATGCATTGAGGAAGACCCTGTAGTTGCGGTCTCGCGTCCGGAATCGCCATTGAGCTTACTGCCTGAGGGTCAAATTTGTCGATCTGCTGCTTTTTCTGGCGAAGCGGATCCGATTCGATCGTGCGCTTCTGCGCAGAAACTGCCCTGTATCGAACGCCCACTTGTGGCTCAGTCGCTGATGTCTTCCGCGTAGTGACACGCCACCTGCCGGCTGTCGAGCAAACGCAGGGCCGGCTCTTCGTTGCTGCAGCGCTCGGTGGCGTACGGGCAGCGTTTGTGGAAGGCGCAGCCGGGCGGTGGGTTGAGCGGGTTGGGCAGTTCGCCGACGATCTTGATTTTCGGCTTGTCCG
>NZ_CAXAQF010000048.1:0-3643 GCF_963970735.1 Pseudomonas sp. RA_35y_Pfl2_P32
AGGGGACGGGTGTAGATGTCCTCTTTGGGGCCCATTTCCACCGGCCGGCCGAGGTACATCACCATCACGTGGTCGGCCACATGACGGACCACCGCCAGGTTGTGGGAGATGAACACGTAGGCGGTGTTGAATTCCTGCTGCAGGTCCATGAACAGGTTCAGCACCTGGGCCTGGATCGACACGTCCAGCGCCGAGGTCGGTTCGTCCGCCACCAGCACCTTGGGTTGCAGCATCATCGCCCGGGCCAGGGCGATCCGCTGGCGCTGGCCGCCGGAGAACATGTGCGGATAGCGTTGGTAGTGCTCGGGACGCAAGCCCACCTGCTTCATCATCGCCTGGACTTTCTCGCGCCGTTCGGCGGCGCTCAGGTGGGTGTTGATCAGCAGCGGCTCGGCCAACTGGTCACCGATTTTCTGCCGCGGGTTGAGCGACGCATACGGGCTCTGGAACACCATCTGCACGTCTTTGCGCAACTGCTTGCGTTCGGCCTTGTTGGCCCCGGTGACTTCCTGGCCGGCGATTTTCAGCGAGCCGGAGGAGGGCTCTTCGATCAGCGTCAGGGCGCGGGCCAGGGTCGACTTGCCACAACCGGATTCGCCGACCACGGCCAGGGTCTTGCCGGCTTCCAGTTCGAACGACACGCCGTTGAGCGCACGCACGGTGGCGTGGCCCTTGAACAGGCCGCGGGAGACTTCGTAGTGACGGGTCAGGTCACGGGCGGTGAGAACGACGGCCATTACGCCACCTCCTGATTCAAGGGATAGAAGCAGCGAGCGAGGCTGTTGCTTTTCGGGTCGAGGGCCGGGCGTTGGGCGCGGCAGTTGTCCTGCACGTAGGGGCAGCGTGGCGACAGCAGGCAACCCTGCGGACGGTCATAACGCCCCGGAACGATGCCCGGCAGGGTGGCCAGGCGCGATTCACCGAGGCTGTGCTCCGGAATCGCCTTGAGCAGGGCTTCGCTGTACGGGTGCGCGGGAATGTCGAACAGCTGTGGCACCTGGCTGACTTCCACCGCTTGACCGGCGTACATCACGCACACGCGCTGGGCGGTTTCGGCAACCACGGCGAGGTCGTGGGTGATCAGCACCAGGCCCATGTCCTGCTCTTTCTGCAGGGCCAGGAGCAGGTCCATGATCTGCGCCTGAATGGTCACATCGAGGGCGGTGGTCGGTTCGTCGGCGATCAGCAGCTTGGGTTCGCCGGCAATCGCCATGGCAATGGCCACACGCTGGCTCATGCCGCCGGAGAGTTGGTGCGGGTAGGCGTCCATGCGGCTGGCGGCGCCGGGGATCTCGACTTTTTCCAGCAGTTCGATGGCGCGCTTGCGCGCGGCGCGGCCGGACATTTTCAGGTGCAGGCGCAGCACTTCTTCAATCTGGAAACCGACGGTGTAGCTCGGGTTCAGCGCGGTCATGGGGTCCTGGAAGACCATGGCCAGGTCTTTGCCGACGATCTGCCGGCGTTGACGGTTGCTCAGCTTGAGCATGTTCTTGCCGTCAAAGTTCAGGGCGTCGGCGGTGACGATGCCGGGGTGCTCGATCAGGCCCATCAGCGCCATCATGGTCACCGATTTACCCGACCCCGACTCGCCAACGATGGCCAGGACTTCGCCCTTGTCCACGCTAATGTCGAGCCCGTCGACCACCGGAACGGCGGTCTTGTCGCCGAAGCGCACGTTGAGATTCTTGATTTCTAACAGTGACATGGGAATCTCCTCAGGCGGCGTTCTTGAGTTTCGGGTCCAGCGCATCGCGCAGGCCGTCGCCCATCAGGTTGATTGCCAGCACGCTGAGCAAAATGGTCAGGCCGGGCAGGCTCACGACCCACCAGGCGCGTTCGATGTAATCGCGAGCCGAGGCCAGCATGGTGCCCCACTCCGGCGTTGGCGGTTGTACGCCCAGGCCGAGGAAGCCCAGGGCCGCGGCATCGAGAATCGCCGAGGAGAAACTCAGGGTGGCCTGGACGATCAGCGGTGCCATGCAGTTGGGCAGCACGGTGATGAACATCAGGCGCGGCAGGCCGGCACCGGCCAGGCGCGCGGCCGTCACGTAGTCACGGTTCAACTCGCCCATCACCGCGGCGCGGGTCAGGCGCACGTAAGACGGCAGGGACACGATGGCGATGGCGATCACGGTGTTGATCAGGCCAGGGCCGAGGATGGCGACAATCGCCACGGCCAGCAGCAAGGAGGGCAGGGCCAGCATGATGTCCATCAGGCGCATGATGGTCGGGCCTAGAAGCCGCGGGAAGAACCCGGCGAACAGGCCCAGCAGGATCCCCGGGATCAGCGACATGACCACCGACGACAAGCCGATCATCAGCGACAGGCGCGACCCCTGGATCAAGCGCGACAGCAGGTCGCGACCCAGTTCGTCGGTGCCGAGCAGGAACTGCAGTTGCCCGCCTTCGAGCCAGGCCGGCGGGGTCAGCAGGAAGTCACGGTATTGCTCGCTGGGGTTATGCGGGGCAACCCAGGGCGCGAAGATCGCGCAGAAGATCACCAGCAGCATGAACATCAGGCCGGCCACGGCACCTTTGTTTTTGGAGAACGCTTGCCAGAATTCTTTGTATGGGGACGGGTACAGCAGGCTTTGATCGACTGCTACCGAGGATGTTGGAGTACTCATGGGTAATGATCTCAGCGCTGATGACGGATGCGTGGGTTGGCAAAGCCGTAGAGGATGTCCACCACGAAGTTGACCAGGATCACCAGGCAGGCGATTAACAGGATGCCGTTCTGCACCACGGGGTAGTCCCGGGCGCCGATGGCTTCGATCAGCCATTTACCGATGCCGGGCCAGGAGAAAATGGTCTCGGTCAGGACCGCACCGGCGAGCAAGGTGCCGACCTGCAGGCCGACCACGGTCAGCACCGGGATCAGCGCGTTGCGCAAACCGTGGACGAACACCACGCGCGACGGCGACAGGCCCTTGGCCCGCGCGGTGCGGATGTAGTCTTCGCGCAGCACTTCGAGCATCGAGGAGCGGGTCATGCGGGCGATCACTGCCAGCGGGATGGTGCCGAGCACGATGGCGGGCAGGATCAGGTGGTGCAAGGCGTCGAGGAACGCGCCCGTATCATCGGCCAGCAGGGTGTCGATCAGCATGAAGCCGGTGACCGGCTCGATGTCGTAGAGCAGGTCGATCCGCCCGGAAACCGGGGTCCAGCCCAGGGACACCGAGAAGAACATGATGAGGATCAGGCCCCACCAGAAGATCGGCATCGAGTACCCGGCCAGGGAGATGCCCATGACCCCATGGTCGAACAGCGATCCTCGCTTGAGGGCCGCGACCACCCCGGCCAGCAGGCCGAGGATCCCAGCGAACAGCAGGGCGGCCATGGACAGTTCCAGGGTCGCGGGGAACAGCGAAGTGAACTCGGTCCACACGCTTTCACGGGTGCGCAGCGATTCACCCAGGTCGCCCTGGGCCAGTTTGCCGATGTAGTCCAGGTACTGGGCATACAGCGGTTTATTCAGACCAAGGCGTTCCATTGCCTGAGCGTGCATTTCGGGGTCGACCCGGCGTTCTCCCATCATGACTTCCACAGGGTCGCCGGGAATCATGCGAATCAACGCGAAAGTCAGCAGGGTGATGCCGAAGAACGTGGGGATCAACAACCCCAATCGGCGGGCAATAAAACT
>NZ_CAXAQF010000049.1:0-3500 GCF_963970735.1 Pseudomonas sp. RA_35y_Pfl2_P32
AGAGCCCCAAGAGTTACTCTCCATTCGTTATAGGAATATTGCCTGGGCGCACGTTCCCGGTGCCACAAGTGCTTACAGTGCTTGGGGGAATGAAGGTGAATGAGGCTTCTTGTGATATTCACGATGTGAATAAAGCAGCTTCTGATCTGGTTGCAGTTGGGTGCAGCATAGGCATGGCGCATATTCCTGATGGTTTTACGCGACTTCGATTTAGCGCGATTGTCTCCTCCTATGTGGATGAAGTTATTCAGGCGGTTGATGAGGGAGTGATAAGTGCGTGGCAAGCGTTACAGGAAATAAGAGCTGAGTACGAAGATTTATCATCAAAGGCGCGTTTTTATGTTCGGAATGGTATTGGGGGTGCGGCTGGTGCGATGCAGGTTCAGACCGGGGCCTCGATTATTGGAGGCTCGAGAGGGCTGGGCGCAGTCCCAGGCGGCCTGATGATTGGGCATGGTGTTAATAATATTTATGAGGGTGTTGGAAATATCTATCTTGGGCCGGATGCTCCGAGTACGGTTGGGCCTGTTAGGCGTATGTACCCGCTTGTATCTGATGATGAGTATGCTGGGAATATGAGATATTACTCTACAGATTTATCTCTTTCGGCTTATGGGGTGTTTAGGTTGGTGTCAAAAAGCGGCTCGGTAGAGTTGTTTAGGCGTGATCCGATTAACTATGAAAGAGCTTATCGGCAATCTGGAGCGCTATCTTTGTTTTTTGAGGTTGTTGTTGATTTGTTGGCAATAAATACGATGGTTGTAGAGGTTGTAGAGGTTGTAGAGGTTGTGGGGGATGGGTGATCCTATGGTTTTTGGGGGTTGATTATATAATTCCGCGCATTCTCGGAGTGTAGAAACGAAATCCCCAAATAACTATAATTGTATATGTTATGGAAAATACGATAAGTTGGTGTTTTTTGTCTATGCTAAGAATTTTTATTGCTCCATATTCGATGATGCTGGCAGGTAGTATGGAGCAGCCTAGAACTAGTAGTGTGACGGAAATGTAGTATCGAATATTTTCAAGGTTCATTGTTTTTGAGTTCTGAATGATTGTTGGGGATTTAAGTGAGTTTGCGCATTCTTGGCATATAAAAGCGCAGTCCAAAAAAAACGATAGTTATGTATGTAATAAAATATGCAGTGTTTAGATGTTCTTCGTCTATGTGGATTACCTTGGTTGCGCAAAATATAATGAAGAGTGTCGGTAGTCCAGAGCAGCCTAAAACCAGGAGGGTGACTGCAATACGGTATCGAATATTTTCAAGATTCATTGGCTATCATGCCCCCAGGGGTGTGAGCCCCAAGATTAGGACTACCATTCAAAACAAATCAACTCTTCTTCAGTCGGCGTAAGACCCATGTTTGTAAGTAAATTTGACCGGCTGTCATGCCCGGTTTCACCTGCTCGCCAAGATGATCCGCTATTCAGGGGCGGCATTCGCGGTATCCTGAGCGCCCTGAACCCGGGCCGCTTTCCATGCTGGTGATTTCCAATCACTTATTCGGTATTTGCGTGATCCTTGTTATGTCCTTTGTTCTCAGTTGTTTAGTTGTTTTTTAATCGTTTGGTTGCAGCGGCGTTTTTCAAGGTAGTTGTCGCGTCAACCGTCTAACTATGCCGCTATTTTCTCGACCTGTTGCTCTCGATCCGGGTTCAACAGCGCGGTGCCAATCGGCTCCCAGTTACGCGTCTGATCCGACCACCGTTCCGGATTTTTCTCTTTGGCTCGTTCGTACGGCTCCTGTCGCCGGGCCAAGACCTGATGGTCCCGTCCTCGATGCCGCTCAGCCGGTGTGACGAAGCGGATACGGCTATGCCGGTGCTCGTTGTTGTACCAGCGCATAAAATCCCTCACCCACGCCCGTGCGGCGTCCAAACCGGCAAAGCCATCCTGCGGCCATTGCGGGCAGTATTTCAGGGTTCCAAACAGCGACTCCGAGTAGGGATTATCGTTGCTCACCCGCGGTCGTCCCCGCGAGGGCGTGATGCCCAGGTCGTACATCTTGATCAACAGCGTCACCGATTTCATCGGCGCGCCGTTGTCCGAGTGCAGCACCAGAGGTTCGCGTAAACACTGCTCGCCGATCATGCTGCGTTGCAGCAGTGCGGCGGCTTTCTCACCGCTTTCCAAGTCGTAGACCTCCCAGCCCACGGCCTTGCGGCTGTAAGTATCCTCGATCAGATAGAGGTAGTAATACTTACCGCGTATCGGTGACGGCAGATACGTGATGTCCCACGACCACACCTGATTGGGCGCTTTCGCTGTATGAGTCGTCGGTGCTGCGTATCGCCTGGGGCGCTAACTACGGCCTCGATGTTGCTGTTGACCCCTGGCTCGCAAGACGCGATAAAACGTCGCCTCCGACGCCAGATAACGCCCTTGATCGGCCAAGCGCGGCACGATCTGGCTCGGCGGCAGGTGGGCGTACTCCGGGCTGTTGCACAGCGTCACAATGGTCTGTCGCTCAGCCTCGTTCAGCGCATTTCGCGGCGTTGGCCGTGTGACAGTCGTTCGGGCATCGGCCTGGATAACGTCTGTTTCAGTCCATCGCTGTAAGGTCCGCAGCGATAGACCGATTTCCCGACAGGCCTGGATTTTTCTGGCTCCCGCCGCGACCGCTTTACTCAGCCAGTCAACGAGTAGCTGTCGTTATGGCAACGATATCGGTTGTCCTCGTTGTCGGTCCCCAGTAGTCGTTGAGCTTTTTTCGCCGCACCAAACGCGGCTGTTTCAGCGAGCGCCTTATCTTTGCGGCGCAGTTCGCGCTCAAGTTCCTGGATGCGTTTCTTGTCTTTGCGAGACTGCTCCCGATCTTCTTTTTACAGGGTCTTTTCCGATTTCTGGCCGGTGATGAAGGCTTGTCGCCAAGCAGTGATTTGCTCGGGGTAAAGGTCTTTGCGGCGGCAATACTCGCCGACGTCGATCTCGGACAAACTGGCGGCCTCAAGCACGACAGCAAACTTGGTTTCGGCTAACCAGTTCTCGGTCAACGGCTTGTTTTCGGACACTGTACTTCCTTCAGAGCTGAGCTGCTTGCGCCAGTTGGACAAAGACATTTCGCTAACCCCTTCGCGCCGGGAAACCTCGGCCATCGACAGGTTCAGCGGGGGAAGCAGCATCTTAAGTAATGCGGCTCTGCTTTCAGGTGAATAGTACGGCACGACCAGTCTCTTTCCGCCCCCGATATGCTTTTTCAGGAAAATTCGGAGAGGCGACAACTATCCTGACACCGGGGGATCCTCTCGAGTAAGTTGGGTTGCGCGACCGTCATTAGCGGCCAAGAAAGGCGATAGAGCTCTGAGGTTGCTCCTGTTGTGAAGTAAACATATCTGGCTTCAACGACCAACCCGGCCATGTGCCGGGTTGGTTGTTTTTGTGGTTCATACACTAAATTCAGAAGCGCCCTACAACCGAAGTTTTTCTTTTTGTCTTAGCCTGCCACTCCGAACACAAAGGAGTGGGACGTATGGCCAGTCACAGCTACATGAGTATT
>NZ_CAXAQF010000050.1:0-2888 GCF_963970735.1 Pseudomonas sp. RA_35y_Pfl2_P32
GGTTTAAACGGGCTCGTTATCTGGAGGGAGAGTTGGGGCATTGGCCCGAGGTAGTCGCACTCTATGAAAAAGCCATTGCTAAAGATCATTGGAAGGCGATGCATAATCTCGCTCAGCTGTATCGCGTTGGTGAGCCGGGATCCGAAAAAAACCCCGGAATAGCAGTCGATACCAGCAAGATGCTCGACCTCTACGAACGTATGATAAAGCTCAAAGTCCCGCTGGGTTACTACAATTGGGCTGTGGTGGCCGAGCGTGGGCGCGGGGTGTTGAAATCGGACCGCATGGCCAGTTCCTACATGTTCCAGGCCGCGCAATTGGGCAGTCCTTTAGCTCAAGTTAGAATCGGAAACTACTTTTCATTTGAGTTGCCGCGAGACAAGCAGGACGACCAAATGGCTGAACCATACTTCCGATGTGCGGGTGCTCAAAATTCTCCAGAGGCAATTATAGAAACAGCCGCATTCTATGAGATTGCTAAAAAAAATAAGCCGAGATCACTATTCTATTATCAGCGTGCGGCATCGTTAGGCAGCCTTACGGGGTTAAGCAATTTAAAAGGAGCTTTCGAGGCTATACCTCGACCAATACACAACTTTGGATATAAGCCGGACCAAGCGCTTCATGAGTTTTATTCCGATCTATGGAAACAGCTTCGAGCCGACAGAAGTCTGCGCTTTCCCAATCTGATGAAAGACCACCCGTTACCCGCTCACCCTATACAAGGTTTTGACGCCGCGCATCCGGACCGCCGACCTGAGACATGAGTTATTTCACTCAGTCAGAAAAGCCTCGGTTCCTGCCTGGGCGGTCCATTAAGGCGACGTTTTTTTGCGCCATCGGCCTGTTGGGAATACTCAATGGCACTCCGGCTATGGCCTATCCCACCTTTACCTGTGCTTACGAAAAAGACCATAACCCACCGCTGGATGCGGAGGCTGAACGCTGGTTTCAACAGGCCCGCGCGCTCGAGAAAGTTCGAGGGGTTAAAAACTGGCGAAGCATCGTCGGGCTGTACGAGAAAGCCATCGCTAAAGATCACTGGAAGGCGATGCACAACCTGGCGGGGCTCTATCGCACGGGCTGGCCCGGACAGCCTGGTGTTGAAAAAGATATCAGCAAGATGCTCGACCTCTACGAGCGTATGGTAAAGCTCAAAGTCCCGCTGGGTTATTACAATTGGGCTGTGGTGGCGGAGCGTGGGCGCGGGGTGTTGAAGTCGGACCGCATGGCCAGCTCCTACATGTTCCAGGCCGCGCAATTGGGCAGTCCTTTAGCCCAAGTTAGAATCGGAAATTACTTCTCATTTGAGTTGCCACGAGATAAGCAAGACGACCAAATGGCCGAACCATACTTTCGATGCGCTGGAGCTCAACACGTCCCAGAAGCGATTATAGAAACGGCCGCATTCTATGAGATCTCCAAAAAAAATAAGCCGCGATCACTATTCTATTATCAGCGTGCGGCATCGCTGGGTAGTTTTACCGGGTTGAGTAATCTAAAAGGAGCCTTCAAGACTGAGCCTGAGCCCATGTATAACTTTGGATATAAGCCAGACCCAAAACTTCATGAGCTATATGCTGACTTATCGGAGCAACTAGATGCCGATCCTAATCTACGCTTCCCCAATCTCATGAAAGACCACCCGTTACCCGCTCACCCTATACAAGGCTTTGACGCCGAGCATCCGGATCGCCGACCTGAGATATGAGTTATTTCACTCAGCCGGAAAAGCCTCGGCTCCTGCGTGGACGGTTCATTAAGGCGACATCTTTTTGTGCCATCGGCCTGTTGGGAATACTCAATGGCACTTCGGCTATGGCCTATCCCACGTTTACCTGTGCCTACGAAAAAGACCATAACCCACCGCTGGATGCGGAAGCTGAACGCTGGTTTCAACAGGCCCGCGCGCTCGAGAAAGTTCGAGGGGTTAAAAACTGGCGAAGCATCGTCGGGCTTTACGAGAATGCCATCGCTAAAGATCACTGGAAGGCGATGCACAACCTGGCGGGGCTCTATCGCACGGGCTGGCCCGGACAGCCTGGCGTTGAAAAAGATATCAGCAAGATGCTCGACCTCTACGAGCGTATGGTAAAACTCAAAGTCCCGCTGGGTTATTACAATTGGGCTGTGGTGGCCGAACGTGGAGTCGGTGTATTGAAGTCGGACCGCATGGCCAGCTCCTACATGTTCCAGGCCGCGCAATTGGGCAGTCCCTTAGCACAGGTTCAATTAGGTCGGTACTTCGCTTTTGCGCTCCCAAGGGACAAACAGGATGATGACATGGCCGAGCGTTATTACCGATGTGCGGGAGCTCAGGAAAATCCTTATGCCATAGAAAAAACTGCAAGTTTTTATGACACAGCTAAAAAAAATAAACCCCGCTCGCTATTCTATTATCAGCGCGCCGCATCTATGGGTAGTTCTATAGGCTTTAGCTATCTCAGTGGAGTATTTGAATCTGATCCTGAACACATATATAACTTTGGATATCGGCCAGATTCTGAGCTTCATGAGCTATATATCGAACTATGGAA
Organism: Pseudomonas sp. RA_35y_Pfl2_P32; assembly: GCF_963970735.1. NCBI lineage: Bacteria > Pseudomonadati > Pseudomonadota > Gammaproteobacteria > Pseudomonadales > Pseudomonadaceae > Pseudomonas > Pseudomonas sp. RA_35y_Pfl2_P32. The sequence goes on from NZ_CAXAQF010000050.1 coordinate 2,538, forward strand.
ACAAATTGATGCTAACCCTGCGTTACGCTTCCCTAATCTTATGAAAGACCACCCGTTACCCGCTCACCCTATACAAGGTTTTGACGCCGAACATCCGGACCGCCGACCTGAGATATGAGTTATTTCACTCAGTCGGAAAAGCCTCGGTTCATGCCTGGACGATTCATTAAGGCAACGTTTTTTTGTGTCGCCGGCCTGTTGGGAATACTCAATGGCACTTCGGTTATGGCCTATCCCACGTTTACCTGTGCGTACGAAAAAGACCATAACCCACCGCTGGATGCGGAGGCTGAACGCTGGTTTCAACAGGCCCGCGCGCTCGAGAAAGTTCGAGGGGTTAAAAACTGGCGA
>NZ_CAXAQF010000051.1:0-2354 GCF_963970735.1 Pseudomonas sp. RA_35y_Pfl2_P32
TGGCTCCACGCAGACTGGCGTCCACGCTTCAAAGCCTCCCACCTATCCTACACAAGCAAATTCAAAGTCCAGTGCAAAGCTATAGTAAAGGTTCACGGGGTCTTTCCGTCTAGCCGCGGATACACTGCATCTTCACAGCGATTTCAATTTCACTGAGTCTCGGGTGGAGACAGCGCCGCCATCGTTACGCCATTCGTGCAGGTCGGAACTTACCCGACAAGGAATTTCGCTACCTTAGGACCGTTATAGTTACGGCCGCCGTTTACCGGGGCTTCGATCAAGAGCTTCGCGTTAGCTAACCCCATCAATTAACCTTCCGGCACCGGGCAGGCGTCACACCCTATACGTCCACTTTCGTGTTTGCAGAGTGCTGTGTTTTTAATAAACAGTCGCAGCGGCCTGGTATCTTCGACCGGCGTGGGCTTACGGAGCAAGTCCTTCACCCTCACCGGCGCACCTTCTCCCGAAGTTACGGTGCCATTTTGCCTAGTTCCTTCACCCGAGTTCTCTCAAGCGCCTTGGTATTCTCTACCCAACCACCTGTGTCGGTTTGGGGTACGGTTCCTGGTTACCTGAAGCTTAGAAGCTTTTCTTGGAAGCATGGCATCAACCACTTCGTGTTCTAAAAGAACACTCGTCATCAGCTCTCGGCCTTAGAATCCCGGATTTACCTAAGATTCCAGCCTACCACCTTAAACTTGGACAACCAACGCCAAGCTGGCCTAGCCTTCTCCGTCCCTCCATCGCAATAACCAGAAGTACAGGAATATTAACCTGTTTTCCATCGACTACGCTTTTCAGCCTCGCCTTAGGGACCGACTAACCCTGCGTCGATTAACGTTGCGCAGGAAACCTTGGTCTTTCGGCGTGGGTGTTTTTCACACCCATTGTCGTTACTCATGTCAGCATTCGCACTTCTGATACCTCCAGCAAGCTTCTCAACTCACCTTCACAGGCTTACAGAACGCTCCTCTACCGCATCACCTAAGTGATACCCGTAGCTTCGGTGTATGGTTTGAGCCCCGTTACATCTTCCGCGCAGGCCGACTCGACTAGTGAGCTATTACGCTTTCTTTAAAGGGTGGCTGCTTCTAAGCCAACCTCCTAGCTGTCTAAGCCTTCCCACATCGTTTCCCACTTAACCATAACTTTGGGACCTTAGCTGACGGTCTGGGTTGTTTCCCTTTTCACGACGGACGTTAGCACCCGCCGTGTGTCTCCCATGCTCGGCACTTGTAGGTATTCGGAGTTTGCATCGGTTTGGTAAGTCGGGATGACCCCCTAGCCGAAACAGTGCTCTACCCCCTACAGTGATACATGAGGCGCTACCTAAATAGCTTTCGAGGAGAACCAGCTATCTCCGAGCTTGATTAGCCTTTCACTCCGATCCACAGGTCATCCGCTAACTTTTCAACGGTAGTCGGTTCGGTCCTCCAGTTAGTGTTACCCAACCTTCAACCTGCCCATGGATAGATCGCCCGGTTTCGGGTCTATTCCCAGCGACTAGACGCCCTATTAAGACTCGCTTTCGCTACGCCTCCCCTATTCGGTTAAGCTCGCCACTGAAAATAAGTCGCTGACCCATTATACAAAAGGTACGCAGTCACCCAACAAAGTGGGCTCCCACTGCTTGTACGCATACGGTTTCAGGATCTATTTCACTCCCCTCTCCGGGGTTCTTTTCGCCTTTCCCTCACGGTACTAGTTCACTATCGGTCAGTCAGTAGTATTTAGCCTTGGAGGATGGTCCCCCCATATTCAGACAAAGTTTCTCGTGCTCCGTCCTACTCGATTTCATGACTAAGAGATTTTCGCGTACAGGGCTATCACCCACTATGGCCGTACTTTCCAGAACGTTCCGCTAATCTCAAAGCCACTTAAGGGCTAGTCCCCGTTCGCTCGCCACTACTAAGGGAATCTCGGTTGATTTCTTTTCCTCAGGGTACTTAGATGTTTCAGTTCCCCTGGTTCGCCTCTTAAGCCTATGTATTCAGCTTAAGATAACCATCTTATGATGGCTGGGTTCCCCCATTCAGACATCTCCGGATCAAAGTCTGTTTGCCGACTCCCCGAAGCTTTTCGCAGGCTACCACGTCTTTCATCGCCTCTGACTGCCAAGGCATCCACCGTATGCGCTTCTTCACTTGACCATATAACCCCAAGCAATCTGGTTATACTGTGAAGACGACATTCGCCGAAAATTCGATAATACTCAATTAAGAGCAACTCACAAATTTTACCTTAGCCTGATCCGTTACCAGTGAAAGTAACGTTCAGTCTATCTTTCTATCACATACCCAAATTTTTAAAGAACGATCTAATCAAAGACTAGAAATCAACATTCACCATCACCA
>NZ_CAXAQF010000052.1:0-2351 GCF_963970735.1 Pseudomonas sp. RA_35y_Pfl2_P32
CGACGGCAGCGCAGCAGGGTTACGATCGTCGCTACCTGCTCGTCCGACAGCGGCCGCGGCACCCGGCGCACCATCTTGACGGCGAGCGCCTGGCGGAGTGGTGCGCCCGATGCGATGCCCTGCAGGAACGGTCGGTGCCGATCGACCGAGCGTAGCACGGCGCGCGCCTCGACCTTGACGATCGGGTTGGTGCCGCTGGTGCATCCGGCCAGCAGCGCCCAATCATAGAACGACGACACGCACGCCAGCGCGCGGTTGACGCTGGCCGGCGCCAAACGGCTATCGGCGGCCTGCGCCGTGCCGGCAGGGTGTCTGCCGCGTGCCGGCGTGGTGCGCAGATGCAGGAGAAAAGCAACGGCGCGGGCCGGCGTCAGCGCCGTCCAGTCGAGCGCCTCGGTGTGTAGAAAGGTAAAGAGATGCCGCAGGTCATAGGCATAGGCTTTGACGGTATGCGGTGAGCAGCCGCGCGCAGCCAGATAGGCGAGATAGTCGCGGACGGGTGGCACAGGCGCGCCGACTCCGTCGACAAGCTCGACCAGAGGGCCGCCCGAGCGGCTATGCTTGACCACAAACATGGCCCGCCTCCTTCACGGAAATGGCAGCTGCGCGATGGTAGCACAGGCAACCTGCCGCGTCGCCAAGCTGTCCACATAACGGTGAACCCGCCGGTGTCGGCGTACTGCTCCTCGATCCGTCGCCCGGCCTCGTTCATCGTCAGCCCGTCGAGCAGATAGGGTGCCTCGCTGACGGTTGCGGGGATGGTCCGCGATGCGAACGGCGCGAAGCGGTCGTTGACGTGAGTATAAGCCTTGATGCCGGGGTCGTTGCCGTAGCGGGCATTGACCGTGTTCATCGCCTCGCCCTGCCGCGCGGCGGGGTAGAACTGGCCATCGGCCGAGGCAGTGGTGCCCATGCCCCAGACCCGCGCCATCGGCAGCGCGCCTTGCGCGGCGACCACGTTGGCCAGCGCCTGGTCGATCGCCGCGCTTTCGACATGCCAGCGTGCGAGACGGGACAGTTGCCAGTAATCATGGGTGTTGGACGCCTCGGCCATCTTGCGCAGGCCCAGGTTCAATCCCTCGGCGAGCAGGACGTTGAGCAGGCCGATCCGGTCGCCGCACGGTATGCCGGTGCGCAGATGGGTGAAGGCGTCGGTGAACTCCAGCGCGGCGTCCACTTCGAGCAGCAGGTCGGTGATGCGGATGGGCGGCAGGCGACGGTAAAGGTCCAGCACCAGGTCATCGATCCCGTCCGGCGCATCGGCGGTCAGGCGATCGATGCGCAGCGTCCCGTCCTCGATGCTGCCTTTCGGGATCGTACCGTTGCGCGCGGCGCGACCGAGCCGGGCGAGGCCATCGGCGAGACGGGCCTTGCGGTCCGCGAGCCAGACATGCGGATCGGACGGTACGGCCAGCTTCGCAGCATGCGCGACTTCCATCGATACGAGGACGTTGCGAAGGTCACCGTACCGGTGCGAGCGGTCGAGCCAGATGTCACCCGAGCGCAGCGCGTCGCGCAGATGGAACATGACCGCGACTTCTCGGAGGCGCGCATCATCGTCGCCCTTCGCCCGCAATTGACGCCGCCATTTGGAATGTGGGCGCAGGAAATCGTCGGTCGCCGGGAGCGCGTCTTTGGTGGCGATGGCGATCACCGCGTCCAGCAAGGGTCGCGCGACCGACGCGGCTTGGAGATGGAGGCAGCGCAGCATACGCGGGGCATAGCGACGGAAGCGGTGATACCCCTGATCGACATGCGCCAGCGGATCATCGCCAAGCGTGTCCGTCAGAACCCTGGCCGTCGCGACGAGGCGGGTGAGATGGTCCCATCCCGCCGCACGCGCGACCGCATCCTCCAGCGACGCGCCGTCGCCATGCGCTTCGATGAGCGATTGGCCGAGCGCGGCGAAGCCGTCCAGCGTCGCTGTGACCCCGCCTCTCGTTTCCGCGGCACGTGCGTCATGCAACTGTTTTGCCTCGCGCCAGGTGCGCCCGACGATCCGGTCATGCGTCTCGATCACCGCATCCGCAGTCGAGGTGGCCCACTCGATGATGCAGACAGTGAGGATGGCGCGACGCCGGTCGGTGCCGAGATCACGCAGGCCATCGGCGAAGTAACGTTCGCCCTGTCGGCGCAGCCGGGCGACGCGATGCGGCGGGACGTCGCCGAGCAGGCCGGCATCGAGGTTCATCGCACGCAGGAACTCAAGCCGGTCGAGCAGTCGGTTTGCCGCGGCGGAATTGTTGCCCGGCTCGATCCGGCGCAGCCAGATGAAGCGGCTGATTGCCCCCGGCAGCATTTCGGTCGTCAGCCGGTCGAGCCGGGTGCAGGCGACAAGATCAATGCGCGAT
>NZ_CAXAQF010000053.1:0-2178 GCF_963970735.1 Pseudomonas sp. RA_35y_Pfl2_P32
GTCGACAGCAAGGGCGAGTCGGTACACATCACCGGTCCTGCCATCTGGCAGAAAAAGATCAGTGACAGCCTGGCGGTGGAAGTGCAGTAAACACTGACAGGGCACAACAAGAACCGGTATGCAGGCAATGGCAGACCGGTTTTTTTACGCCCTGATGAAAAGTAATCAAAGGCAGGAGAAAACCTGCATATTGTTCTAAAAACCAGGGCTGACCTGTCAGATCTGACAGGTTACAACGCCCAGTGTCGCTGATAGCTTGAATTCACTCGAATCGGCGATCGAACTGGACTCTCCTTTGAACGCGAACATCCATCGCCATACCCCAACGCTAGCGGCGATAGACGGCCGTGGCATGGCGGTACGGCAAGTGGCTTACCTGCGTGATGTGGAGTCTGACTACCCTGTGGCTCAAATCTCCACGGCGCACAATGACGCCGCCGGACGGTTAGTGGCGCTACGCGACCCACGGTTTTTCTCAGCATCCCACCGGCCGAACCAGACCACGCTTTACAGCCTGTCGGGTGCGGCGCTGTTGACTGACAGCGTGGATGCCGGGTGGCGCCTGAGTCTGTCCGGTGACGCCGCTCAAGTACTGGAGCAGTGGGATGGCCGAGGCAGTCATTGGCAGCACGAGTACGACCCACTAAGTCGGCCCGTCGCGCTCCACGAAGATGCCTTGGGCGAAGACTCACGCACCATCGAGCGCCTGACGTATGCCAACAGTTCGACTGAGTTCGCCGAGCGCAACCAGTGCGGGAGTTTGATCCGCCATGACGATTCGGCCGGTACGCTGTGGTTCAAGCAGATCGCCCTGAATGGCGGATTGATCCTCCAGACCCGACGTTTCCTGCCAGATCAGGCGAACCTGTCGGCCAACTGGCCGGCGACCGAGGCCGATCGCGACCCATTGCTACAACCCGGCGAAGGCTACACCAGCGAAAATCGATTCGGCCCGTCGGGTGAAGTGTTGGAACAGATCGATGCCAGCGGTCATCTACGACAATTCAACTTCAACCTGGCAGGGCAACTGCAACGCATCGACCTGACGCTCAAGGGCCTGGCATCACAGCCGTTGCTCAGGGCTGCCGACTATAACGCCGCAGGACAATTGCTCACTCAAATTGCCGGCAACAATGTCACCAGCATTGCCAGCTACCAGCCTGCAAACGGCCGACTGGAACGCCTGATCGCGACCACCTCGACACGCCGGCGCTTGCAAGAGATGAGTTACGAGTACGACCCGGTCGGCAACATCCTCCGGCTGGTGGATCACACACAGGCGGACAGCCATTACGACAATCAGCGCGTGGCTGCCGAGAACACCTACACCTATGACAGCCTCTACCAACTGACCAGCGCCAAGGGTCGTGAAACGGCGGGGGCCGGGCAGAGTCCGGGATTACCGGAGTTGCTCATACCCAGCCCGGCCGACCCCGGTCAGTTACTCAACTACAGCGAACATTACGCGTACGACGCAGGCGGCAACCGGACCTTGTTGCGCCATGAAAGTGATAAAAATCCGTTCAGCCGCCGAATGTACGTCGATCCACAGAGCAACCGCGCCTTGCCATGGAACGAGGGTGAGGACGCTCCCGACTTCAGCCGTCACTTCGATGCAAACGGCAACTTGCAATACCTTGTGCCCGGCGCCCAACCGATGACTTGGGATGCGCGCAATCAGTTGCAAAGTGTCATCAACGTCCAGCGTTCGACCGGTATCAATGACGGCGAATGGTATCGCTACGACGCCGCCGGAGCGCGCGCCGTCAAGTTCAGCAACCGACAGGCTCGCACGGTGAACCATCACGATGTTGTCCACTATCTCCCAGGGCTGGAAATACGCACCGCCGATGAGCGCGAAGAGCTTCAGGTTGTTCACGTTCAACTGGCCCGCGGCAGCGTGCGATGCCTGCATTGGGTCAAGGGACCACCGGATGGTATCGATAACGATCAGGTGCGCTACAGCATCGATGATCACCTGGGGTCCAGCAGTCTGGAACTGGATCAACTCGCCGCCGTCATCAGTCATGAGGGTTATTACCCCTATGGAGGCACGGCGTGGTGGGCAGCACGTTCGAAGGTCGATGCCGATTACAAGACCATTCGGTATTCGGGGAAGGAGCGGGATGCCAGCGGGCTTTATTACTATGGTGCCCGGTATTACGCGGGGTGGTTGGG
>NZ_CAXAQF010000054.1:0-2001 GCF_963970735.1 Pseudomonas sp. RA_35y_Pfl2_P32
GTACCAGGTTCTCGAAGGACTTGCCGTCAACGGTGGCGTTGTCGATGCCGACTTCCACAACTTGACCGTCTTTGTAGACGTCATCACCTTGCGCAGCCAGCTCGTACGGAACGCTGGTGGTGCCGGCTTTGATGACGACGGTGTCGCCATTGCTCAGGGTCACGGTCAGGTCCTGTTTGAGGGCTTGATCGACCTTGACGGTGAACTTAGGTGCGGCGTTTTCCAGTACGTCGCCGTTGCTTTCGATGGTGACGGTGATTTTGTCGCCGTCCGCACCTGGCTCGTCAGTCACGCTGGTAGTCAGCGTGGCATCGCCCAGTGTCAGCTTCTCGAAGTTGTTAGCCGAAACCGACTCAAGTTTGTTGACGATGGCGTCCTGACCGCCAGTGAAGATGTCGTCCTTGGCGGTGACCACAGCAGTGCCGGTGGTGCCATTGGCCGGGATTTTCACCACGGTGCCATCGGTCAGCGTGAACTCCAGAGGACCATGGCTCGCCATCGGCATGCCAGCAGCGTTGGTCAAGGTCACGGTGTAAGTGACCTGACCGCCTTCGGTGACGGTGGTTTTATCCACAGACAAAGTGGCGACCACTTCAGAGACGGTATCGCCGACTTTAACGACGGCTTCGTTACCGAGAACCAGATTTTCGAAGGATTTTCCGTCGACTGCAGCGTCAGTGACGCCGAGTTTGATGGTTTCGCCGTCTTTGTAGACGTCATCACCTTGCGCCGCCAGCTCGTACGGAACGCTGGTGGTGCCGGCTTTGATGACGACGGTATCGCCATTGCTCAGGGTCACGGTCAGGTCCTGTTTGAGGGCTTGATCGACCTTGACGGTGAACTTAGGTGCGGCGTTTTCCAGTACGTCGCCATTGCTTTCGATGGTGACGGTGATCTTGTCGCCGTCCGCACCTGGCTCGTCAGTCACGCTGGTAGTCAGCGTGGTATCGCCCAGTGTCAGCTTCTCGAAGTTGTTAGCCGAAACTGACTCGAGTTTGTTGACGATGGCGTCCTGACCGCCAGTGAAGATGTCGTCCTTGGCGGTGACCACAGCAGTGCCGGTGGTGCCATTGGCCGGGATTTTCACCACGGTGCCATCGGTCAGCGTGAACTCCAGAGGACCATGGCTCGCCATCGGCATGCCAGCAGCGTTGGTCAAGGTCACGGTGTAAGTGACCTGACCGCCCTCGGCGACGGTGGTTTTATCCACAGACAAGGTGGCGACCACTTCGGAGATAGTGTCGCCGATGGTGACCTGAGCTTTGTCGCCGAGCACCAGGTTCTCAAACGACTTGCCGTCAACGGTGGCGTTGTCGATGCTGACTTCGATGATCTGGCCATCTTTGTAGACGTCATCACCTTGTGCCGCCAGCTCGTACGGCACGCTGGTGGTGCCGGCTTTGATGACGACGGTATCGCCATTGCTCAGGGTGACGGTCAGGTCTTGTTTGAGGACCTGGTCGACCTTGACGGTGAACTTCGGTGCAGCATTTTCCAGTACGTCGCCGTTGCTTTCGATGGTGACGGTGATCTTGTCGCCGTCAGCACCTGGCTCGTCAGTGACCGAAGTGGTCAGGGTGGTATCGCCCAGTGTCAGCTTCTCGAAGTTGTTAGCCGAAACTGACTCGAGTTTGTTGACGATGGCGTCCTGACCGCCAGTGAAGATGTCGTCCTTGGCGGTAACCACGGCAGTGCCGGTGGTGCCATTGGCCGGGATCTTGATCTCGGTGCCGTCGGTGAGTTTGAAGGTCAACTCGCCATGGTTGGCCATCGGCATGCCGGCAGCGTTGGTCAGGGTCACGGTGTAAGTGACCTGGCCGCCTTCGGTGACGGTGGTTTTATCCACAGACAAGGTGGCGACCACTTCAGAGAGGGTGTCGCCGATGGTCACTTGAGCTTTGTCGCCGAGTACCAGGTTCTCGAAGGACTTGCCGTCAACGGTGGCGTTGTCGATGCCGACTTCCACAACTTGACCGTCTTTGTAGACGTCATCACCTTGCG
>NZ_CAXAQF010000055.1:0-1897 GCF_963970735.1 Pseudomonas sp. RA_35y_Pfl2_P32
ACGATGGATAAATCCGGATCCGGCGGGAAATATAGACGGGCTTAATCGCTTTCAAATGGTAGGCAACAACCCCATTATTCATACAGACCCGTCAGGGGAAGAAAAAAAGAAAATAAACAAAGACATTCACATGATTTGGATAGGAGAGTCACCAGAAAAACTAGCAACACAAGCAGACAACATCAACAATACTGCCAAACAAGCCAGCGGTTATAAAGTTCGCCTCTACCTGGACACAACAGAAAAAGAAAGTTACGCGCCAGCACTTAAAAAATTAAAAATCCACAAAACAGTCCACTTGCAGGACAGTATACTTTTCAACAACTTCCAAAAAAGCAATGTAGCGACCATCTATAATGACTTCAGGTCAGGCGACCCAAAAAACCTCGCCTTTGCGGCAGACGCATTGCGACCTTACATCGTGCATCAGAGAGGAGGTTTATACTCTGATGTCGACGATATCTATGTGAAAAAGAATACAAAAACGCAGGAAAAACTAGGCAGAACATCGCTAAAGGCAGAAGCTAACGAGCTTCTTTTTCACGAACCTGTATTCGTCCCCTGGACCGGAATTGCTAACAACCCTCAAATTATCAATAGTTCGTTCGCAGCCCATGCCGGCAACTCAACGTTAATCGACATCATGAACGAGATGCGCTTACGCTACGACACAATTGTGCAGTCAGGAAAATACGCCTCCAACAATGGATATATCGGAGATAGTATTTTAGAAAAAGAGACTCAAAACGTCAGAATGAACATAATGACATCCATGGTCGGACCGCGAGTATACACGGACGTCATGACAGGAAAAGACAGTGAAATAAATACAATCATAGAACGAAAAAGAGGCAACTACATAGGTACACCACTGCCTGATGGGTTTCAGAAAAGCATGGTAAGCAAGATGCCGCTTGGACGATATATCAACAGCGGAAACCTACATTCCTGGAGCGCGCACTAGCCATTGTCATTACCCTGAGTTGCTTGCGCCCGCTCTCATCTCACTGCGCCCGAGGTGGATACCTTGAACTTTCAGGAATTCGTGAGTTTTTTGCGCATTTGTTCCACTTCATTTTCGAATTTTCCCAATGAAACCCAAGCGTTCCCAGAAGACACGAGGTCATCATGATTCAGGTGTGCTTCATGCATTCCATTGGCCCGTCCGGTCTGTTCAGATGGGCTGTCACCAGGAGGTGCGTTGAGATGTTCAACCATTATCGAGTTATTCAGCACCATGTTTTCAAGTAGCGAAACACCACTTACGTTAGTGGCGTCGATTTCATAGAAGTAATATGGGTGCCTCCCTTGGGCTGCGTAGAAAATGGCTCCCTCGAGTGTCTCTGCGACAATCAAGGCATCACCGCTGATCATTTTTCCAACTGCAGTGAATTCCTCTGAAACTTTGAATCCATTCCGTAGTACTTCGTCAGGACTACGCCGGTCTGCACGGTATACCTTGCCACCAAAATCGGTTCTTTCGAGCAGGTTCGCACTGTTCCAGTAATGGGCGGGTTGATAGGGGTCTGCATTGAGGATTTTGAGGAGCGTATTTTGATCATCGGTTGGCGCTGGTGGACTGGCAGGGCTGTTTTCAGCGTCTGGACTGGATTCACTCCGCGAGTGATTGCTTTCGGGCGATTCGGGCGATTCGGGCGAGCCTTGATAATCCATTGATTCATCACTGTCCTGCTCTGAGGGCCGTAAGACAATCGGTGGCAGACCATAGGAAGCCCTCAAGTCAGGTTCGACCATTACAAATTCGTCCAGGAATTCATCATCGTATGGCTGCCACATACGCCCGTCGGGGTCGATTCTGCAGATGGGGTTATTTCCACAGAATCGATACAGGTTCAGGCCGTCATTCGAGCCAATCGGATCCGGACTTATCCACCGC
>NZ_CAXAQF010000057.1:0-1748 GCF_963970735.1 Pseudomonas sp. RA_35y_Pfl2_P32
CAGGCTGTCCGGGCCAGCCCGTGCGATAGAGCCCCGCCAGGTTGTGCATCGCCTTCCAATGATCTTTAGCGATGGCTTTCTCGTACAGCCCGACGATGCTTCGCCAGTTTTTTACCCCTCGAGTTTTCTCGAGCGCACGGGCCTGTTGAAACCAGCGTTCAGCCTCCGCATCCAGCGGTGGGTTATGGTCTTTTTCGTAGGCACAGGTAAAGGTGGGATAGGCCATAGCCGAAGTGCCATTGAGTATTCCCAACAGGCCGGCGGCACAAAAAAACGTCGCCTTAATGAACCGTCCACGCAGGAGCCGAGGCTTTTCCGGCTGAGTAAAATAACTCATATCTCAGGCCGGCGGTCCGGATGCTCGGCGTCAAAGCCTTGTATAGGGTGAGCGGGTAACGGGTGGTCTTTCATAAGATTAGGGAAGCGTAACGCAGGGTTAGCATCAGTTTGTTTCCATAGTTCGATATATAGCTCATGAAGCTCAGAATCTGGCCGATATCCAAAGTTATATATGTGTTCAGGATCAGATTCAAATACCCCACTGAGATAGCTAAAGCCTATAGAACTACCCATAGATGCGGCGCGCTGATAATAGAATAGCGAGCGTGGTTTATTTTTTTAGCTGTGTCATAAAAACTTGCAGTTTTTTCTATGGCATAAGGATTTTCCTGAGCGCCCGCACATCGGTAATAACGCTCGGCCATGTCATCATCCTGTTTATCCCTTGGGAGCGCAAAAGCGAAGTACCGGCCTAATTGAACCTGTGCTAAGGGACTGCCCAATTGCGCGGCCTGGAACATGTAGGAGCTTGCCATGCGGTCCGACTTCAATACACCGACTCCACGTTCGGCCACCACAGCCCAATTGTAATAACCCAGCGGGACTTTGAGTTTTATCATACGTTCGTAGAGGTCGAGCATCTTGCTGGTATCGACTGCTATTCCGGGATTTTTTTCGGATCCCGGCTCACCAACGCGATACAGCTGAGCGAGATTATGCATTGCCTTCCAATGATCTTTAGCAATGGCTTTTTCATAGAGTGCGACTACCTCGGGCCAATGCCCCAACTCTCCCTCCAGATAACGAGCCCGTTTAAACCATTGGTCAGCCTCCGCATCCAACGGTGGGTTATGGTCTTTTTCGTACGCACAGGTAAAGGTGGGATAGGCCATAGCCGGAGCTCCGCTCAATAAGATGGAAAAAATGAGACCGCAAAAAGAGAGGGTTTTAGTCAATGGCTTTGGCATACGGTGTCTCCACATCCCAGAAGCGTGTCAAATGGGCGATTAGCGGTTCATTTTTGTTTTTGTTTTCCCAGTTCTTATCCATCACTTCATTCCATTTGTTGAAGTTTTTAGCCGCATCACACCGCCCCTTGTCATCGTCAAATGACTTCCCCACATGCGACTTCCACAACGCCTCCCGCCAATGTTTCGCCAACTCGGCATCCGGTGCCGCCAGGCCCAACTCCGAGTCGGTATGCAGACTTCGGGTGTTGATGTTCGCGGAGCTGAGCAAGCTGAACACATCGTCCACCACCAACAGTTTGGAATGCACATAGATGTCCCGGAAGTACGCCTGCTCGCCCTTGAACAACGTGCTTCCGGGTTCTGGCGTGCATGTCGTCAGCGTCGCGATAGCGACTTTCAGACCGGGTAAATCCTGCAGGGTGTAGGGTTTGAGTTCTTCCTCTGCGCCGTCTTTCGGCTTGCCCAGTTCCGGGATGTCGCTTGGCTTGAGGCCTCCCA
>NZ_CAXAQF010000058.1:0-1514 GCF_963970735.1 Pseudomonas sp. RA_35y_Pfl2_P32
GCTTTGTTGCGAACTATGCCCTCGTCGCGGATCTTGACCCGGATCGCGTCGAAGAAAACCAGCGGGTAGATCGGATCGAGCGGCCGCTGCTGCCACGTCGCCACCTCGTCGAGCACGGCGTCGGTCACCGTGCTGATCAGATCCGGCGACACGTCGATCCCGTACAGATCGTGGAGATGCCCGGTAATCTCGCGGGTGCTCATGCCGCGCGCATACATCGACACGATCTTGTCGTCGAAGCCGGGAAAGCGGCGCTGATACTTGGCGATCAACTGCGGATCGAAGCTCGCCTGACGATCGCGTGGCACGTCGATCGCCAGCTTGCCGGTGTCGGTCATCACGGTCTTCCGACCGTAGCCGTTGCGCGTGTTGCCGGCACCGTCCTGGCCGGCCAGGTGATGATCCATCTCCGCGTTCAACGCGCGCTCGGTCAGCGCCTTCTTCAGCGAATCGAGCAGGCCACCTTGGTCAAATGCAGCACTCGCGGCACCGCCCGCCAGCAACTGGTCGAGAAGCTCATTCGGTATCGCAGGTTCTTTGCGTCGGGACATATGGGATCTCCTCTTTACCCATTATGCCCGCCCACACACGGAAATCCTGACAGTCCCCCGCTGCCGGATCTTCAGCGGCACCGCGACCACAACGAACAGCCCCGCAGCACAGTAGAACCAGACCAACCCTGTATCGCGTTGCCGCAGGGCAATGCAGATGAGACATGAAACCGCGACGATCGGGGTTATCTTGGTCACCCACCACAAGGCCGATCCCCATCCGGGTTGATCGCGCATGTCCTTGTTTACTATCAGCACGATCAACGTCGCCGCGACCTTCAGGCCGATGGCAAGAGCGGCGATCCAGCTCAAAAAGTCGATCAGGGTGGAGAAGCCGAACGTCAGCATCACATGATGATGCGACGCAGCTTGTTGCCGGGCAACCTGTAATCCGTCCTGGATGGTAAGGGACAAAGCCGGATCATATGTCGGTGAGGTCTTCGGGGTAACGCCCACCAAGCTGGCAGAACAGGAACCAGGTTTCCTGTCCCCGTCCGGTCAGGAGCAGGTGTTCCGGCCGATCTGGCGCATGATCGAGCAGGTTCAGGCGGACGAGCGGCCTGATGTTGCGTTCACCGATCAACCTGCCAGGGTTGCGACCTTGTGCGATGATGGCCCAGCCCGGCGTGCCGCGTTCAGTGATCGCAGGTGCCAGATGGCCATCGCGCGACCGGCTGCCGTCACCGCCCAGGATAGCCAGGCAGGTACTCCAGAAGGCTTCGCGGGGGCGCGGCGGGATCAGCGCCCATTCGACCGGGCCGGTATCGGACTGTTCCGGCAACGGGGTCGATGCTGCGGGACCGTCCCGCACGCCGTCCCGATATGCGCGCTCCAGCGCTTGGGCGATGGCACCGGCGGTATCGACGGTAAGGCCGTACTTCCGATCGGAGCGGTCCTTGGCGACGATCGCGCGCGCGATTTCACGAAACCGCGCCTTGCGCCGAGGATCCGGCGGGAATTTTC
>NZ_CAXAQF010000059.1:0-1342 GCF_963970735.1 Pseudomonas sp. RA_35y_Pfl2_P32
CGTCCCTTCCAGCTCGTTACCGGGCGAAACTGGCGCGGCACCGCCTTCGGTGGCGCCAAGGGTCGCACCGATGTACCGAAGATCGTCGATTGGTACATGAACGGCCGAATTGAAATCGATCCGATGATAACTCACGTCCTGACGCTGGACGATATCAACAAGGGCTTCGACCTGATGCACGCGGGCGAAAGCATCCGCTCGGTCGTGGTCTACTGAGGACAATGTGATGATGCCGACGCTAGAAACCGTCTCCACCGCCTGCGCGCATGGCGGCGTGCAGGGTGTCTACCGCCATGCGTCGGCCGAGACGGGCACCGAGATGAGCTTCTCGGTCTACGTTCCGCCGCACACCGAGGGCACGCGGCTACCGGTCGTCTGGTATCTGTCCGGGCTTACCTGCACGCATGCCAACGTGACTGAGAAAGGCGAGTATCGCGCCGCCTGCGCGCGGCACGGTCTGATCCTCGTCGCGCCCGATACCTCGCCGCGCGGCGAAGGGGTGGCCGACGATCCGGCCGGTGCGTGGGACTTCGGGCTGGGTGCTGCCTTCTACGTCGATGCGACGGAGGCGCCGTTCGCTGCGAACTACCGCATTTGGTCCTACGTCACCGAAGAATTGCCGACGATCGTTGCCGCACATTTTCCGGCGGACATGGCGCAGCAGGCAATCATGGGACATTCGATGGGCGGGCACGGTGCGCTGACGATTGCGCTCAATTTGCCCGACCGCTTTCGCTCGGTCTCTGCCTTCGCTCCGATCGTCGCGCCGATGCAGGTCCCGTGGGGACAGAAGGCGTTCAGCGGCTATCTAGGTGAGGACCAAGCGGCATGGGCACGGCACGATGCAGTCGAGCTCATCGAAGGCGGCGCCCGCGTTCCCGGTCTCCTCGTTGATCAGGGCGGGGCGGATGCGTTCCTAGCCGACCAGCTCAAACCCGAACTGCTGCGCCAGGCATGCGCGGCCGCGGGAATACCTCTGATCTTACGGCTGCATCCGGGTTATGATCACAGCTATTATTTCATTTCCAGCTTCATGGCCGATCATCTCGACTGGCATGCTGAACGGTTGGCTCAGTCGGCGCAGCTATCGCCGCGCAGCAGTTAGTCAGCAATCTCGCCGGGCTGCCACAAGCCGGCGGCGCTTTGCGATATGTGTCCTTGGTTCAGTCGGCCGTGCCGATGTGCCTTTCTGCGCTCGCGACCATCTTTCCTGAAAGGTAGCTACTTAGCACGGGCAGAGTGTACGGGCACTCGGCCTTTTTCAACAGCCACGACCGGTTTTGATACTAAAAATTAGAATCAGCCACCCGATCGACGGCGAACCCAGTCACGCGGAATGGCG
>NZ_CAXAQF010000060.1:0-1302 GCF_963970735.1 Pseudomonas sp. RA_35y_Pfl2_P32
TTGAGGGCTATCGCGGCATCATCCATTGCGATGGCTATGAGGCCTACAAGACCATGACTCGAGAGACGCGTGCGGACGCACTGTCCGCGACGCTCGCCTTCTGCTGGTCGCATCTGCGACGCCAGTTTGTAAAGATCGAGCGTGAGGCTTCGCCGGCGCCGGCTCCAGTTGCCCGCGAGGCCCTCGAGCGCATTGCCCAGCTCTACGCGATCGAGAAGGCACTACGCGGTCGATCTGATGCCGAGCGCCGCGTTGGCCGACAAGCGCATGCCCGGCCTCTAGCCGCAGCCTTGAAGCAGTGGTTTGAGGCAAAGCTTGATCACCTTGCACAGAAGAGCGACACGGCGAAGGCTTTGCGTTATGCGCTGCGTCATTGGGATGGCCTGACGCTCTACCTTGATGACGGGCGCATCGAGATGGACACCAACGCGGTCGAGCGTGCGATGCGGCCGATCAAGCTCAATGCCAAGAACGCCCTGTTCGCTGGTTGCGACGAGGGCGCTGAGAATTGGGCATTGCTGGCTTCGCTGATTGAAACGTGCAAGCTCAATGGCGTCAGTGCCGAGCACTGGCTCGCCGACGTCCTCGCCCGTATCGCCGATCTTCCCGCTTCGCACCTGCACGAACTGCTGCCCTGGGAATGGAAGCTCCTGCGCCAAGCCGACAAGCCCGCCGATCAGCAAGCTGCCTGACCTTCTCGCAACGCCATCATAGAGCTCGCCGTGCCCGCGCGCATGCGTCAATCAGGCGGTCTTCGTCGTATGCGTACGATCAAGGTGACCCTCAAGGACGTGAAACCGGAGGTGATGCGTCGCCTTGTCTTACCTGTCACCCTGCGCCTTGATCAGCTGCATCTGACGCTTCAGGCGGCGTTTGGTTGGACAAACAGCCACCTCTTCGAGTTCCACGCTGGCGAAGAACGTTGGGGCATCCCCGATCCCGACGGTGATTTTGGTCCCCCGCCCATCGATGCCCGAAAGGCGCGGCTCTGCGATATCGTTCAAGAGACCGGCGCCAAGACGATCCATTATCTCTATGACTTCGGCGACAGTTGGGACCATGTGATCAAACTCGAAAAATGGCTCGACAGCACGACAACAGAGGGACTTCCCCTCTTGCTCGAGGCCGCCGGTCGTTGTCCTCCGGAAGACGTCGGCGGTGCGCCAGGCTATGCCGAATACCTTGATGCCATCAACGACCCCGCACATCCGGAGCACGAACATATGCGCCTCTGGGGCCCGGAGCGGTTCGATTCCAACGTCATCGACCGGAAAGCGCTCGAGGCCGCCGTCAACGCATTGT
>NZ_CAXAQF010000061.1:0-1258 GCF_963970735.1 Pseudomonas sp. RA_35y_Pfl2_P32
CCGGCTGGCCGCCGGTGAAGATGTCATTGCTGGTGACCACGGTTGCCGTGCCAGTGGTGCTGTTGGCCGGAACGGTGATGGTGGTGCCGTCGGAAAGCTTGAAGGTCAGCTCGCCGTGGTTGCTCATTGGCAAGCCAGCAGCGTTGGTCAGGGTCACGGTGTAGGTGACGGAGCCGCCTTCGGTGACGGTGGTTTTATCCACAGACAGAGTGGCGACCACTTCAGAAAGGGTGTCGCCGATGGTCACTTGGGCTTTGTCGCCGAGGACCAGGTTCTCGAAGGACTTGCCGTCAACGGTGGCGTTGTCGATGCCAACTTCCACGACTTGACCGTCTTTGTAGACGTCATCGCCTTGTGCGGCCAACTCGTACGGCACGCTGGTGGTGCCGGCCTTGATGACGACGGTGTCGCCGTTGCTCAGAGTCACGGTCAGGTCTTGTTTCAGTTCCTGATCGACCTTGACGGTGAACTTCGGTGCAGCGTTTTCCAGTACGTCGCCATTGCTTTCGATGGTGACGGTAACGGTGTCGATGCTATCGGAGATAGCGGTAACGGCCGGAGAAGTGCTCGGCACCAGGTTCTCGAAGTTGCCGCCAGTAGTCCCGGTAATAGTCGTGCTAACGGTGCTGCCATTGACGTACACGTCGTTGGCCGGGGTATCGACCAGCACGGTACCGGTGGTTTTACCCGCTTCGATAACAATGACCGAGCCATTGCTCAAGGTCACAGTCATCGGCGTGCCGGCCGGATTGGTCAGGGTAGCGGTGTAAGTGATCTGGCCGCCTTCGGTGATACCGCCCGTGGCGGTCAAGGTCAGGCCAGTGGCATCAGGCGAGTCGCTGATGGTGGTAACGGCTGGCGTGGTGTCTGGCACCAGGTTCTCGAAGTTGCCGCCAGTGGTGCCCGTAATGGTCGTGCTAACGGTGCTGCCATTGACGTACACGTCGTTGGCCGGGGTATCGACCAGCACGGTACCGGTGGTTTTACCCGCTTCGATAACGATGACCGAGCCATTGCTCAAGGTCACAGTCATCGGCGTGCCGGCCGGATTGGTCAGGGTAGCGGTGTAAGTGATCTGGCCGCCTTCGGTGATACCGCCCGTGGCGGTCAAGGTCAGGCCAGTGGCATCAGGCGAGTCGCTGATGGTGGTAACGGCTGGCGTGGTGTCTGGCACCAGGTTCTCGAAGTTGCCGCCGGTTGTGCCCGTGATCGTTGTGCTAACGGTGCTGCCGTTGACATACACGTCGTTGGCCGGGGT
>NZ_CAXAQF010000062.1:0-1231 GCF_963970735.1 Pseudomonas sp. RA_35y_Pfl2_P32
TGAATCGCCCCGGATTCTCTAGACACCTTGCAAGCTCATTGCGTAACGCTTTTCAAACTCTACCGGTGACAGCTGATTGTTGAAACCATGGCGGCGTTTTACGTTGTAGAACATCTCGATGTAATCAAACACATCACTCCGAGCATCTTCCCTCGTGGTGTAGATTTTTCGCTTGATCCGTTCCCGTTTCAGAAGCTGGAAAAAGCTCTCGGCCACGGCGTTGTCATGACAGTTGCCTCGGCGACTCATGCTGGCAACCAAATTGTTTGCCTTCAAAAAGCTGCGCCAATCGGAGCTGCTGTACTGGCTGCCTTGGTCGGAATGAACCATCACCTCTTGCTTCGGTTTACGCCTCCAAACCGCCATCAACAACGCATCAATAGCCAAATCACTGGTCATCTGCGACTTCATTGACCAGCCAACGACCTGCCGAGAAAACAGATCCAGTACCACCGCCAAATACAACCAGCCTTCATACGTACGAATGTACGTGATGTCGGTTACCCAAACCTTGTTGGGTTCCACAACATCGAACTGGCGCTTCAGCAAATTGGGTGAGACGACCGCTGGCTTACCGCCGTACTTTCCAGGGCGGCGTCGATAACCTGTCTGAGAACGCAGACCTTCAAGACGCATCAGCCTCGCCACACGATGACGACCACAATCCTCACCGACCTCGCGCAGATCGTCGTGGATTTTGCGATAGCCATAAACGCCACCGCTCTCCAGCCAGGAATGCTTGATCAAACCCAGCAGTCGCTGGTCGTCTTTGGCGCGTACAGATTGCGGCTCAGACAGCCAGGCGTAATAACCGCTGGGATGGACTTTCAGCGTCAGGCAAAGCCGTCGAATCGAATAGTCGCCCGCGCGCTGCTTGATAAAAGCGTACTTCAGCCGCACTCCTTGGCAAAGTACGCGGCGGCCTTTTTTAAGATGTCTCGCTCTTCAGTGACGCGCTTGAGTTCCGCTCGCAGACGACGTAGCTCAGCGTGCTGATCATCATCCTGCTGCCGTTCTTCTTGAGGTTTGCTGTAGCGCTTTATCCAGGCATAGAGGCTATGCGTCGACACGCCGAGACGGGCCGCTACCTCAGCGACAGGCAGCTTCTTTTCGGTCACTTGATTGACTGCTTGGATTTTGAATTCTTCGGGATAACGCGGGTTGCTCATGGCACCTCCTGATTGGCCTCATTTTAAGGCATGGAGGTGTCTACGAAACCCGGGGCGATTCA
>NZ_CAXAQF010000063.1:0-1080 GCF_963970735.1 Pseudomonas sp. RA_35y_Pfl2_P32
TTTATATTAGCCGCCCGATCACTCTACGCGGATTAATCCATTTCTCCGATCAAGCGCGCCATGCCATCCTCTGCGAAAGCCAACCAGAAGCCGCATTGGAGACTGCCATGAATGCCGAAACGAAATGCCCGATGGGTGGGGGCAAGGTGGATGGCAATGCCGTCCTGTTCGAAATGACCAACCGCCTGTGGTGGCCGAACCAGCTTGACCTGACCGTGCTCCACCAGAACCCGCCAGCCGGCGACCCGATGGACCCCGATTTCGATTATGCCGAGGCGTTCAAGGCCCTCGATCTGGCGGCGGTGAAGGCCGACATCTTCGCACTGATGACCGAATCGCAGGACTGGTGGCCGGCCGATTTCGGCCATTATGGGCCGCTGTTCATCCGCATGGCGTGGCATAGCGCGGGCACGTACCGCATTGGCGACGGGCGCGGTGGCGCGGGCAGCGGGCAGCAGCGCTTCGCCCCGCTCAACAGCTGGCCGGACAATGCCAATCTCGACAAGGCGCGCATCCTGTTGTGGCCGATCAAGCAGAAATACGGGCGGGCTTTGTCCTGGGCCGATTTGCTGATCCTGACCGGCAATTGCGCCTTGGAATCCATGGGTTTCAAGACCGCCGGTTTCGCCGGTGGCCGCGTCGATGTGTGGGAACCCGCCACCGACGTGAACTGGGGGGCCGAGCGCGAGTGGCTGCAGACCAGCGACAAGCCCGGCGGCCGCTATTCGGGCGAACGCGAACTCGCCGATCCGCTGGCGGCGGTGCAGATGGGGCTGATCTACGTCAATCCCGAAGGCCCCGACGGCAACCCCGACCCCGTGCTCGCGGCGCACGACATTCGCGAGACCTTCGCGCGGATGGCGATGAATGACGAGGAAACCGTCGCGTTGATCGCGGGCGGCCACACCTTCGGCAAGACGCACGGTGCCGCCGTGCCCGACCAATATGTCGGCCCCGAGCCCGAAGGTGCCGGGATCGAGCAGCAGGGCCTGGGCTGGGCCAACAGCTATGGCACCGGCAATGGCGCGGACACCATCACCAGCGGCCTGGAAGTGACCTGGACGCAGCAGCCGACCAAAT
>NZ_CAXAQF010000064.1:0-1075 GCF_963970735.1 Pseudomonas sp. RA_35y_Pfl2_P32
ATCACCGCGACCGCGGCACCGTCACGCCCCAGCGTGTCGATTGCGTCGACCCAAGTTCCCGAGCGGATGCCAAGATCCTGCCGCAACCGCGCGGCAGCGTTGTGGGCGTCGGACCAGCTTGGCCTCGCCTCCGTCAGATACATCGCCGTCGTCGGAAACATGTCGGCTAGATCGGAGGGCCGTACCTTGAGGATGCTCTTGGACGGGGAGGGAGGGAGCACCGCCTGGTTTGGAACCCCCACCTCAGGGTCAGAACTACATCCTCGATCAGCTTGTACGGACTTTTTAGAGGGAATGGTTTGTATATGTATGTAGGGAGATTCTGCTGACCCCGACGGGTTATTTTCAACCGAAAACATGAACTGATCGATCGTCTCGCCAACAAGGTCCTCGACCCCGCTTAGGCTGTCGAGCGCGATTTGATAGCCATCTGCATCGCCCATGGCTTTGGCCTGCGCTGCTGCGAAGGCAGCTGCATCGATCGCGTCCTGCAATGCCATCCAGTGCGAGCCTGTGAGGTTGAGATCCGCCGCTTGGGCGAGGGCCTGGCCAACGATCCGCCTGACGCGGGCGATCTCCTTCTTGCCGCTCTTGAAGAGCGCATAGAGGGCGTTGAGCCGATCGCCGGCGTCCTTCAGTTCGGCATAGCGCAGTCGGATCGGTGACAGATCGAGACCGTAGGCCTCGACGATAACGCCGTCACGGTTCCGGAAACCACTCCGCCGTCCCGATGCGCTGTCATGGCCGAGAATAAGGCCGGCAGCGCGCAGCTCGCGCAGCCGTGCCTTGATGCAGGCCACGGTCTTCCTGACCTCGTCGGCTAGATGTTGGTTGCTTGGCCAGACGACCAGCGGGCGATCATCCGTCCAGTCGGCCTCCCAGGTGAGCTGCACGAGGTCCATCAGCGTCTCGATTGCGCCGTTGCTGACACCAATCGCGCCTTTCAGCGCCTTCACGGCCCTGCGCGCATCCTGTTTGGAGACCTGGATGCCAGTCGCATCGACGACCTTCATCCGGCGGGTGAGCTCGCGTGTCAGCGCCGTGATCGGCCGCGCGCCGGTGCGGCCCGTGAAAG
>NZ_CAXAQF010000065.1:0-1065 GCF_963970735.1 Pseudomonas sp. RA_35y_Pfl2_P32
CCTTGAAATACCACCCTGGCAACTTTGAGGTTCTAACTCAGGTCCGTTATCCGGATCGAGGACAGTGTATGGTGGGTAGTTTGACTGGGGCGGTCTCCTCCTAAAGAGTAACGGAGGAGTACGAAGGTGCGCTCAGACCGGTCGGAAATCGGTCGTAGAGTATAAAGGCAAAAGCGCGCTTGACTGCGAGACAGACACGTCGAGCAGGTACGAAAGTAGGTCTTAGTGATCCGGTGGTTCTGTATGGAAGGGCCATCGCTCAACGGATAAAAGGTACTCCGGGGATAACAGGCTGATACCGCCCAAGAGTTCATATCGACGGCGGTGTTTGGCACCTCGATGTCGGCTCATCACATCCTGGGGCTGAAGCCGGTCCCAAGGGTATGGCTGTTCGCCATTTAAAGTGGTACGCGAGCTGGGTTTAGAACGTCGTGAGACAGTTCGGTCCCTATCTGCCGTGGACGTTTGAGATTTGAGAGGGGCTGCTCCTAGTACGAGAGGACCGGAGTGGACGAACCTCTGGTGTTCCGGTTGTCACGCCAGTGGCATTGCCGGGTAGCTATGTTCGGAATAGATAACCGCTGAAAGCATCTAAGCGGGAAACTAGCCTCAAGATGAGATCTCACTGGGACCTTGAGTCCCCTGAAGGGCCGTCGAAGACTACGACGTTGATAGGTTGGGTGTGTAAGCGCTGTGAGGCGTTGAGCTAACCAATACTAATTGCCCGTGAGGCTTGACCATATAACACCCAAGCAATTTGCTTACTTCGAAAGAAGCATCAGATTGCGGTGTGTGAAGACGAAACGAACCGAAAGTTCGAGATACTCACAAAACACCGAAGCTATCACATACCCAATTTGCTGAAGCGAGGCCAACGGGCCACGACTCAGTACCCGAATTTCTTGACGACCATAGAGCATTGGAACCACCTGATCCCATCCCGAACTCAGCAGTGAAACGATGCATCGCCGATGGTAGTGTGGGGTTTCCCCATGTGAGAGTAGGTCATCGTCAAGATTAAATTCCGAAACCCCTATCTGCGTATGCAGGTAGGGGTTTTGTTTT
>NZ_CAXAQF010000066.1:0-1060 GCF_963970735.1 Pseudomonas sp. RA_35y_Pfl2_P32
CGGAAAATGTGCGATCCGGTCGGCACGCCTTCGATCCCGCCGCGCTCATGCGTGCGTGCAACGATGCCGGCGATCTCCGCCGATGAGCGGAACGAACGGAACGGGGCTTGCGCGCGCACGAACAGATGCGGATCGGCGGTCTTGGGACGCGCCGTGGCAATGTAGTCCAGGATCGCGTCACCGACGTCTTGAGGCAATGGCAGGCGATCAGGCCGACGCGTCTTGCCCTTGACCGTCAGGTGGCCCGAGCGCCAGTCGATATCGTCGAGGTGCATATCCCGAATATCACCGGCACGCAGGCCAAGCCGGGCGAGCAGGAGAATGATGGCCTTGTCCCGAACTTCCACCGGGCGATCAGTCGGACATGCGCCGATGATCTGCTCGATCGTTGCCGGGTTAACGTGCCGGGGCAGCGTCGAAAGACGGTAGCGTTGCACTGATGGGATCGCGTGCAACAAAGCTGGACGGCAAATACCCTGCACGACCAGGAACCGAATATAGCTCCGTATTATCGTGACGAGCAGTGATGCCGAACCCGGCGTCTCCTTGCTTCGTTGTTGAAACGCCCGTCTGAGGACGGCTGCATCCCATTGTGAAGGCTCGCCGAGCATAGGCGCGAGCCGCCTGATATCGGCCCGGTAGCGCCGGATCGTCTCATCGGTCGCGCCGCGGTGTTGCTTGAGCCATGCCAGATATGCCGCCATGTGCGGGTCGTCATCCGACACCAGTTCGACTGAAGGGATGACACCGCGGTCGCGCAAGAACTCGACGAAGTGCCGAGCGCCTCGCCGCCGCCGCTTCGCGCCCGAGGCAACAAGCTTGCCTCGCTTGCGCCAGACCGGACATCGACAATCATGCGCGCCGTACTGGTCGATGATCGTGTCATCGATATCGGCCCATTGTCGTCGCGCAATGCGAAGCCAGGCCGCGAAATGCTCGGCCTCGGATCGATAGGACTGGGCCGGTCCTTGCGCGAGTTGCAAGCGATCGATCCCATCGAAATAGTCGGCGAGGTGCCGTGGCAGATCGTCGATCCCGTCGTCGACACCGACGTAGCCTT
>NZ_CAXAQF010000067.1:0-1059 GCF_963970735.1 Pseudomonas sp. RA_35y_Pfl2_P32
CGGCGCTGGTCAACAAACTGGAAAGCGTCTCCGGTGGCGATCAGTTCGAACAACTGACCCTGGGCAAAGACCAGTTCACCACCACCGTCACCGACCAACCATCGGGCGAAGGCGACAAGATCACCGTTACCATCGAAAGCAACGGCGACGTGCTGGAAAATGCTGCACCGAAGTTCACCGTCAAGGTCGATCAGGAACTGAAGCAAGACCTGACCGTGACCCTGAGCAATGGCGACACCGTCGTCATCAAGGCCGGCACCAGCAGCACGCCGTACGAGCTGAAAGCACAAGGCGATGACGTCTACAAAGACGGCGAAACCATCAAACTTGGCGTCACTGACGCCGCAGTCGACGGCAAATCCTTCGAAAATCTGGTTCTCGGTAACGAAGCCATCGTTAAAGTCGGCGACACCGTCTCCGAAGTGGTCGCCACTCTGTCTGTGGATAAAACCACCGTCACCGAAGGCGGTTCCGTCACTTACACCGTGACCCTGACCAACGCTGCTGGCTTGCCGATGAGCAACCACGGCGAGCTGACCTTCAAGCTTTCCGACGGCACCACCATCACCGTTCCGGCCAACAGCACCACTGGCACGGCAACCGTGGTCACCAGCAATGACATCTTCACCGGCGGCCAGCCGGCGCTGGTCAACAAACTGGAAAGCGTCTCCGGTGGCGATCAGTTCGAACAACTGACCCTGGGCGATACCACGCTGACCACTTCGGTCACTGACGAGCCAGGTGCTGACGGCGACAAGATCACCGTCACCATCGAAAGCAATGGCGACGTACTGGAAAACGCTGCGCCTAAGTTCACCGTCAAGGTCGATCAAGCCCTCAAACAGGACCTGACCGTGACCCTGAGCAATGGCGACACCGTCGTCATCAAAGCCGGCACCACCAGCGTGCCGTACGAGCTGGCGGCACAAGGCGATGACGTCTACAAAGACGGCGAAACCATCAAACTCGGCGTCACTGACGCCGCAGTCGACGGCAAATCCTTCGAAAATCTGGTTCTCGGTAACGAAGCCATCGTTAAAGTCGGCGACACCGTCTCCG
>NZ_CAXAQF010000068.1:0-974 GCF_963970735.1 Pseudomonas sp. RA_35y_Pfl2_P32
ACGGACCCACTCCGCCAGCGCGCCTTTCTGTCGATCCAGATGCATCAAGTAAACCCGGGCGCACTGGATCAGCAGCCGTCTCTGGTTTCTGTCTCCACGTTTGCTGATACCTAAAAGTACAGTTTTCCCGCCCGTTGAATGCTGTTTGGGGACCAGGCCGATCGAGGCTGAATAGCCTCGGCCACATTTGAACTGCTTGCCATCACCCAACTCGGCAGCCAAGGCGCTGGAGGTGATCGGGCCGACGCAAGGGATTGTCATCAAACGAGCAGCCAGATCATCTTCAGCGGCTTGGCATTCCAGTTCCTTGTCCAAGGATTTGATCTGTTCGTGCAGGTAGTCAAAGTGGTCATGCATCCGTATCAGCAGCTTTTTGATCAGATCGGGAAGTGAGCTCGCCTCAAGCAGCGCCGTGAGCTCGTTGATCGACTTGAACCCTGGAGCCAAGCTGATCCCGACTTCCAGAAGTGCTGCGTGAATCCGATTGACGGTCGCGGTACGGTCTTTGATAAACGAATCACGCGTCGTATTGAGCATGGCCAGGGCCTGTTGAGCCTGTGTTTTGGCAGGCACAAAACGCATCGTTGGACGGGTTGCAGCTTCGCAAATGGCCTCGGCATCGGCGAAGTCGTTTTTGTTGCTTTTGACATAAGGGCGCACAAGATGTGGTGCAATCAGCTTTGCTGTGTGTCCAAACTTTGTAGCCTGCCGCGCCATGAAGTGAGCGCCGCCACAGGCCTCCATCACAACTGTGCAGGGCTCGAGATTGGCCAAATGCTGGACAAGTGCTGCGCGAGTGAATTTTTTGCGGTAAAGCTCATGACCTCGTTCATCTTGGGCGTGAAGATGAAAGGAGTTTTTACCCAGGTCGATGGCGGCGATAGCTACGTTGTTCATGAGAATGGTCTCCGATGGGCCCCTTGCGAAAGCTTAGTGAGCTATCGCAAGGGGCGGTGGGGGTAACCATTTCATTA
>NZ_CAXAQF010000069.1:0-946 GCF_963970735.1 Pseudomonas sp. RA_35y_Pfl2_P32
CATGGACGTTTGAGGCCACGGAGGCCGGCTACACCAACCTGTGGAAGTCCGCGACGCTGAAGGGTGGCGCGGACGCTACGGCAGCCGATACCTTTTCCGACAAGATCATCGCGGCCGAACAGCGCTACCGCACTGTTCAGGCTGCAACCGGCGTGCCCTGGTACTTCATCGGCGCGCTGCACATGCGGGAATCCTCCTGCAACTTCGCAGGCGTGCTGCACAACGGCGAGCACATTATCGGGACCGGTAAGGTCACGACGCTGGTCCCGGAAGGGCGCGGACCCTTCGCGACCTGGGAAGAGGCCGCGATCGATGCGCTCAAGCTCAAGAACATGCATCGCGTGCAGGTCTGGTCGATCGCCCGGATGCTGTTCGGAAGCGAAGTGTTCAACGGCCTTGGTTACGTCGGCAAGGGCATCAATTCGCCCTACGTCTGGGCCGGCACCAACCATGAGCAGCGCGGCAAATACGTTGCCGATCGCGTGTTCGATCCGAACGCGGAAGATACGCAGCTCGGTGTTGCCGCCGTGCTGATCCGGCTCGCCGAGAAGCGTCCCGACATTCACCAGGACCTTTATCCAACAACGGAGACCAAACCAGTGGACAACCAGCAGAGCAATGACGACGTGCTTCTCGCGGCCATCAACGGGCTGCGCAGCGACATCGCGCAGCTTCCCGCAGCGATCGTCGCCGCGATCAAGGGTGCGGTCGCGCCTGCAGTACAGACGACGGGCACGACCGGCGCGACGGGCGGCACGGCGACTACGGCCAATCCTGCGCCCGCGCCAGTGACCGCGACGGTGACCACCACCACGCCCATCCTCGACCGTCCCGGCGTCGGCATCGGCGTGCTCGGCACGGTCGCGAGCGCCATCCTGAGCACGCTCGGCGTGACCGGGCCGATGACGGGTGATGCGGCTACCACCACGGGGCAGCTCTTGCCGGT
>NZ_CAXAQF010000070.1:0-915 GCF_963970735.1 Pseudomonas sp. RA_35y_Pfl2_P32
TGCCTACGCCAAGTGCCTCGGCCTCCAGCACCGGTCCCTGCTCGATATGTGCTTCCAGATAGGCCAGTGCCGCGCCGTGCCGTGCCGAGGCGAAGCCGCTCACCGACAGGCCGTTCAAGGCCAGCGCGTCCTCCAGCGATATGCCGGCAGCGTCACGCAGGTCCAGCGTGGCCGGGTCGAGCGTGCCTGCCACGGCGCGGCTCGTCAGCATCGCTGCGGGAAAGCGCGAGCCTTCCTCGTCGCCGAACGCATAGACCTCGATCGGGAACGACATCCGTCGTTCTTCGGCGTGGAGCGCGGCAACGCACTCGACGCCGAGCATGATACCGAGCGGCCCATCGTAGCGACCGGCATCCCGCACGCTGTCGAGGTGGCTGCCTATCAAGAGCGGCGGCCCGTCGCGCTCGCCCTCGTAGCGGCCCACGAGATTGCCGGCCGGGTCGACCCGCACGCTCATGCCCGCTTCCTCCATCCAAGCGGCAAGGCATCGCTGGGCACTGGCGTACGCAGGGGACAGATAGCCGCGATACAAGCCCCCTTCCATGTCAGTATAAGGTGCGACACCAAGCGCGTCGCACCGCGCAAGCGCGCGGGATCCGCCGCTCACCATGCCGCTACCGCGCCATCGCTGCGTGGATCGGTCGCGCCTTCGAGCATGCCGGTCGGGTGACGCACGATCGCGCCGGCATGTCCCATCACGCCGGTGAATGGCGGCAGCAGTTCGACTTGATGCCCCGCCGCCGCGAGCGCTGCGACGAGCGCGGGGTCGAAGCGAGACTCCAGCTTGAGCGACGTGCTTTCCTCGCCCCAGGTTCGGCCGAGCAGCCAGCGCGGCCGCGTCACCGCCTCCTGCAGCGGCACACCGAAGCGCGCGTAGCGCGAGAACAAAGCTGCCTGTGTCTGCGGCTGACCCTC
>NZ_CAXAQF010000071.1:0-901 GCF_963970735.1 Pseudomonas sp. RA_35y_Pfl2_P32
GGCGAAACAAGGTTGGGCTGCGTGCACCGGGCGAGCTGTCGGTCGACCTACTCATCGTTAGGCGGTGGCGAGAACAGCGCATAGCCCACACCATGGACAGTGCGAACCTGAACGTCGGCGCCTGCCGAGGCGAGCCGTTTGCGTAGCCGTGACACTGACGCCTCAAGTGCGTTCGGGGTCACTTCTGCGTCCATCGAATAAAGCGCATTTTCGAGGGCAGGCTTGGCAACGACCGAACCCGTGCGCCGTAATAACACCTCTAGGAGATCAACCTCGCGCGGCGTGGCTTCAACCAGCTTCCCCGCCACGAAAAATGAGCGAGCCGCTGAATTGAGCGCGACATTGCCGGCGATCAGCTGCGTTCCTAGCGATGCGCCTGGTCGACGTAGCAGAGCACGGCACCGTGCAGCCAATTCGGGTATTTGGAACGGCTTGACCAGATAGTCGTCCGCGCCAGCGTCTAGCCCGTTGACCCGGTCGTCGAGGCCACCGCGCGCGGTCAGGACGAGTATCGGTGTGACATCCTTGCGTGCCCTGACGCTGCGTACGAGATCAAGCCCGTCGCCGTCCGGCAAGCCAAGATCGAGCAGCATCAAGTCGTAGTCGGCAATCTTCAGTGCCAATTCCGCCCCTTCGACGGTCTCATACCAATCTACGGCGAAGCCTTGTCGATCCAGACCTTCGCGGATCAAGCCCGCAAGCCTCGCATTGTCCTCAATCAGCAGCAGGCGCATGGTCGATATCGGTCCCTAGAGGCGCGCGCTTGTAGCCAGTGATCATGGCGAGCGGCAGATTTTCGCGGTGGCGCATACTTTCGACGATGGCGCCAATGACATGAAGCGCGACCGCTCCGATCAGAATATTGGCGGCTACCTCGTGCGCGGTTTCGACCCAACCGACG
>NZ_CAXAQF010000072.1:0-894 GCF_963970735.1 Pseudomonas sp. RA_35y_Pfl2_P32
CTGTCATAGTGGAAGCGTTTGACGGTCGCCTCCTTGGGGTCGGTTCCGGTTGAGGGCGAAATGACACCCTAAGCGTGGGGCACGAAGCACGTGGTCTGAGTTTATGGTCGAGCCGGCCGTTCATCGGGCATTCGCGCCGCGATGCGGTTTCGCCGCTGCCGGCACTGTCAGGATTTCCGTGTGTGGGCGGGCGGTTGAACATTACGCCGCCATGGCCCTGATGAAGCGCTCGCCGAAGATGACGGCGAACTGGGCCTTGGCCATGGACCACTCCCGTGGCGGCATTTTCCACTCTTTCTCCGATCGGTTCAAGATCAGATAGAGCAGCTTGGTGGCAGCCTCGTCGCTGGGAAAATGGCCCCTGGCGCGGACGGCGCGTCTGAGCTTCGAGTTCAAAGCCTCGATCGCATTTGTGGTGTAGACGATCCGGCGGACCTCGTCGGGGAACGCAAAGAACGGGATCACTTCGCCCCAGGCGCGCCGCCAGCTTTGGCCGATGGCAGGATAGCGTTGGCCCCAGGGGCCGGCCTCAAACGCGCTCAGCGCCTGTTCGGCCGCCTCTGCGCTGGGCGCGCGGTAAATCTCCTTGAGCGCGCTGGCGAGGTTCTTGCGGTCTTTCCAGGACACGAAGTCCATCGAGTTCCTGAGCAGATGCACGATGCACGTTTGGACGATCGCGTCGGGGAAGACGGCGGTGATCGCCTCGGGGAAGCCCTTGAGGCCATCGACGACGGCGAGCAGGATATCCTCGGTGCCGCGGTTGCGCAGCTCGTTCATTACCCGCAGCCAGAACTTCGCACCCTCATTCTGCTCGAGCCACAGGCCGAGGACCTCCTTCGCGCCGTCGGCGCGAACGCCCAGCGCGATGTGAATGGCTTTGTTGCGAACTATGCC
>NZ_CAXAQF010000073.1:0-892 GCF_963970735.1 Pseudomonas sp. RA_35y_Pfl2_P32
GGAGTTTGCGCAATTCGGACAGCGCATAACCGCGCTGCATGCCTTGACCGACAAGGCGGCCAAGCTGGGCGCGGTGAATCGCAACGATGAAGCCAAGGCGGTACTTGCCCAGGTCGATGCAACGCTCGAACCGTTGTCGAACGATAGCGTAGCCTTCAACGCTCGTATCATCGCCGAAGGGCAAAAGCTCTCCGACCAATTAAGCGCTGACGCGGCATCCACCGGCATGACGCTCACGATCGTGAGCATCCTTGGTATCGCCATCGGCATCGGCCTTAGCATCGTTGTCGCCCGCAAGGGCATCACCGGGCCGCTGCACAAGCTGCAAGGCACCATGAGCAAGCTCGCCGATGGCGACAATTCGGTCGACGTCCCTTGCGCCGTCCGCAAGGATGAAGTTGGCGACATGGCCAAGGTCGTCCTTGTTTTCCGCGACAACGCAGTCAAGCTTGAAGACGCGCAGGCCGCCAAGGCAAAGGACGACGCGACACAGCATATGGTCGTTGCGACCGTCGGTGAAAATCTCGGCGCGCTGGCCGCTGGCGACCTGACCGCGACGATCAACGCCGATTTCCCCGGCAACTATGCCGAACTCAAGACCAACTTCAACGCCGCCACCGCATCGTTGCGCGGCTTGATCGGCGGGGTCGTGGAAAGCACCTCGGCCATCGGCACCGGCTCGACCGAAATCGCGCAGGCGTCGGAAGATCTCGCACGCCGGACCGAAGGCAATGCCGCCAGCCTGGAGGAAACCTCCGCCGCGATCACCCAGATCGATGGTCGCCTGAAGGCAAGCGCAGATGCCGCAGGGCGCACCGTTGCCCGTGCCGACGGCGCGATCGCCACCGTCTCGGGCGGTCGTGAAATCGCCGATGAAGCGGTGCAGGCGATG
>NZ_CAXAQF010000074.1:0-879 GCF_963970735.1 Pseudomonas sp. RA_35y_Pfl2_P32
CGCCATTGCTCAGGGTGACGGTCAGGTCTTGTTTGAGGACCTGGTCGACCTTGACGGTGAACTTCGGTGCAGCATTTTCCAGTACGTCGCCGTTGCTTTCGATGGTGACGGTGATCTTGTCGCCGTCCGCACCTGGCTCGTCAGTCACGCTGGTAGTCAGCGTGGTATCGCCCAGGGTCAGCTTCTCGAAGTTGTTAGCCGAGACCGACTCGAGTTTGTTGACGATGGCGTCCTGACCGCCAGTGAAGATGTCGTCCTTGGCGGTGACCACAGCAGTGCCGGTGGTGCCATTGGCCGGAACGGTGATGGTGGTGCCGTCGGAGAGCTTGAAGGTCAGCTCGCCGTGGTTGCTCATCGGCAAGCCAGCAGCGTTGGTCAGGGTCACGGTGTAGGTGACGGAACCGCCTTCGGTGACGGTGGTTTTATCCACAGACAGAGTGGCGACCACTTCGGAGACGGTGTCGCCGACTTTAACGATGGCTTCGTTACCGAGAACCAGATTTTCGAAGGATTTGCCGTCGACTGCGGCGTCAGTGACGCCGAGTTTGATGGTTTCGCCGTCTTTGTAGACGTCATCACCTTGCGCAGCCAGCTCGTACGGAGTGCTGGTGGTGCCGGCTTTGATGACGACGGTATCGCCATTGCTCAGGGTCACGGTCAGGTCTTGTTTGAGGACCTGGTCGACCTTGACGGTGAACTTCGGTGCAGCGTTTTCCAGTACGTCGCCATTGCTTTCGATGGTGACGGTGATTTTGTCGCCTTCGTTAGCCGGATCTTTCGGATCACCCGAACCTGGTTCGTCAGTCACGCTGGTGGTCAGCGTGGTATCGCCCAGGGTCAGCTTCTCGAAGTTGTTAGCTGAGACGGATTCCAGCTTGT
>NZ_CAXAQF010000075.1:0-845 GCF_963970735.1 Pseudomonas sp. RA_35y_Pfl2_P32
GGCGCGGTTCAACTGCCCGATATTCTCATCGAGATCGATGCCCTTACCCATTTCTCATGGATCCTCTTGGGGCGGCAGCCTGCCAGCACGACGGAGCTGACACAGGTCTATTGTGCCCTGCTGGGATTGGGCACAATGCAGAGCGCGGCCAGCGTTAGCCGGATGGTTGCGGGTGTCAGCGATGACCAGATCGAACATGTGATGCGCCAGATCATCGCAAGCGGGCAGCTGCGCGCCGCAAGTGACGCAGTCGTCAACCACATGCTCTCCCACCCAGTTGCACGGCGATGGGGCACAGGTAAACAGGCATCGGCGGACATGATGAGTCTGGACGCCACGCGGCACCTCTGGAACGCGGGCACCGATCCGCGTCGCGGCACCAGGGCGATTGGCACTTATTCGCATATTCTCGATCAGTGGCCGATTATCTACGATCAGGCTATCGTGCTCAACCAGCGCCAGGCCGGGGTCGCACTTGAAGGTGTGCTGCAGCAGCAGATCGCCGAGCTGCAGCGCCTGGCGGTCGACACCCACGGCTTCACCCATTTCGCAATGGGATTGGCCAAGGTTCTGGGCTTTGACCTATGCCCCCGCCTTGCGGGCTTTTCAGGGCGCAAGCTCTACCTGCCGCGCGGTGTTGCTGTGCCCGCCCGGCTTGAGCCGATCGTCGAGCGTGTACCGCTCGGCCGCACGGCACGCAGCGGATGGGATGGTCTCCAGCATATCGCGGCCTCGCTCCAGAGCGGGTATGGTTCCGCCGCGACCATCATCGAGCGGCATGGCAGCGCCGCACGGGGAAACCCGGTCTATGAATGCGGTACCGTGGTCGGCAAGGTCACGCGTAG
>NZ_CAXAQF010000076.1:0-825 GCF_963970735.1 Pseudomonas sp. RA_35y_Pfl2_P32
CAACCTGCGTGCCGACCGGTCGGGAACGGGCGTGGCGATCGCACTGCTGCTGGGGATTCCGTGCGCGGGCTACGCGCTGTCGGGGCAACCGGGTGTGCTGGTCTATGGGCTCGCGCTTGGCGGCATGGCGGCGACGGCGTGGATCAGCCGCTTTCCGCGTGACTGGGTGGGGGCAGGAGCGCTGCTGTTCGCGGTGTCGGACCTGCTGATTTTCGCGCGACTGGGTCCGCTGGCCGTCTCGATCGTTCCGACGTTGCTGGTCTGGCCGCTCTACGTCGCGGGACAGGCGATGATCGCTTATGGCGTGGTGAGAACGGAGCGCGCGGGAAATGAAGGTGTGCACGATCGGCTATGAAGCCACGACGATGGCCGATTTTCTGGCGGCGCTGACGGGCGCGGGGGTGGAGCGTGTGATCGATGTGCGTGCGCTGCCCTTGTCGCGGCGGCCGGGATTTTCGAAGACCTCGCTGGCGGCGTCGCTGGCCGAGGCGGGGATCGATCGGGCGGGGGTGTACGTCACCAACGCGGTCAAGCATTTCAAGTTCGAGCAGCGCGGCAAGCGGCGCATCCATATGAAGCCCGATGCGGGGGAGATCAGCGCGTGCCGTTGGTGGATCGAGCAGGAGCGCTTGCTGGTGCGGCCCAAGGTGACGGTGGCCTTGGGGGCGACCGCGGCGCGCAGCTTGCTCGGGCGGGTGGTGACGATCCGCAAGGAGCGCGGGCGGGCGCTGGCGCTGCCCGATGGCGGCGAGGCGTGGATTACGGTGCATCCTAGCTATTTGCTGCGCTTGCCCGACCGCGACGCGGCCGCACTGGAATATGCGC
>NZ_CAXAQF010000077.1:0-816 GCF_963970735.1 Pseudomonas sp. RA_35y_Pfl2_P32
CCGCTCGGCATTTGCGCTGTCGAACGGCACGTACGGCAGTCCGCGCATGACGCGCGAGTTGCAGGATGATGGCTTCGCCATCGGGCGACGGCGCACGGCGCGGTTGATGCGCGAGAACGGCCTGCGCGGTCGGCAGAAGCGTCGATTCAAACGGACGACCGACAGCGAGCATAGCTGGCCGATCGCGCCGAACATCATTGACCAGGATTTTACGGCGACGGCACCCAACCAGAAATGGGGCGTCGACATCTCGTATGTCTGGACGCGGGAGGGATGGCTCTATCTGGCGGTGGTCCTCGATCTGTTCTCCCGCCGTGTCGTCGGGTGGGCCGTCGGCGACCGGCTGCACCGCGATCTGGCGCTGGCCGCCCTGCGCAAGGCCCTCGTCATGCGCCGTCCGCCCGAAGGGCTCATTCATCATTCGGACCGCGGCAGCCAATACTGCTCTGTGGACTACCAGGCCGAGCTGCACCGCCACGGCATCCGTATCTCCATGTCAGGAAAGGGAAATTGCTACGATAATGCGATGGTGGAGACCTTCTTCAAGACGATCAAATCCGAGCTCGTCTGGCGCACCGTCTTCTATACCCGCGACCAAGCCGCGCAGGCCATTGCCCGCTATATCGACGGCTTCTACAACCCCGTCAGGCGCCATTCCGCGCTCGACTATATCAGCCCCGCGCAGTTCGAACGAACCGCGTCACGTTGAGCAAATGCCTCTCCACTTTTGCGGGGCAAGTCCAACGCACCTCGTCGCGGGGCTCGTAGTGCAACGACAGGAACAGATATTCCCGGATCAGTTCCCGCTCATCGATA
>NZ_CAXAQF010000078.1:0-792 GCF_963970735.1 Pseudomonas sp. RA_35y_Pfl2_P32
CCAATGGCACCACCGGCACTGCTGTGGTCACCGCCAAGGACGACATCTTCACTGGCGGTCAGGACGCCATCGTCAACAAACTTGAGTCGGTTTCGGCTAACAACTTCGAGAAGCTGACACTGGGCGACACCACGCTGACTACCAGCGTGACTGACGAGCCAGGTGCTGACGGCGACAAGATCACCGTCACCATCGAAAGCAACGGCGACGTGCTGGAAAACGCTGCACCGAAGTTCACCGTCAAGGTCGACCAGGTCCTCAAACAAGACCTGACCGTGACCCTGAGCAATGGCGACACCGTGGTGATCAAAGCGGGCACCACCAGCGTGCCGTACGAGCTGGCTGCGCAAGGCGATGACGTCTACAAAGACGGTCAAGTTGTGGAAGTCGGCATCGACAACGCCACCGTTGACGGCAAGTCCTTCGAGAACCTGGTACTCGGCGACAAGGCCCAAGTGACCATTGGCGACACCCTTTCTGAAGTGGTCGCCACTCTGTCTGTGGATAAAACCACCGTCACCGAGGGCGGCCAGGTCACTTACACCGTGACCCTGACCAACGCTGCTGGCTTGCCAATGAGCAACCACGGCGAGCTGACCTTCAAGCTCTCCGACGGCACCGAGATCAAGATCCCGGCCAATGGCACCACCGGCACTGCCGTGGTTACCGCCAAGGACGACATCTTCACTGGCGGTCAGGACGCCATCGTCAACAAACTTGAGTCGGTTTCGGCTAACAACTTCGAGAAGCTGACACTGGGCGATGCCACGCTGACTACCAGCGTGACTGACG
>NZ_CAXAQF010000079.1:0-783 GCF_963970735.1 Pseudomonas sp. RA_35y_Pfl2_P32
CGAGCTGTTCCTCGCCGATGAGGCGACCAAGTCGATCATCATGATCGGCGAAATCGGCGGCTCGGCTGAAGAAGAGGCGGCGCAGTTCCTGATCGACGAGGCCAAGCGCGGCCGCAAAAAGCCGATGGCAGGTTTCATCGCGGGCCGCACGGCACCTCCGGGCCGTCGCATGGGCCATGCCGGTGCTATAGTAAGTGGCGGGCAGGGTGGTGCCGAAGACAAGATCGCGGCGATGGAAGCCGCCGGGATCCGTGTCGCGGACTCGCCCAGCGAGCTCGGCACCACCTTGTTGGCGGTGTTGAACGGTTAAACAAGAACCTTCTCCCGGTGGGAGAAGGTGGCCCGTCAGGGCCGTATGAGGGGGACGGGCACAGTGCCCGATGTCACCCTCACCCTCCCACCCGCTTTCGCGGGCGGGCCCCTCCCTCTCCCGATGGGAGAGGGATATCACCGCGCCGCGTCCATCGCCGCGCGCATCTGCTGCACGCTGGTCGCCAACCCGACGAACAGCGCCTCGCCGATCAGGAAATGCCCGATATTGAGCTCGCGCACTTGCGGGATCGCCGCGATCGGCGCGACATTGGCATAGGTCAGGCCATGCCCGGCATGGACTTCGATCCCGTTGCGCGCCGCCAAAGCCGCCGCATCCGACAAACGGCGCAGTTCGACCGCCTGCGCTTCGCCCTCGAGCTCGGCATAGCGCCCGGTGTGCAGCTCCACCACCGGCGCGCCCAGGCGAATCGCCGCGTCGATCTGCAGCGCATCGGGTTCGATGAACAGAGA
>NZ_CAXAQF010000080.1:0-781 GCF_963970735.1 Pseudomonas sp. RA_35y_Pfl2_P32
TCACCATCGAGCCGTATCCCGAGGTGGCCGTGGGCGATGTGGAACGCCTGACTTGGGGTGGGGTGTTTGTGTACAGCCTGCCGCTGACCCAGGACCAGGTCGATGGCAAGACGCCGATCGTGATTCACGTCGATGAAGCAACGATCCGCGAGGCCGGCGATTCGGACGCCAAGGGGTTACCGGTGGCCTATGAGTGTTACGACCTGGTCGACAACCGCTCCGAGGACTGGAGCCTGCCCCAATGGGTGATGGTCGGCGTCGATCAGCGCCGACCGCTTGCGCCCCTGCTCAAGGAGGCGCTGAACAACGTGCTGGATGTCGACAATCTGGGCAACGCCAATGGCACCGCCCAGATCCTGGCCATCGCCACCGAGTTTTTTGCGAAGGACGACCTGATATTCGTCAGGCTCAAGGGCACGCCCCTGGAAGGGCTGCCCATCGACGAGGAACTGCCCGGCAAATCGGTGGGCGGGGTGCCGAGCATCCTGGAAATCCCTGTCCCCAACGCGCTGCTACGGCGCCTGGCCAAGACCCAGATGGTGCTGTCGTACCGCATCCAGAAAGCCGATGGCTCGCCCGGGTTTGTTTCCAAGGGGCAATTCATCAGCGTCATCGGCGAAGTGCAGCGCCTCAAGCCGCCGATTGCCGAAGACGCCCGCCAGGGCGCACTGGACCCGGACCTGCCGCGCACCCGCATCGAAATCCCCTTCGATGCCTCGTTCGTCGCCGGCCAGGCGATCAAGCTGTTCTGGCTCGGCACCTTGCCGGATTTCACCCCCTA
>NZ_CAXAQF010000081.1:0-777 GCF_963970735.1 Pseudomonas sp. RA_35y_Pfl2_P32
TGTTGACGATCGCATCCTGACCGCCGGTGAAGATGTCGTCCTTGGCGGTGACCACGGCAGTGCCGGTGGTGCCATTGGCCGGGATCTTGATCTCGGTGCCGTCGGTGAGCTTGAAGGTCAACTCGCCATGGTTGGCCATCGGCAGGCCAGCAGCGTTGGTCAGGGTCACGGTGTAGGTGACGGAGCCGCCTTCGGCGACGGTGGTTTTATCCACAGACAGGGTGGCAACCACTTCGGAGATAGTGTCGCCGATGGTGACCTGAGCTTTGTCGCCCAGCACCAGGTTCTCGAAGGACTTGCCGTCAACGGTGGCGTTGTCGATGCCGACTTCCACAACTTGACCGTCTTTGTAGACGTCATCACCTTGCGCCGCCAGCTCGTACGGAGTGCTGGTGGTGCCGGCTTTGATGACGACGGTATCGCCATTGCTCAGGGTCACGGTCAGGTCTTGTTTGAGGACCTGATCAACCTTGACGGTGAACTTCGGTGCAGCGTTTTCCAGTACATCGCCATTGCTTTCAATGGTGACGGTGATTTTGTCGCCGTCAGCACCTGGTTCGTCAGTCACGCTGGTAGTCAGCGTGGTATCGCCCAGGGTCAGCTTCTCGAAGTTGTTAGCTGAGACGGATTCCAGCTTGTTGACGATCGCATCCTGACCGCCAGTGAAGATGTCGTCCTTGGCGGTGACCACGGCAGTGCCGGTGGTGCCATTGGCCGGGATCTTGATCTCGGTGCCGTCGGTGAGCTTGAAGGTCAACTCGCCGTGGTTGCTCATCG
>NZ_CAXAQF010000082.1:0-763 GCF_963970735.1 Pseudomonas sp. RA_35y_Pfl2_P32
GGCTCTTCTTGGAGCCGCAGAACAGCAGCACGATCCGATCCTCGCGTGAGAAGCGGAGCGCGCGGCCTGCATGCCAGGTCACGGTCATCACGATCGTCAGCACGGTAGCGCAGACGGAAGCGATCACTAGGAGGTCGGCGCTCGACACACGCGACCACAGCCCCTCCAGCACCGCTGCCCCGAAGGCGGTGTAGACGACCATCAGGATGGAGCCGCGATCCACCGCGGTGACCAGCGCCTTGTGGCGCGTAACGAAACCACCGACGATCGGACGCAGCAGATGGCCGGCGACGAACGGCAGCAGCAGCTGGAACACGATCGTCTGCACGGCACCCCATGACACCGACGTCGCGCCGGTCGAAGTCATCAGCAGCGCGACGAGCAGCGGGGTCGCAAAGATGCCGACTAGATTGGAGAAGGAAGCGCTGCACACCGCGGCCGCGACGTTGCCGCGCGCCATCGCGGTGAAGGCGATCGAGGACTGGACGGTCGAGGGCAGGGGCGAGAGGAACAGCAGGCCGTTCGCCAGCGGCCCGTCAAGTAGATGGAGCCGGGTCGCAAGAAGCCCCAGGGCTGGGAACAGGAGGAAGGTCGTGGCGAGCGTTGCTGCGTGCAGCCGCCAGTGGCGGGCGCCATCGAGGATCGCCTGGCGCGAGAGCTTAGCCCCATGCAGGAAGAAGAGCAGCACGATCGCGGCGGTGGCAATATCACCCGCGATCGCCTGCCACATGCCCCGCGCGGGCAGGAACGACGCGAGCGCGAC
>NZ_CAXAQF010000083.1:0-761 GCF_963970735.1 Pseudomonas sp. RA_35y_Pfl2_P32
CTTCTATATCAAGAACCATGGGGTTTCGCAGCAACTAATGGACGATCAGCTTGAGCTTGCCCGTACCTTCTTCAAGCTTCCGGCGGAAGAGAAGATGAAGGTGGATGCGCGCAAGTCGTCCTGCACGCGCGGCTACGAGACGCAGGGTATCCAAACCCTGGACGACGGGTCGCCACCGGACTTGAAGGAAGGTTTTCTGATCGGTTGCGACCTTGACGAGGATCACCCATACGTCCGGGATGGTGTGCCCAATTGCGGTGCGAACCAATGGCCCTCGCAGCCGGCTGGCTTCCGTGAACAATACGAGGCCTATGTCGAGGAAATGTTCCGCGTCGGTCGCCATCTCATGGGCCTGCTTGCTCTGTCGCTCGATCTGCCAGAGGACTATTTCGCCAAGGGACTGGAGGAGCCGCTCTTTAATTCCCGCCTGCTACGCTACGCGCCGCAGCCCGCAGACGCCGCGTTCAACCAGATCGGCGCCGGCGCCCATACCGATTGGGGTATGATCACGATCCTTCTCCAGGATAACATCGGTGGTCTCGAGGTGGAAAATGCGGCGGGCGAATGGATTTCGGCCCCGCCGATCCCAGGCGCCTTCATCATCAATCTTGGCGAAATGGTGCGGATTCTGAGTAATGGCCTCTATCATGCGAACATGCACCGCGTGCTCAACAACCAGAGCGGCGTAGACCGCTTCTCGGTGCCGACGTTCTTCGACCCGGGCTACTTCTATGAGGTGAGCTGCGCGCCTACCCTGCTCG
>NZ_CAXAQF010000084.1:0-750 GCF_963970735.1 Pseudomonas sp. RA_35y_Pfl2_P32
TCGCATGCCTGCCGTACCGGTTGCTCCACGATATCCGAGAAGCCGGGCCAACCTGACGAACACGACGTGGGCGCGCACCTTGTGCGGCGCCCGCCCCCGGATAGTGACGAACAGGTCATTACACTTGGCCGGGTGCTTCGCGCGGATCGCAATGTAGGCTTCGAGTGCTTGGCGCGTCGATGGCTGCAAGGCGATCAGTCGCTGCTTGCCGAACTTGCCGTTGCGGACGACCAGCCCATCCTCGACCAGATCGTTGCACTGTAGCGCGAGAGCCTCGGAAATCCGGAGACCTGTCGCCGCGAGCAGGCCGAACAGGTAATGGTACGTGTATGGGCTAATCGTGCCATGGGGCGGAACGTTCAATGCCGCCGCCATGATCGCACGCACCTGGTCCGCTTCGATTATGGTCGGAGTGTGACGTGGCCGCTTCCCCCGGCCGAAAACGCCGACAGGCGGGACTTCGTTGTCTGGGTCCTCGGCATGAGCGAAAAGGCTGAAGTTACGAGCAGCGTCGTACCTATGGCGAGCCACGTTTTGCGAGCTTGCCGTGTGGCACCAGTCGTAGATGCGCTGCACTCGGGTGTGCCGGTCACCGAAGCGTTCAGCGAAAGCGGCGTATTGGCGCAGCAGTCGTTCCTGTTCCGAGAACTTCCGCCCCAAGCTGCGATACAGCGAGACGTATCTGGCAATCTGCGTGCTCAGCATGACGGTTCTCCCGGCCATGGCTGCGCGATTTTCATGAGCATCGGC
>NZ_CAXAQF010000085.1:0-747 GCF_963970735.1 Pseudomonas sp. RA_35y_Pfl2_P32
ATGACGCAGATCCTCGACGATCCCGCTGCGCGCACGCCGGTGATGATGTACCTGTTCCACCGCGTCGAACAGCGGCTGGACGGCACGCCGAGCATCATCGTGATCGATGAAGGCTGGAAAGCGCTCGACGATCCCGCGTTCGTGCTGCGCATCAAGGATTGGGAAAAGACGATCCGCAAGCGCAACGGCATCGTCGGTTTCTGCACCCAAAGCGCATCGGACGCGCTGGCGAGCCAGATTTCCAGTGCGATCATCGAACAGGCCGCGACGCAGATCGTCATGGTCCACCCCAAGGCGCAGGCGGTCGATTATTGCGACGGCTTCGGCCTGACCGCGCATGAATTCGACTTGATCCGCACGCTGCCCGACACGGCGCGTTGCTTCCTGATAAAGCATGGCAATGACAGTGTGATCGCCCGCCTCAATCTGGGCGGTATGCCTGATTTGCTGACGATCCTGTCGGGCCGCGAAAGCAGCGTGCGCCGCCTCGATGCGATCCGCGCCGAGGTTGGCGACGATCCGGCGCAGTGGCTGCCACGGCTGCTGGCCTGACCGCCATGTCGAACGCCTGTCCCGCCGCCCCGCCCGATGTCCATCTGGTCCATGCGCTGCTGCGCGGGACCGATTGTCAGGTGCGCACGCGGGTCCACACTGGCTATGATGGGCTGTTCCAGAGCGGGGGCAACTTCGCTGCGGTGCTCACCACGCTGATGACGCTGTATGTCGCACTGATCGGCTATCAATTGA
>NZ_CAXAQF010000086.1:0-737 GCF_963970735.1 Pseudomonas sp. RA_35y_Pfl2_P32
GATCATCGCCAGCAACGATCAGATGGCGCTCGCCACGCTGGAGACGTGCCGGGAACGCAGGATCGCGGTGCCCCGCGACCTGTCGCTGATCAGCTTCGACAACACCCCGATCGTCCGCTTCACGCATCCGCCGCTGACCGCAGTGGACCAGCCAATCGCCGATCTGGCGGCCCGCGCGGTCGAGCTTATCATTGCCGAACTCGCAGGGCGTGATTCACCGGGGCAGCCGATCATTGTCCCGGCGAAGCTAGAGCTGCGCCAATCGACCGCACGACGCCGATAACCCTTTGCAATCCCCTGGCTGTGGCGATGCCGATGTCCTAAGCAGGCGTCACATGACCGCGCATTCCGACCGCTTCTTCGCTGTCCGCAAGGCGAAGCGATCGCCCGCACTGATTCCGGTGCTTGGTGCGCTTGGATACGCCGGATGCGTCGTTGCGTATCTGCCGTTGTTAACTTTGCTGTTGC
Source organism: Pseudomonas sp. RA_35y_Pfl2_P32 (assembly GCF_963970735.1). Classification (NCBI taxonomy): domain Bacteria; kingdom Pseudomonadati; phylum Pseudomonadota; class Gammaproteobacteria; order Pseudomonadales; family Pseudomonadaceae; genus Pseudomonas; species Pseudomonas sp. RA_35y_Pfl2_P32. Next base: position 469 of record NZ_CAXAQF010000086.1, read on the forward strand.
CACTGCGGATCGAGTTGATTGCCGGGGAAGCGCGGTTCGGTGTGCTCGCGACGGCGATGATCGCAGGTGCCGCGATGGCCAGCATTGCGGGTATCCTATTCGGATGGCTTAGCGACCGTTCGCTCGAGCGCGGCACGGGACGGCGATACTGGATCGCCGCAGGCCTTGTCGCGACGATCGCGTCGTACGCGGGCATTGCCAGCGCACGGACGCCCGCGATGCTCGTCCTATCGGTGATGGCGTTTCAGGTCGCGCTCAACATCGCCCTG
>NZ_CAXAQF010000087.1:0-730 GCF_963970735.1 Pseudomonas sp. RA_35y_Pfl2_P32
GTGCTGTTCCGGCTGTCGAACTTGTCGCGATTGTAGCGCAGGCCGAGCGTTGCACTCAGGCCAGGCGCGACAGCATATTTCGTCTGGGCGAACGCCGCATAGCTGTGACGTTTCTGATCGGAGTTGAGCGCGTAGCTAAGATTGTACGGATAGTTGGCGAAGGTCAGCGGCAGCGTCAGGTTGAAGGTCGGATTCCGATCGGTGCCGATATACTCGAGAATGTCCTGCCCGAGCTTCTGATACAGGAAGTAGCCGCCGACGATGTAGCTCAGCGGTCCCGACCCATTCGAGGTGAGGTTGAACTCCTGGCTAACGGCATCAACAGCATTGTTCCAGTAGGGCTGCACGTCATAATAGCCGAGCGTCGCATAGTCGGCGCGGTCGACATCAATCTGGTTGTGGTTGCGGGTGCGCTGATACGACGTCAGCGACTTGAGCGTGACCGGGCCGAAGTCGTAGCGGAGATCCGCGTACGACAGAAAGAACTTCAGCCGATATTCGTTCGGGTAGTCCTGAGAAATGCGACGCGGATCGGGATCGCGATCGTCGAGGTTCTTCTGCGCCGCGCCATGCTCGTCTGCGTCGAAATACTGCGCGGTGAGCTCGGCTGAGAAACGGTCCGTTGGCGTCCACAGGATCGACGCCTTGGTGGAGAAACGGTCGGCGTCGTCCAGATCGTACGGGCGGCCGAGTGAGGTCTGCTTGGCATAGCCATCGCGCTTGTAGCGCT
>NZ_CAXAQF010000088.1:0-727 GCF_963970735.1 Pseudomonas sp. RA_35y_Pfl2_P32
GCGAGGATGTCGGGGCGGTGGATCTGGTAGAGATCGACCTGATCGACCCCGAGCCGGGTGAGCGAGGCGTCGAGCGCTTGGCCGAGATACGCGGCGCTTTGGTCATAGGGGAATGGCGGGCGGATGCCGCCCTTGGTCGCCAGCACCATCTGCGCGGCGAGGCCGGGGGCTTCGGCAAGCACTTGCCCCAGCAGCAGTTCGGCATCGCCAAAGCCGTCGGCACCATCGAAGCCGTAAATGTCGGCGGTGTCGAACAGCGTCACCCCGGCGGCGAGCGCCGCCTCGATCCGTGCGCGCGCTTCCGCTACCGTCGCATTGGCGAAACGCCACATGCCCCAGGCGATCGGGCTGACCTGCACTCCGCTCTTGCCGAGGGCGCGCAATTCGGGTGTAAGTATGATTTCAGACATCGTTGTCATATAGAGGCGAAGACCTTAATGGAGCAAGTGCGTTACGGTCTGGTCGGCACCGGCATGATGGGGGTCGAGCATATCACCAACCTGGCGATTACGACGGGGGCGGTGGTGACCGCGATTGCCGATCCGGTGGCGGAATCGATCGGTTGGGCGACGGCGGCGCTGGGCGATCGTGCGGGCGCGGCGGCGGTGTTCGACTCGGTCGAGGCGCTGGCGGCGAGCGGGCTGTGCGACGCGGTGATCGTGGCGAGCCCCAATTATACGCACCGCCGCGTGCTCGAGCCGTTGTTCGATGCCGGGCTCCACATCCT
>NZ_CAXAQF010000089.1:0-726 GCF_963970735.1 Pseudomonas sp. RA_35y_Pfl2_P32
GCGAGGGCGTGGCGATCACGCCCGAGGTGAAGGAGCATATCTGGACGGCGCTGACCTCGCTGGCATCGGCGCCCGTCGAGGAGCGCACGATCACCGGCCTGGTCGTGCTGCTCCAGTCGAACGATCTCAAACAGGCGCTCAGGCCCTATTGCGTCGGCGGTCCCTACGGCCGGCTGCTCGACGCTGAACGCGAGTATCTTGGCTCGGCGTTCGTTCAAGCGTTCGAGACTGAGGGGCTGATCGGCACCGGCGCGGCGCCGGCGGTTCTCTCCTATCTCTTCCATCGGATCGAAGATCGGCTCGACGGTTCGCCGACTCTTCTCATTATCGACGAAGGCTGGCTGGCGCTGGACGATGACGGTTTCGCCGGCCAGCTCCGCGAATGGCTGAAGACGCTGCGCAAGAAGAACGCCAGCGTCATCTTCGCCACGCAATCGCTCAGCGACATCGACGGCTCGGCCATCGCGCCTGCCATCATCGAAAGCTGCCAGACCCGGCTTCTGCTGCCGAACGAGCGCGCGATCGAGCCGCAGATCACGGCGATCTATCGGCGCTTCGGCCTCAACGACCGCCAGATCGAGATCATCGCGCGGGCAATGCCCAAGCGCGACTATTACTGCCAGTCGCGGCGCGGCAACCGCCTCTTCGAGCTCGGTCTGTCCGATGTCGCGCTCGCTCTGTGCGCCGCGTCATCGAAGACCGACCAGGCGGCCATTGCCCGCATCG
>NZ_CAXAQF010000090.1:0-722 GCF_963970735.1 Pseudomonas sp. RA_35y_Pfl2_P32
TCGGCGACGAAAAGCCGAGCGCCGTCACCGCCTTGCGGTTGATCACCAGGTTGGGGCCGATTTTCTTGCGCTCCGCCGGGGAAAGAAGAGCGCGATCGTCGGCATGCGCCGCGTCGAACAGGCGCCCGGCAATGCGCCGGGCACCGTAGACCGCGAAATAGTCGCGCCCCGTCCCGACATCCATCACCGATATCTTCCGGTCGGGCGCACCTGGCCGACTGTAGCCCGAGAAATTGGTCGTATCCTGATCCCCCGGCGCATTGTTGCCCACCGTTACGCCCGTCACGCCCGGAACCGCTGCCGCGCTGCGTAAGATGTCCGCGCGCTGCGCCGCATCGAGCCCGCTATCGTTGAACGAGCGAATGAGCAGCAGCCCTTCCCGATGGAAGCCGAGGTCGGCGTCGCGGATGTGCGCGGTCTGCGCCAGCATCGTCCCGGTTGCGATCGCAAAGGCGATGGCGATGGCGAACTGGACGATGACCAGCGCGCCACGCAACCGTGCTCCGGCGCGACCACCGCCCGGTGCGCGCGTCGAGGCCAGCACCGCAGCGGGACGGAAACCCGACAGGACGAAGGCGGGGTACAGACCGGCCACCAGCGCGATCACCAGGACCAGCGCGATCATGGGAAGTACGATCCCGTCGCGCCCGAAATAATGGAGCGCGAGTTGGGTGCCCCCGAGCGTATTGACGAATGGCAGCGCGATCTCGGCCAGCGCAAAG
>NZ_CAXAQF010000091.1:0-719 GCF_963970735.1 Pseudomonas sp. RA_35y_Pfl2_P32
CTGATGGTGGTAACGGCTGGCGTGGTGCTTGGCACCAGGTTTTCGAAGTTGCCGCCAGTGGTGCCCGTAATCGTCGCGCTTACGGTGCTGCCATTGACGTACACGTCGTTGGCCGGGGTGTCGACCACCACGGTACCGGTGGTTTTACCCGCTTCGATAACGATGACCGAGCCATTGCTCAAGGTCACAGTCATCGGCGTACCGGCCGGATTGGTCAGGGTAGCGGTGTAAGTGATCTGGCCGCCTTCGGTGATACCACCTGTAGCGGTCAAGGTCAGGCCAGTGGCATCAGGCGAGTCGCTGATAGTGGTAACGGCTGGCGTGGTGTCTGGCACCAGGTTCTCGAAGTTGCCGCCAGTGGTCCCGGTAATAGTCGTGCTTACGGTGCTGCCATTGACGTACACGTCGTTGGCCGGAGTATCGACCACCACGGTACCGGTGGTTTTACCCGCTTCGATGGTGATGACCGAGCCATTGCTCAAGGTCACGGTCATCGGCGTGCCCGCCGGATTGGTCAGGGTCGCGGTGTAAGTGATCTGGCCGCCTTCGGTGATACCACCTGTAGCGGTCAAGGTTAGGCCAGTGGCATCAAGCGAGTCGCTGATGGTGGTAACGGCTGGCGTGGTGTCTGGCACCAGGTTCTCGAAGTTGCCGCCGGTTGTGCCCGTGATCGTTGTGCTAACGGTGCTGCCGTTGACATACACGTCGTTGGCCGGGGT
>NZ_CAXAQF010000092.1:0-704 GCF_963970735.1 Pseudomonas sp. RA_35y_Pfl2_P32
TGAAGGCCAGCGCGGCCATCGCAGCCTGCTGGTGATGATAAAGCGTCATCCGTCGCCGGTAGATCGAACGGATCGACGCCAATTGCGGAGCCGAAATATCCGCTGCCTGGCCGGCGCGCGTCAGCACAGCTGGCGGGATCACTTGCACCGAATTCAGCGAACGCCCGGTGAGGCGCAGAAAGCCGATCTGCAGCACCAGCCCCAGGCGAGTCAGCGGTGTCCGCCGCGCTCCAACCATCCGGGCGATATCATCGTCCAGCATGAAAAGCTCATCAATCTCAGCGACAGTAAGCGTGGCCGGAAACGTCGTCAGCCCCAGATACTGCGCGCGCCAATCCTGCATCGACTCGAACCCCGCCGCTTTACAGAGGAAAGGCTACAAACATCCATGACCGGAGTCCCAAAATGTCGAAAAAGCTGCACGCCACGCAAATTCAATCACTTAGAAAATTAGAACCGCCAGAAATGGCTGTTTTCCGCCATTCCCGCTACCGCTACTTTTGGGAAAAATGTTACGGGAACCCCTACAACGCCGGCCCCGGTCGGGTCCGGACCTTAGGCCGGATCCCACCATTTCGGGAAACGATCGACTACGTTGCTGCTATAACCAAGGGGTGGAGCAGCGGCGCCTACAGAGCCGCGTCCGTGCAGACCGCTGCAATGCCGATCGCCGCAACATGGCGGGGCAGGGGGGTCCAGATGCT
>NZ_CAXAQF010000093.1:0-703 GCF_963970735.1 Pseudomonas sp. RA_35y_Pfl2_P32
CAGTAATCATCGGTGAGTTGAGCTCCGTGACGGGCAAGGCGCCAACACTCAACGTGAGCGGTAGCGAGGTCGTGGGCTTGCCATCCCGGGTGACGGTGTAGGTCACGCTCACTGTCTTGCCCAGGTTGAACGCCAGCACCGTGACCGGCAGCGCGATGCTCAGGCCCACTTCACTGATTGGCTTGGCCGCGGTGATGTGTGAGCCACCCGCGGCGGTGCCGGCCGCTCCCGTCCAGGTCACGCTCAACTGATCGGTGAGCAGCAATCCGTCCGGCGGGATCACCGCGGTCAGGGCCTCCTCGGCCTTGAGCGGCTGCAAGGTCTTGCCGTCGGCTTCGGCCTGCAGAATGCTCGGGGGGTTGAGGTCGAGCACCACCCCAACGTCGAATTCCAGCGCTTGGGAATAGCGCGGGCGGTCATCGGTCCGCTCGACCGAGTACGACGCTTTCACCGTGCCGCCCTCATTGCCCTTGATCAATTCCCCCCTAATGGTGAACGGCACCGGTTGGCCGGCGGTGATCGAGTTGAGGGTCACCGAGTCGCGGTACACCCCGGTTTTCGAGCCCTCCCACTCGCAAATCACTTTGTCCCCCCCCAGCGTATTGAGCCAGGTGGCGGTCAGCGTGGTGTCTGGGCGATCCGGGTCGAGGACGCCGTCGACCACCCCGGCCACCGTCGGCCGCGGCAGTTCCGCGCGTGGCTC
>NZ_CAXAQF010000094.1:0-702 GCF_963970735.1 Pseudomonas sp. RA_35y_Pfl2_P32
TGCTCAGGCAAAAACCCGACCTTCGCCTTGATGGTCGGATGCGTCGCCAGTTTCGTACCGGGAATCTCTTCCCTCGCGGCCCATTGCGCAAGTCTGAGCGGTCCAGTGAACTCGTGATAGCCTTTCCCCAGTCGCTTTAGATCGGTCGCTACCATGCTGAGGTAATAGGGAATCTGGCGTTCATCCCAAGTTTCTCGGGCGCGATCGCGCAGGAACGCCTTAAAACTGTCGAGATCGTGTATGTCGCCGGCCATCTTGGATCAGGTGTTCCTTGTCGGAAAGCGCACATACTACTCGGTGGCCGGTAAATGCCAAGGGCGAGCAGCGTTTTGGCGATCACCAAAACGTCCGGCCCCTTCCGGAGCTATCATTGATCGGGGACTGGCACCTGCAGGAATGTTCAACTCGCGGTAGATTTAATAGTCGCACCGCCGCCGTCAGCGAGGGAAGCTACGCCCCACCCCACCATCAAAATCCCCCACGCAAGCTCGTGCGTCCGCCCGCAGCTTCGCTATAGCGCCCCCCATGACCCTCCTCGAACCGCATCTGAACGACCTGAAGGCGCTCGACTCCGCCGCGCGGCTCCGCCGCCTGCAACCGCGCACCGGGCTGGATTTCTCGTCCAACGACTATCTCGGCCTCGCCCGTGCGCAGCGCTTACGCAACGCGGTGGCGGCGGCGCTGGCGCGCGGCGTTGCGATC
>NZ_CAXAQF010000095.1:0-694 GCF_963970735.1 Pseudomonas sp. RA_35y_Pfl2_P32
TTGCCATCTTCACCCGCGACGGCGATGCCGCGCGCGACTTCGCTGCCAAGGTGAACGTCGGCATGGTCGGCATCAATGTGCCGATCCCGGTGCCGATCGCCTATTACACCTTCGGCGGCTGGAAGAAGTCGGGCTTCGGCGATCTCAACCAGCACGGCCCGGATTCGGTTCGCTTCTACACCAAGACCAAGACGGTCACCTCGCGCTGGCCGTCCGGCGTCAAGGAAGGTGCGGAGTTCTCGATCCCGCTGATGAAGTGACGGCGTCAGCGGTCATTGCGAGGAGCCCTTGCGACGAAGCAATCCAGGCTGTTGCTGCGGATCGAGTCTGGATTGCTTCGCTGCGCTCGCAATGACGATTGTGGAAACAGGCGTGCCACAAACCTACGCTCTCGTGCCCCGTACTCAGCGCATCGTCCCCCGCGATGCGAAGCATCGTCGGGAGCGGTGCGCTGCAGAGCCGGGGCCCATCCGTCAGCGTGCCGCGCCGCTCCTGGGTCCCGGCTCTGCGCAGCAGCGTTGCACGCTGCGGCGCGTCCGGGACAGGGGCCTGTCCTGGCGGCATCACCGCGCAAAAACAAAAGCCCGCTCACCCGGCGGCCCGACGGTGCGTCGCGCCTGCTTTTCCCGGGGGCGCGAGACTGCTAGACTGAAGTCATTGCCTTGGGGGTTTTCATGCACGCGAATATTTTCGG
>NZ_CAXAQF010000096.1:0-692 GCF_963970735.1 Pseudomonas sp. RA_35y_Pfl2_P32
CCAATCTGGCGGCCTCTGGCATTGGCGAGGACGATCAGCTTCGTTCGCCCGACGACGACACGCACCTTTCGCGATCCGTCAAAGCGGTTTGGGATATCGAGCGGCGCGCGGTCATCCGCGCGCATACATGGAATTTCGCGATGCGACGGCAGCAGCTTGCCGCGCTCGCTGGCGAAGCGCCCTTTCCCTGGACCGCTTCGTTCAAGATGCCCGCAGACAGCGTCCGCCTGGTCGAAGTGCTCGGCCGGGCCGTCGGCCCGTATCGGCGCGATTATCAACTTGAAGGGAACTGCATCCTCACCAACAGCACCGGCCCGGTGCCGATCCGCTATCTGGCGGATGTCGTCGAACCGGCCTTGTGGGATGATCTGTTCGTCGTGGTGTTCGCACGACGGCTGGGCTGGGCAATCGCCGATCGCATCACGGGCGACCGGGGCCGCAAGGATGATGCGTTCCGTGTGTATCGCGATGCCCTGTCCGATGCGCGCCGGGTCGATGCGCGCGAAAATCCGCAGATCGTGTGGGAGCCCACAGACTGGGAATTGGCGCGGACCAGGGGCGGTTCCTTTGGCGTGCCCTATGGCAATTCCAGCGGGGGTTGGTGGGTATGACGCTCCAGCGCCCGATCGCAACCAGCTTCAATGGCGGCGAGCTTTCCCCGCGCATGGGTGGCCGTGTCGATACGGCGATCT
>NZ_CAXAQF010000097.1:0-688 GCF_963970735.1 Pseudomonas sp. RA_35y_Pfl2_P32
CATCGACCGCCTTGCCGACGAGGGTGAAGCCCTCGGCTTTAATCGCTCGTCGATTCGGCTTTCCATGACCTGGATGCTGCCGCGCATCGCCATGCACGAGGGCGTGCGCTCGCCCGACCTGCTGCGGCCCGAGCATATCGACCGGCTGCTCGCCGCCGTCCGCGACTTCGCCTCGCATCCCGACCTGCCGGTCTTCTTCGGTGCGCGCGAGCGCTACGGTCCGCAGTTCGCCAAAAGCTGGATCACGCATGCCAGCCAGCTCGGCACCATCCTCTACCATCGTGGCCAATCGAGCCGGCAGCCGCGCAAGTTCATGCCAGCCTACGCCTCGCACCCGCTGCTGCCGTCTGCGATGTGGGCACTCGTCCAGCGCTGGCTCGCAGCGCGCGCGTCGCAGCTGCGCCCCAGCACGGTTTACCACCACGAGATCGCGCTCAGGCGCTTCCTCGAGCACCTGGGTCGCGTCGCGCCCCAGGTCTGCCGCTTCGAGGATGTGACGCGCGAGCACGTCGAGAGCTTCTTTCGCGCGATGATCGACGAGCCGAGCGCAGGCAGCGGCGTGCCCTTGTCTCTCATCACACGGCGCAACCGCACGAACTCGCTTGCGCTGTTTTTCCGCGATACCGTCGCTTGGGACTGGGAAAGCGCGCCGCAGCGCCAACTCGTCGATTGCCGCGACAAGCCGCCG
>NZ_CAXAQF010000098.1:0-684 GCF_963970735.1 Pseudomonas sp. RA_35y_Pfl2_P32
GGCGCGGCCCCGTTCCTGGAGCCCGACGCCAAGAGCCAGGTCACGCTGGAATATGAGAATGAAGTGCCGGTGCGCGCGACCGCTCTGGTCGTCTCGACCCAGCACAAGGCCGGCTATTGCCTGCAGGGCGACAATGCCAACCCGGCGCTGTACGATGAACTGCATGCGTACGTTTCGCGCGTGCTGACCGAGACGCTGCCCGAGGGCTTCGTCACCGACGCGACCAAGATCTACATCAACCCGACCGGCGCGTTTGAAATCGGCGGGCCGGACGGCGATGCGGGCGTCACCGGCCGCAAGATCATCGTCGACACCTACGGCGGCGCAGCGCCGCATGGCGGCGGCGCATTCTCGGGCAAGGATCCGACCAAGGTCGATCGCTCGGCAGCATACGTCTCGCGCTACATGGCGAAGAACGTCGTGGCCGCTGGCCTTGCGCGCCGCTGCACGATCCAGTTGAGCTATGCGATCGGCATTGCCGAGCCGCTGTCGCTCTATGTTGACCTGCATGGCACCGGTGCCGAGGGCATTACCGAAGCCAAGATCGAGGAAGTGCTGCCGCAGCTCGTCCGCCTGACACCGAAGGGCATTCGCGAGCATCTGAAGCTCAACGCCCCGATCTACAAGCGCACCGCGGCGTACGGCCATTTCGGTCGCGAGCCCGACGCCGATGGCTTCACCTGG
>NZ_CAXAQF010000099.1:0-680 GCF_963970735.1 Pseudomonas sp. RA_35y_Pfl2_P32
GACCGAAGCGGTCGAACTCCTCGAGGGGGAGTTCCCGCGGCTTAGGCTCGCGTACTACCGCAATCTTTACGATCCGACCCAGATCATTGCCGACATGTTGGCCGCCGTATCGCGGGCGAAGGATGAGGTGGTCGACGCCGAAACCTACGCCGCGCTCGCCGACGCCATGCAGGCGAAAGCCCAGGACTCGGATGCGCGCGAGGCGGCGGAACGCGCCGGCGAGGTTGCCCGCGTCTACGCGGCCTACGAACAGCTCAAGCGCAACGCGCATTGCATCGACTTCGGCGATCTTGTCGCCTTGCCGGTGCAACTGCTCGAAAAGGAGGCGGCCATCTGCGCGGCGCTGCAGGCGCAATATGATCATGTCCTGGTGGATGAGTATCAGGACGTGAACCGCAGCAGCGTGCGGCTGCTGAGCGCACTGCGGCCCGACGGCCGCAATCTCTGGATGGTCGGCGACGCCAAGCAGTCGATCTACCGGTTTCGCGGTGCCTCATCCTTCAACATAACCCGGTTCGGCAAGGAGGACTTCGCCGGTGGCAATCGCGGTCGATTGAAGCGTAATTATCGTTCGGTGCCGGAGATTGTCGCCAGCTTCTCCAGTTTCGCGATCACGATGCGCGCCGGCGATGCGGATAGTGGCCTCGACGCGGACCGCGACGCCAATGGACATAGGCCCG
>NZ_CAXAQF010000100.1:0-680 GCF_963970735.1 Pseudomonas sp. RA_35y_Pfl2_P32
TTCGATGCGAGTCGCCGATACGCCCGATGGTTCGCGCACGGTCAATTTAGTCGATCAGACCGCCCATCACGTGCTCGACGCGATGCGTCTCACTGACGACCACCGCGGAAGCATTCCAATCACTGAACTGCGCCAGATCCTAGCGGAGCCTACGGTTCGCGAAAACCTCCACCAGCTGGACACCGGAATGTCGCTGGACCGCCTCGATCAGCTGGCTGACCAAGCCGATACGGATCACGATTTTCGTCTTGTCTGGGGTTAGCCTCCCTTCGGACAATCTCAGGGGGGAGCTGGGAAATCGGCTGCCCCTTTTTTTTCTCGATAGGCTACAGCTCGCAATGCCCAACAAGTTAGAAAAAAAGGGGAGGGCCTAACGGCCTCTCCCCTTTCGTTTTGCCCGGCAGGCGCCAGCCTGCCTGCACAACTAACCTTTTACGCGGCGAGACGCTTCGCGACTTCAGCTACGCCCATCGATTTTACCGCTCCAAGGATCGATCGAATCTGCTCCGAGTCACCCTTCAGAAGCCCCGACTTCTCCACCTCTTTTAGGAGCTCGGAACGCTCCCTTTCCGCAAGCTGGCGACGTCGCTCGTCCAGCTTCTTTGCCTCAGCCGCGAGCTGCGCGCGTTCCTCCTCGATTGTGCGTGCCATCGTCGTACCTTTTCATGATGTGTTGCCAG
>NZ_CAXAQF010000101.1:0-678 GCF_963970735.1 Pseudomonas sp. RA_35y_Pfl2_P32
CGCTGTCGTTCGACATCGCGGTGCTGGAGCTGTACCTGCCTTTGGTCCGTGGCGCCAGCGTGGTGCTGGTGGACCGCGACACTGCCCGTGATCCGCAGCGCCTGTGGGCGCAGATCGAACAGCAGCAAGTCACCGCGATCCAGGCCACCCCGTCGACCTGGCGCATGCTCGCCGAGCACCCGAGTCTGCCTGCCTTGGCTGGGCGTCAGGTGCTGTGCGGTGGCGAAGCCTTGCCGGCGGATCTGGCCCAAACGTTGAGCGCGGTCGCCGGTGGCCTGTGGAACCTGTATGGCCCGACCGAGACCACGGTGTGGTCGGCGCGTTATCACTTGGACGCCGAGCATCCGCAAGTATTGCTCGGCGAAGCCCTGGCCAACACCGCGCTGCACGTCCTCGATGATGACCTGGAACCGTTGCCGCTGGGGGTGGCGGGCGAGCTGTACATCGGTGGCGAAGGCCTGGCGCGGGGTTATCACGCCCGTCCGGCGCTGACGGCCGAGCGATTTGTCGCCGACCCGTTCGGCGACGGCGCGCGGCTGTACCGCACCGGCGACCTGGTGCGCCGTCGCGCCGATGGCGCCCTGGAATACCTGGGACGGATCGACCAGCAGGTGAAGATCCGCGGGTTCCGCATCGAGCTGGGCGAAATCGAAGCCTGCCTGCTGGCGGAACCCGGGG
>NZ_CAXAQF010000102.1:0-678 GCF_963970735.1 Pseudomonas sp. RA_35y_Pfl2_P32
CCCCGGGTTCCGCCAGCAGGCAGGCTTCGATTTCGCCCAGCTCGATGCGGAACCCGCGGATCTTCACCTGCTGGTCGATCCGTCCCAGGTATTCCAGGGCGCCATCGGCGCGACGGCGCACCAGGTCACCGGTGCGGTACAGCCGCGCGCCGTTGCCGAACGGGTCGGCGACAAATCGCTCGGCCGTCAGCGCCGGACGGGCGTGGTAACCCCGCGCCAGGCCTTCGCCGCCGATGTACAGCTCGCCCGCCACCCCCAGCGGCAACGGTTCCAGGTCATCATCGAGGACATGCAGCGCGGTGTTGGCCAGGGCTTCACCGAGCAATACTTGCGGATGCTCGGCGTCCAGGTGATAACGCGCCGACCACACCGTGGTCTCAGTCGGGCCATACAGGTTCCACAGGCCACCAGCGACCGCGCTCAAGGTGCGTGCCAGATCCGCCGGCAAGGCTTCGCCACCGCACAGCACCTGACGTCCAGCCAGGGCGGGCAGGCTCGGGTGCTCGGCGAGCATGCGCCAGGTCGACGGGGTGGCCTGGATCGCGGTCACCTGCTGCTGTTCGATCTGCGCCCACAGGCGCTGCGGATCACGGGCAGTGTCGCGGTCCACCAGCACCACGCTGGCGCCACGGACCAAAGGCAGGTACAGCTCCAGCACCGCGATGTCGAACGACAGCG
>NZ_CAXAQF010000103.1:0-674 GCF_963970735.1 Pseudomonas sp. RA_35y_Pfl2_P32
TGACAGCCCTAACTGTAGGCGCTTGCCAACGTAGCGGCATCTGCTCGCAAACGGAGCGGATTTCTGCTCGGATTATCTGACAATGAGCAAAACGATTTGCTCACGCTATCTGCCAATGTGCTCACCAACATCCAGCGCTGCTCGCCATCATAATCACCTGCTCACATTATCTGCCAACGGCATCGCCATGGTGTCAGGGGCCGATATCGCCAAAATAGTCGCCGCGTTGATGAGCGTTCATGGTTGTTCGCCAGACGACGAAACCGGTCCATCCTATAGCCAACGTCAGCATTACAAAGCTCGGTGTGATGCCGATCGACCAGTGGAACCGCCTACTGATTGCCGGAAGGACCATGCCGGCGAGCACAGGCAGCAAGCATGATAAGCGCACAACAGCGCTTTTGCTGGTCCAGTTTCGCCCGATCATGCCCGGCAAGCCCAGATGCCATCGACGATAACGAGAGTGTCGAGATCAGTGACCACGCTGCCTCCCGAACAGGAAATGGTAGGTCAGGGCGAATACCGGCACCATGATCGCCGTCTTGATCGACAGGTTGTGGAGCACCTCGGGCCAGGGATGGACGAAGACGCCTTCGATCAGCGCACCCAGCGCGACGGCGAGGACACCGGTGAGAGCGCCAAAGGCCCAGCCCGGCAACTTCACGACTGGACCT
>NZ_CAXAQF010000104.1:0-670 GCF_963970735.1 Pseudomonas sp. RA_35y_Pfl2_P32
GCGATTCGATCCACAGCTCGAACGTGACGCTGCCCAAGGGCGTGACCCCGGCGATCACCGACCGCGACTTCACCATCGCGACGATCGTCCCGCCGACGGTGCCGACGGTTGCCGACGAAGAAGCGGACGCAGCTGTTGCCGAGGCGCAGGCCGCCGAGAGCGACACCGCCGAGTAATGGAGGACAAAGCCCTCTCCCCGCTGGCGGGGAGAGGGTTGGGAGAGGGGCTGAACCGCGCGCAAGCGCGGATGACGGCCCCTCTCCCCTACCCTCTCCCCGGAGGGGAGAGGGAGAAGGATATAGCATGACCACCGCCCTCCTCCCGACCGGTTTCCGCGACCGGCTCCCGCCCTTCGCCGACGCCGCCGCGCGCCTCGAAGCCGCTGCGCTCGCCGCCGCTTATGCCTATGGCTATGAACGTGCCGACCCCGCCCTCGCCGAGTTCGAGGCCGGTCTCGCCGGTCGCCTGAAGGCCGCGCGCGCGCAGGATGCGGTGCGCTTCGTCGATCCGGTCAGCCAGGCGACGCTCGCGATCCGCCCCGACATGACCGCGCAGATCGGCCGCATCGCAGCCACCCGCATGGGCCACCACCCGCGCCCGGTGCGGCTGTCCTATGCGGGACCCGTGCTGAAACTGCGGGCCTCGCAACTCGCGCCCGAACGTGAATTGC
>NZ_CAXAQF010000105.1:0-668 GCF_963970735.1 Pseudomonas sp. RA_35y_Pfl2_P32
TCCGGCTTCTGGACGCTGTCACGATAGGCGAGAGGCAGACTGGCACGGGCAGAGCAAGGAAAGGGGGACGGGGCGCATGAGGCTTTTGGATCCATCGACATGGTTTGCTGCGGCGAAACCGGTGCCGCCAGTACAACCGCCCACCGAGGTGAGGGTTCATGAATGGAAGCAGGCCGAGATCCTCTGGCGAATCCGCAAGGCGGACACGGCTTCGCCGGCGGACCCCATCATCGCAGCAGAGCTGGACAAGATCTTCTACGATAGCAGCGGGAATCTCAACGAGGCCGACTGGTCCCGGATCAACGAGGCGGAAAGTCTGCTCGGCGCTGTCCTCACCGATGTCCAACTGAGATCGCAATACTCGATCCTGCTGACATTGGCGGCCGCGCGAGCGCTTCCCTCGCTCAGTACCTATCCAAACCGGTCCGCATTCGGATTGCTCGGTCTGGATGACAAGCGGGATATCTACGGTGCGCTTCTCTACGAGCTGCAGTCCGGCTTCATCGGCGGGCGTTTCATCCGCCGACTGCGAGCCGAGGCCGCATCCACCTTGCTGCGCTACGGCAATATCATTGCCGAGATCACGATTCTGGTTCGCTTTCTATGGCTCTTCTTCTCGTGGCTCAGCCTGCCGAAGAAAGCTCTTTTGGAAGGAGGGGCGGTGATCT
>NZ_CAXAQF010000106.1:0-664 GCF_963970735.1 Pseudomonas sp. RA_35y_Pfl2_P32
ATCATTCTGGATGTCGACGCACGGAACATCTGGTCAGTGGTCATTGCACTAGCGTGGGTATCGGGCGTGACGATGCAGATCTCATCAGGTGTGATCGCTCGGTTCGGTCGGCGCAGGTGACGTTGCCCCCAACTTCTATCCAGCGTGATGGAGACTCTGACGGTTGGTTTTGCCCATCTGGGCGGAGTGAGCGACGGGGGCTGACGCGGAGTGACGTTGCCCCCTTGGCTTGATCCAGTGTGAAGTAGACTCTGGCCCCACGACAAGGACCAGAGATGAAGCGCAACAGGTTCACCGAAGACCAGATCATCGGAATATTGAAGGAACAGGAGGCCGGGGTTGCGGTCGCCGATCTGTGCCGCAAGCATGGCGTGAGCAACGCCAGCATCTACAAATGGAAGGCCAAGTATGGCGGCATGGACGTCAGCGAGGCGAAGCGGCTGAAGGCGCTCGAGGACGAGAACGGCCGGCTCAAGAAGCTTCTGGCCGATGCGATGCTGGACAACTCGGCGTTGAAGGACCTCCTCGGAAAAAAATGGTAACGCCCGCTGCCGAGCGGGATGCTGTCGCCCATCTCCAGACTGCCCATGGGATGAGCGAGCGGCGGGCGTGCCAGGCGCTGGGGTGCTGTCGGATGACAATGCGCTACCGGGCCACCAGGATC
>NZ_CAXAQF010000107.1:0-663 GCF_963970735.1 Pseudomonas sp. RA_35y_Pfl2_P32
GAGGCTGGTCGACTGGTCGATGAACGGCGTGCGATCGGCCTGGAGCTCGATCAGCCAGCGCTGGTCGATCTCGAAGCTGGTCTTGAAACAGTCCTTCTCCTCCTGGTCGAGGAAGTCGAGATGCTGCACCGAACCGCCTTGCTCGAGGATCGAATTCCACACCGCGTCGCTGTTCTTCGATTTCTCGTTGAGCAGCTTTTCGAGATACGGGTTCTTGATCGAGAAGGAGCCCGACAGCGTCTTGTGGGTGTAGATATTGGCCGGGATCGGCTCGATGCACGCGCTGGTGCCGCCGCAGATGATGCTGATCGACGCGGTCGGCGCGATCGCCATCTTGCACGAAAAGCGCTCCATCACGCCCATGTCGGGCGTCGGGGCAGGGCCCGCGCTCGGTCGCCAAATGCATCGAGGCTTCGTCGACCTGCGCCTTGATGTGCTTGAACATGCGCAGGTTCCACGACTTCGCCATCGCGCCCTCGAACGGCAGCCCTCGCGCCTGGAGGAAGGAGTGGAAGCCCATCACGCCGAGCCCGACCGAACGCTCGCGCATCGCCGAATAGGCCGCACGCTCCATGCCCGGCTCGGCACGGTCGATGAAGTCCTGCAGGACATTGTCGAGGAAACGCATCACGTCCTCGATAAAGCCCTTCTCGTCCTTCCACT
>NZ_CAXAQF010000108.1:0-656 GCF_963970735.1 Pseudomonas sp. RA_35y_Pfl2_P32
GCGCATAGGATTCGTTCAGGCCGTCGCCGGTGCGGAAGAAGGTGCCGGTATATTTCGCCGGATTCCCTTCAAGCGCGCCAAAGGTCGTTTCCAGCGTGGCGACGCTCAATGCACCACCGGTCGCGCCCTGGATCAGCGCATTGCCATAGGGGCGGAATTGCGAACCGAACGTGATCTGGTTCTTCTGGTTGATCTTTTCGTTGAAATAAAAGCCGCCGAGCAGGAAGTTGAGCGGCCCCTCGAAATCGGTGGCGAGACGCAGTTCCTGCGTGAACGTATCGATCCCGACATTGGCCGAATTCCGCCCGATCAGATCGGCACCGGTGAAATCCGAATCCTGGTTGGTGGCACTCTTCACTTCGCGATAGGCGGTGATCGAGGTCAGCGTGTCGCGGCCGATCTTGATCTGCGCGCGCAGCGAATGACCCCAGGTGGCTGTCTGCGTCCGGCCCATCTTGGAATCGGCGTCGTCGTCATTCTCCGGCCCCGGCGTTACGCCATTGGCGATCTGCAGCGCCGTCACCGACGGAAGCGCACCCGAGACCGAGGTGCGGATGAAATTGTCCCAGTGATGCTCGTAATCGTTGAAATAGGTCAGCTCGATACGGTCGCTCGGCTGGAACAGCAGCTTGGCACGATAGCCATATTCCTTGAAC
>NZ_CAXAQF010000109.1:0-651 GCF_963970735.1 Pseudomonas sp. RA_35y_Pfl2_P32
CGCCATGTTGCTGATCGGTTTGTCGCTGATGGGCGTCGCCATCGATTGGGCAGCCGGTGGCCGCGGGGCGGCAGATTACGGTGCGCCTCGCCACCTGCTCTTGTCCGGTGGGACCATGGCGACCATCCTTTTCGTTAGCCGTTTCGGGGGACGCTTCCTGGCAAACTGTGCCGTGCTGATCGGCATGGTTGCCGGGTTTCTCGCAGCAATACCCACCGGCTTGGTCGACTTCGGTACGGCCATCGCGTCGCCGCCACTGCGACTCGTCACGCCGTTCCATTTCGGCCCCCCGATCTTCGATCCCGCCGCTATCGCATCGATGGATGTGGTGGTCTTGGTAACGCTGGTGGAGTCAAGCGGCATGCTGACGATGCTCGGCCAGCTTGTGGAGCGCCCGGTCGATCAGCGCGCACTCACGCGCGGGCTCAGGGCCGACTGCCTCGGCGCGGTCATCGGCGGTCTGTTCAACAGCTTTCCCTACACCTCTTACGCCCAGAACATCGCGCTGGTCGGTTTGACCGGCGTCCGCAGCCGTTTCGTCTGCGCAGCCGCGGCCGCCTTCATGCTCGCGCTGGCGATGATCCCCAAAGCGTCGGCGCTGGTTGCAGCCATGCCGGCCAGCGTGCTGGGTGGCGCTGCGCTGGTCCTGTT
>NZ_CAXAQF010000110.1:0-651 GCF_963970735.1 Pseudomonas sp. RA_35y_Pfl2_P32
CACGCACGATTGCCCTGATATCCTCATCGCGCATCCCCTCGCCCATCCCGACCTGCTTTCCTTCTGAGAGTGCCCAACCTCGCCGTTTGACTATTGCTGGACGGGCGGCTGCGGCTTCGTCAGGCCGGAAATGCCGTCGCGCACGACGTTGACGCCCATCTTGATGGCTTGCAGGACCGCGATCGCGCCGGTCGTGTAAGCGGGGTTGATGAACGAGGTCGAGCAGTCGAACGATCCGGTTGCTGTCAACGTGCAGCCGGACCACAAGAGCGTGGCCGTGCCGAGCGCCAGCGCAAGGCTCGCGACATTGGCGACGTTGTGGAAGAGGTTCGAGTTCATCGCTGCTTCTCCAGGTGTGATGCGGCCCTAGCCGCCGTGAGGATCTTTGAGGACGTCGCGCCCGCAAGTCGCGCAGCGCTCGCGCTTTTCTTTCGGCTCCCAACACCAGCCGAAATGGCAGATGAGAATGCCGATCAGGATGCCGAGCAGCGTTTTGATCGGAGGCCATGCGAGCGTGATGCTGACGTACCATTGGGACAGCGACAGACCGTCGGGGTCGGTAAGCGCGAGACCTTCGAGCACGGCAAAGCCGATCACGATTGCCAGGACGAACGCGGTCCAGACGATGGGCGAGCGAACGCGCATGGTCAC
>NZ_CAXAQF010000111.1:0-649 GCF_963970735.1 Pseudomonas sp. RA_35y_Pfl2_P32
CATCCAGCGCGGCAGATAGGCGAGCACCGCCTGCGGCAGGAAGGTGCGGTAGACATTCGATGTCTGCTCATAGCGCGGGCCAGGCCCCTGCCCTGCCACCCGCTTGAAGCGGCGCTGGCGCACGATGAAGCCGACATCGTCAAGCACATGCAGCGCGCGGGCGACGGTCACGCGGCCGAGGCTGGTCGCTTGGGCCAGATAATCATAGGTCGGGAACACCTGCCCGCGGTTGAGCCGCGCCAGCGTCAGCAATTCCTCCAGCACGCGCACCGCCGCATTGGTGAGCGAGGCGAGCCCGCGTTCCACCGGCGTGAGCTGGCGCCCGTCGGCGCGGGCATCGCGCCGCAAGCGGCGCCCCGCGTCCAGCGCCTTGCGCGCGGCGCGCAGGATACGGTCGGTTTCTCCGGGCGCTGGAGGCGTGAAAAAGCTCTTTTCGAAGGTGCCGGCCTCCACGCTGCCGCGCAGGATCCGGCTGCCGCGCGGTTGCGGTGCGCCCGATTGTGCCGGGCGGCGCAGACAAAACCCACCCAGCGCCTGGAGCGAGGCTGCTCCAACCGTCATCGTCGCCATCGTACAGCCCTTTTGATGGAGGCCATGCGGGCAAAGGAAGAGCGTGGCGCGAAGCGCGCATCCTTGCGACGAAAGTCTG
>NZ_CAXAQF010000112.1:0-648 GCF_963970735.1 Pseudomonas sp. RA_35y_Pfl2_P32
GAAGGCGGCCAGATCACCTACACCGCGACCTTGACCAACCCGGCACAGACGCCGGTGACCGTGACCTTGAGCAATGGCTCGGTCATCACCATCGAAGCCGGTAAATCCACCGGTACCGTGGTGGTCGATACGCCGGTCAATGACGTCTACAACAATGGCAGTACTGTCACTACCACCATTACCGGCGCTACCGGTGGCAACTTCGAAAACCTGGTGCCGAGCCCTACTCCGGCTGTCACCACCATTACCGATTCGCCTGATGCCACTGGCCTGACCTTGACCGCCACGGGCGGTATCACCGAAGGCGGGCAGATCACCTACACCGCTACCCTGACCAATCCGGCGGGCACGCCGATGACTGTGACCTTGAGCAATGGCTCGGTCATTGTTATCGAAGCGGGTAAAACCACCGGGACCGTGCTGGTCGATACCCCGGCCAACGACGTGTACGTCAATGGCAGCACCGTAAGCGCGACGATTACGGGCACCACTGGCGGCAACTTCGAAAACCTGGTGCCAAGCACCACGCCAGCCGTTACCACTATCAGTGATTCGACTGACACTACCGATCTGACGCTGACCGCGACTGGCGGTATCACCGAAGGCGGCCAGATCACTTACACCGCGACCTTGACTAATCCGGCCGGC
>NZ_CAXAQF010000113.1:0-646 GCF_963970735.1 Pseudomonas sp. RA_35y_Pfl2_P32
TCTGGAATGGCGGTGGCCACGGGGAGGACGACCTCCCGGCCTCCTGCTATCGCCGCGCGATGGAGCTCTGCGCCAGCCACGGGCTGACCTCGGTCGCATTCCCCGCAATCTCCACCGGCATTTACCGCTTTCCCGCAGAGCGCGCGGCCGACATCGCGATCCGCACCACGATCGAATCGCTCAGTCGCACCCCAACCCTGGCCCGCGTCGTGTTCTGCTGCTTCTCCGAGCCGAGCGCCAGGCTCCACGCCGAGGCGCTGGCGCGACACGGCTAGCCCTTGTGCCCGAGGCGGCCGTCGGTACACTCCGCCCCGACCATGTTCCGGGGAGGGGATATGAATTTCAGTCTTGGATTGCGTGCGCTGGCGTGTGGCGCATTGGTATTGCTCGGCGTCGCGTCACTGTCGCGTGCGGAAGGCACTTATGAAATTCCGGCCGGGGCGCGTTTCAACCCGGACAAGCTGGCGAAGATCGGCGATTTCTTCAGGAACGAGGTCGCGACCGGCAAGATCGCCGGCGCGACCGTCCTGATCAAGCAGCACGGCAAAGCGGTCTATCACGAGGCCTTCGGCGTGCAGGACGTCGCCAGCAAGGCCCCCATCACCGACAAGACGATCTTTCGCCTGTTCTCGATGAGCAAGGCGAT
>NZ_CAXAQF010000114.1:0-643 GCF_963970735.1 Pseudomonas sp. RA_35y_Pfl2_P32
TCGGCCGTGCGCTCGCCGAGCAATTTCACGCGCGCGGCAACCACGTCATCGTCGCCGGCCGTCGCGCCGAGCCGCTCGACGCGCTGGCGCGCGACCTGCCGGGAATCAGCACCGCCTTGCTCGACGTCGCCGACGCGGCCGACATTGCGCGCTTCGCCGACACGATCGCCAGCGAGCACCCGGCCCTCAACGTCGTGATCCACAATGCGGGGATCATGCGCGCCGAAGATATGACCGCGCAGCCCTATGACCTGAGCGACGCCGAGGCGATGATCGCGACCAACCTGCTGGGGCCGATCCGGCTGACCGCGGCCTTGCTGCCGCACCTGCGCAAGCAGCCCAACGCCGCGATCCTCACCGTATCGTCGGGTCTCGCCTTCGTACCGCTGGTGGCGACGCCGACCTATAGTGCCACCAAGGCGGCGATCCATAGCTGGTCGCAGTCCTTGCGGGCACAGCTCGCCGATACGGGAATCGACGTGATCGAAATCGCGCCCCCCGCCGTCGCGACCGATCTGATGCCGGGTCATGCCGAAAACCCCAATTCGATGCCGCTCGACGCCTATATCGCCGAGACGATGGCGCTGCTCGAAGCCAACCCGCACGGCCCCGAAAACGCCGTCGAGCGCGTCAAATTCCTGCG
>NZ_CAXAQF010000115.1:0-643 GCF_963970735.1 Pseudomonas sp. RA_35y_Pfl2_P32
TCGAGCGCCACGCCGATCGCGGCGAGCGCGTTCTGGACATTGTGCCGCCCCGGCATCGGCAAATCGATGCCTTCGATCGAGCGCGTCGTGCCGTCGCGGTGGCGGATGATCACCTCGAAGCGGTTGCCGCCGGGCGTGGGCGTCACGTTGACGCCGCGCACGTCCGACTGCGCCGAGAAACCATAGGTCACCACGCGCCGGTCGCGCACGCGCGGGATGATGTTCTGCACCTCGGGGTGATCGAGACAGAGCAACGCCGCGCCATAAAAAGGCACATTCTCGACGAACTCGACGAACGCATCCTTCACCGCATCGAACGATCCATAATGGTCGAGATGTTCGGGATCGACATTGGTGACGACCGCGATCGTGCCGTCCAGCCGGAGGAAGCTGCCGTCGCTTTCGTCGGCTTCGACCACCATCCAGTCGCTCGCGCCCAAACGCGCGTTGGAGCCATAGCTGTTGATGATACCGCCATTGATAACGGTGGGATCGACCCCGCCCGCATCGAGCAAGGCCGCAACCATGCTGGTCGTCGTGGTCTTGCCATGCGTGCCCGCGACCGCGACGGTCGATTTCAGGCGCATCAGCTCGGCGAGCATTTCCGCGCGGCGCACCACCGGAATGCGCCGCTCCAGCGCCG
>NZ_CAXAQF010000116.1:0-642 GCF_963970735.1 Pseudomonas sp. RA_35y_Pfl2_P32
GCCCACCGCTGGTTCGCCGATCATGGCGTGCCACTGACCTATATGGTCGATTATCCGATTGTAGCGGACCCCCGCGCGGTGGAGGTGCTCGGTGCTGCGTGCGCCGACGGTGTCTCGGCGATCGGCACCCAATTGCACGGCTGGGTCAATCCGCCCTTCCAGGAGGCGCTGACGCCGTTCAACAGTTATGTCGGAAATCTGCCGCGCTCGCTGGAGGCTGCGAAGATCGATCGCCTCACCGACGCCATCACGGCCGCGTTCGGCACGCGCCCGATCGCCTATCGCGCCGGGCGCTATGGCATTGGCCCGCAGACGCTGACCTTGCTCGCCGAACGCGGCTACCGCCTCGATAGCTCGATGCGCGCGCGCTACAGTTATGCGGCGGACGGCGGGCCCGATTTCTCCGACATTGGCAATGCCGCCTTCCATGCCGGGCCGGGCGGCAGCTTGGTCGAGTTGCCGCTGACGACCGTGTATACGGGCCTGCTTCGGCGGCACGGCACCACCGTGTATCGTGCATTGGGACGTCTACCGAAGGGACGCGGCCTGGCCGCCCGCATGCGCCTGTTGTCGCGCGTGGCCCTGACGCCCGAGGATATGCCGCTGCCCGATGCGCTCGAGGCGATTGCGGTGGCGGCTGGG
>NZ_CAXAQF010000117.1:0-641 GCF_963970735.1 Pseudomonas sp. RA_35y_Pfl2_P32
TTGCCCACTCCAGCGTGCGGCGCTGCTGACGCTGCGCTGGTCGGGCGCTCGACGCGGCGAGGTGCGTCGCCTCGCACTCGATTGCCTCGACCGCTACCCCGACGGCACCGCGCGGCTGCGCATTCCTGTCGGCAAGACCGGCCGCGAGCGGATGGTGCCGCTCCATGAAGAGGCGGCCGACGCGCTCCAGGCCGTGGTGGAAGCACGCCGGAGAGGGCGCGACCGCGCAATGGTCGACGAGCGGACCGGTGACCGACTACGCTTTCTCTTCGTAGATCACGGCAAGTTGTTATCCGAATACTACCTCTTTGAAACGCCGCTGGGCGAGGCGTGCCGGGCGGTTGGCTTGGTCGATGCACGAGGCCGCCATACCGTCACTGCACACCGCTTCCGCCACACCCTCGGAACGCAGCTCGCCGAGCGCGGCGCGAGGCTTGATACGATCATGAGCGTGCTCGGCCACGAGAGCCCGGCGATGTCGATGGTCTACGCAAGGATCTCCGATCCCGAGGTGCTGCGCGACTACCGTGCGGTGCTCGGGCCGGGTGCGGTCATCGCCGGACCTGGCGCCGAGGCTCTGCGGACCGGGCGGCTGACAGCGGGCGCGGTCGATTGGTTGCGCACCAACTTCTTCAAGACCG
>NZ_CAXAQF010000118.1:0-640 GCF_963970735.1 Pseudomonas sp. RA_35y_Pfl2_P32
TCGCCAGTTTTTAACCCCTCGAACTTTCTCGAGCGCGCGGGCCTGTTGAAACCAGCGTTCAGCCTCCGCATCCAGCGGTGGGTTATGGTCTTTTTCGTACGCACAGGTAAACGTGGGATAGGCCATAGCCGGAGTGCCATTGAGTATTCCCAACAGACCGATGGCACATAAAAACGTTGCCTTAATGAATCGTCCAGGTAGGTACCTACGACTTTCTAGTTTGGTGAGATCGCTCATATCTCCGGCCTGCGATCCGGATGCTCGGCGTCAAAACCTTGTATGGGATGAGCGGGTAGCGGGTGGTCTTTCATGAGGTTGGGGAAGCGTAGACTTCTGTCGGCCCGTAATTGATTCCATAGACCGTAATAGATCTCATGAAGTTTGGGATCCGGTTTATAGCCAAAATTATCAACAGGTTCCGGCTGAGCCGAAAATGCTCCACTAAGATAACTTAAACCTCTTGCACTACCTAATGAAGCGGCGCGCTGATAATAAAACAATGCAAGAGGCTTGTTTTTTTAGCGATTTTATAGAATGCGGCCGTTTCTATAATCGCTTCTGGGATGTGTTGAGCTCCAGCGCATCGAAAGTATGGTTCGGCCATTTGGTCGTCTTGCTTATCTCGCGGCAACTCAAATGA
>NZ_CAXAQF010000119.1:0-638 GCF_963970735.1 Pseudomonas sp. RA_35y_Pfl2_P32
GGGCGATTCGCGGGCGCGCTGACTATCCTTGCTTGCGCAGCCTATGCGCGGCCGGCGCAGGCTGAAGACGGATACGATCTCTGGCTACGCTATCGGCCACTGCCCCAATTGCAACGCAAGGCCGCAACCGTCTCCGCGATCACCGTGCTGCGGGAATCGCCAACGCTTCGCGTAGCGGCGGAGGAACTTGAGCGGGGTTTTTCGGGCCTGTCCGGACATGAGGTGGGACGGCAGGACACCATCCCCGCCGATTCGGTCGTCCTGGCCACCGCCCGAACACCCGAGGTAGCGGCGCTTGCCCTCCCGGTCGCAGCGTTGAACGAGGAAGGATATCTGGTCCGCCCGGTGACCCTTGGCGGGCGGCGGGTGACGCTCGTTACCGGCAAAACCGATCGCGGCGTGCTATACGGGGCGTTCGCGCTGCTACGCTGGGCCCAGACGGGCCATGCCGTGCGTGCCGCCACATTCTCGTCGAGCCCTGCGACCAAGCTGCGCTTGCTCGACCATTGGGACAATCTCGATGGTACGGTCGAACGCGGCTATGCCGGGCAGTCGTTATGGGATTGGTGGACGCTCCCCGATTTTCGCGACCCACGCTACACCGATTACGCCCGCGCCAATGCGTCGATCGGCATCAA
>NZ_CAXAQF010000120.1:0-633 GCF_963970735.1 Pseudomonas sp. RA_35y_Pfl2_P32
CCGGAGACTTGCACATGCCAAGAGCTCGTTTGATCACCGCATTCCTGCTCTCGGCCGCGGCCCTGCCGTTTGCCGCGTCAAGTCCGGCGTCGGCACAGGTCGAGGGCAAGACCAACCAGCAGTGGTTCCCCGATTTGCTTGATTTGAGTCCGCTTCGACAGGAGTCGCCAAAATCAAACCCAATGGGATCAGACTATGATTATCGCCGGCAGGTCGAAACTCTCGATGTTGCTGCGCTGAAACAGGATATCGCTACGGTCCTGACCACCTCGCAGCCATGGTGGCCGTCCGATTACGGAAACTATGGGCCGTTCTTCATCCGGATGGCCTGGCATAGTGCGGGAACGTACCGGCAGGCTGATGGCCGAGGCGGCGCTGGCGGCGCGCAGCAGCGGTTCGAACCGCTGAACAGCTGGCCGGATAACGTCAATCTCGACAAGGCTCGTCGCCTGCTATGGCCGGTCAAGCAGAAGTACGGCTCAAAGATCAGTTGGTCGGACCTCATGGAGCTGACGGGCAACGTCGCCTTGGAGCAGATGGGCTTCAAGACGCTCGGCTTTGCCTTTGGACGCCGCGACGAATGGGAAGCGGATAAAACCTATTGGGGACCTGAAACCAAGATGTTGGCCGATC
>NZ_CAXAQF010000121.1:0-625 GCF_963970735.1 Pseudomonas sp. RA_35y_Pfl2_P32
GACGCACTTGGGCTGCGGCGCGACATCGTCGCGATCGTATCGAGCTTCCTCGACGCGCTCGACATCGCCCGCCGTTCGGACCTTATCGCGCTGGTGCCGCACGCGTGCCTGCGAGGCGGAGCGGCGGCAACGGAAGGCCTCGTAGCGTTCGAGCTGCCGGTGACGACGCCGGGTCTTTCGATCAGCGTGATGTGGCATCCGCGCCTCGACGCCGATCCGGCACACCGCTGGCTGCGCCAAATGCTGATCGCGACGTGCCGGCAAGCGGTTCAACCGGACGGGGCCAGGCGGGCGACGTAATCGATAAACGCCCGGAGCGGCGGTGGCACGAGCTTGCGACTGGAATGGTAGAGAAAAGGACCGGGAAAAGGCTGCCACCACGCCTCCAACACCGGCTCGAGCGCATGGCTCGCCAGAGGCGGCCGAAGCCAGGCTTCGAAACGGGGGATCACGCCAACGCCGGCGATGGCCGCTTCGACGCCGAGATCTATAGCTCCCCCAACGCCAACGACCAGCCGGGCCCGCGGCTCGATCCGAACGATCTCGCCGTCGCGCTCGAATTCCCAGGGAGACGTCAACCGACCACTGGCGAAGCGACCGAGAATGCACGGATGCCGGAGCAAGT
>NZ_CAXAQF010000122.1:0-623 GCF_963970735.1 Pseudomonas sp. RA_35y_Pfl2_P32
GGGATCGTGGCGGCTAGCGGGACTGCTTTCCTTGGTGCCGTATACGTCGCGACGCTGATCGCTGGCCTTTTGTCGCTCCGGTCGCTGCAGCAACCGATTCCGGACCCGCTATTCTCTTTTCTGGAGATCGAGATCCTCT
This sequence comes from Pseudomonas sp. RA_35y_Pfl2_P32, assembly GCF_963970735.1. Classification (NCBI taxonomy): domain Bacteria; kingdom Pseudomonadati; phylum Pseudomonadota; class Gammaproteobacteria; order Pseudomonadales; family Pseudomonadaceae; genus Pseudomonas; species Pseudomonas sp. RA_35y_Pfl2_P32. The sequence continues at coordinate 140 of NZ_CAXAQF010000122.1, forward strand.
TGCTGATGCCGCTATTCGTCGCGCTTATGGTTTCGGTACATGCATGGGCCGGCGCGGGTGCCAAGGTGTTCAGCCTTATGGCTCTTGTCTTCGCGGGCGTCTTGGCGGGCCTGACATCCGCCTTACACTTCGTCATACTTATTGTCGGCCACCAAGCAGCGTTCTCCAAACTGTCGCCCCTGTTGCTGTCGTTCAAATGGCCCTCGATAGCCTATGCGATCGACATTCTTGGGTGGGACATTTTCTTCGCGCTCTCCGTGCTGTCGGCGGCTCCAGTCTTCAGCGGCGGTCGGCTCGCCACGACGATACGCGTGCTACTGGCAACCAGCGGGACGCTGGCGCTTGCCGGGCTGAGTGGCGTCGTCCTTGGCGACATGCGGTTCCGCAACATCGGAATCGTTGGTTACGCAGGTGTTTTTCCAAGCACGGCGGTGCTGCTCGCGATCCTATTTCAACAGTCGCCGCCTCAAAACGCCTGCCAGGC
>NZ_CAXAQF010000123.1:0-620 GCF_963970735.1 Pseudomonas sp. RA_35y_Pfl2_P32
GACGTGATCCGCGTGGGGGCGTTCGGCGATGCGCCCGCGGCGGTGCCGCTGCTGTGGCAGCATCGCGGGCAAGCGGTCGGCACGATCGAGCGGATCGCCACCGATGCGCGCGGGCTGCGTGTGATCGGGCGGATCGACGATGCGCGCGTCGCGCGGCTGGGGCGCGGGGGTGCTTTGCGCGGGCTGTCGATCGGTTTCCGCGCGCGGGGGGCGGTGCGGGGGAACGTGCGCGAGTTGACGACGGTCGATCTGGTCGAGGTCAGCCTGGTCGCGCGGCCGCTGCAGCCGCTGGCGCGGGTGCACCGCGTGGAGGAGCAGGCCGCCGGGCCGTGACGCGGGGGAGCGCTGCATTTTCGGACAGGGCCTGAAGGGGCGTCGCGCGTGCGGCGCCCTTTTTCTTTGGGCGGGACTTTCAAGCAAGGAGACGGACATGGGTGACGAAACGATGGATGCGCTCGAGGCGAGCTTCGAGACGCAGCCGGTGCAAAGCGTGGTGGCGCGGCCGCTGCTGGCGGGGGGCGGTGCGGCGAGCGAGGCCGGGTTCGGCGCTTTCCTGCGCTCGGGTGCGAGCGTCGAGATGAAGGCGTTTACCGCCGTGAGCGGCGATGCCGGGGGCTATG
>NZ_CAXAQF010000124.1:0-616 GCF_963970735.1 Pseudomonas sp. RA_35y_Pfl2_P32
CGAGCAAGGGCGTCCGCGGTTATGCTGTACGCGATGGACTCCGCCCGCAACCTCACTGGCCAATTCCTGCTCGCCATGCCGGGTATTGGTGACCCGCGCTTCGATCGGGCGGTGATTGCGATGTGCGCGCATGATTCCGACGGCGCTCTGGGAATCGGGATCGGTGCGACGATCGCGGGCATTGGCTTGCACACGGTGCTTGAGCAGTTGGATATCGACCTTGGCGTCGCGCCCGATGTTCCCGTGCATTTCGGCGGGCCGGTCGAACCCCGGCGCGGTTTCGTGCTTCACGCCCTCGACTGGGGCGGCCAGGATACGATCGAGGTCGTCGGGCATGCGGGGGCGCTGTGGGCGTTGTCGGGAACGACCGACGTGCTGAAGGCGATTGCGGCTGGCCGCGGCCCGTCGCGCTGGCTGGTCGCGCTGGGTTATGCGGGATGGGGCGAGGGGCAACTCGACGGCGAGTTGACGCGACACGGTTGGCTGAACGTGCCGGGCGATCTCGATTTGCTGTATGGCTGCAATGCCGAGAGTCGATGGGAAGCGGGGTTTGCCAGCGCCGGAATCGATTCGCGGCTCCTGGCGAACGAGACAGGCTGGGCCTGAAACGCCACTG
>NZ_CAXAQF010000125.1:0-615 GCF_963970735.1 Pseudomonas sp. RA_35y_Pfl2_P32
ATGCATCGGGCACGAACACCAAAGACATTTGGCCTCAGCGACAATCGCGAAGCGCGGGTTCGGTCACGCTGTTCATGAATCTGGGCGGCGGCGGGACCACCAATTCCATCGATGGCGTCGACTTCATCGCGCTCGGAAACTGATCGACGAAACCTAATTCTTGGAGTACCGACATGCCCACAATTGGGGATTTTAGCCCGCCAGCAGTGCTGGATGGGACGGAGAAGATCGCCGGTTGGAAAGACGGAAAAGACGTCGGCATTCTGGTCGATCAGCTCATTAATAAAGCAACGCGCTTCGCCGAGATCGCCCGTAGTAACGGTCTTTGGGGCGTTCTGCCTACCGATAGCGATATAACTGCTCTCAACAAGTTCGCCGATTACGCGATTACGCAAAATCCAGGCTTTCAAAGCACTATCCCCGGTCCTTCCGACAACACCTATACCACGCTCGCTACATTCCGAGCCTCGGACGTGACGCGCAAGGTAGCATCGCTTGTCGGGGTGCCGGGCATTCCAGACGCGCGATATTATTTCGACCGCGCCGCAGGTCCCTATGTCGAGAGCCTACCAGATCTGATTAAGGCCGATAGCACATCTCTATCGGTCGGGGTGT
>NZ_CAXAQF010000126.1:0-614 GCF_963970735.1 Pseudomonas sp. RA_35y_Pfl2_P32
GCTGCCGTCGTGACGTAGCGCTTGTCCGCCTCATGCTTGATGGTGGCCTGCGGCCGGGCGAAGCGCTTGCGCTCAAGCTCGAGGACGTCGCCTACGGCCGCAGGCGGATCGTGGTGCGCCAGCGCGACGACCATCCGCGCGGCGTGCGCGCCAAGGGCTGGCGCGAGCGCGTCGTCGACCTGCATGAGCCGGCGACGCTTGCCGCGATCGCCGATTACGTGACCGCCGAGCGCCCGCGCGACACCGGCAGCCCCTACCTCTTCCTCGTCGGCGGCAACGGGGCGCGCCGGGCTGAGCCGCTCTCCTACGCCGCGCTGGCCAAGCTTTTCGCCCGATCCTGCGAGCGGGCCGGCATACGCGAGCCCTGGATGACCCCGCACGCCTGCCGGCACACGCACGCGACACGCATGTGGGAGGGCGGCATGCGCGAGCTCGCCCTCATGCGCAGGCTTGGTCACGCCTCCCCCGAGTCCACCCGCATCTACACGCGCGTGTCCGACCCGGCGGTCGTCGCCGAGTACCGCCGCGCGCTTGGCCTCGATGTGTCAGCGCCATGAGGGCCGGACCGATCTCTGCCGCCGCAGCAGCGATCGGCGAGCACCCGGCCGCACCAG
>NZ_CAXAQF010000127.1:0-612 GCF_963970735.1 Pseudomonas sp. RA_35y_Pfl2_P32
CACCGGAGACGCTTTCCAGTTTGTTGACCAGCGCCGGCTGGCCGCCGGTGAAGATGTCATTGCTGGTGACCACGGTTGCCGTGCCAGTGGTGCTGTTGGCCGGAACGGTGATGGTGGTGCCGTCGGAGAGCTTGAAGGTCAGCTCGCCGTGGTTGCTCATCGGCAAGCCAGCAGCGTTGGTCAGGGTCACGGTGTAGGTGACGGAGCCGCCTTCGGTGACGGTGGTTTTATCCACAGACAAGGTGGCGACCACTTCAGAAACGGTATCGCCGACTTTAACGATGGCTTCGTTACCGAGAACCAGATTTTCGAAGGATTTGCCGTCGACTGCGGCGTCAGTGACGCCAAGTTTGATGGTTTCGCCGTCTTTGTAGACGTCATCACCTTGCGCCGCCAGCTCGTACGGCACGCTGGTGGTGCCGGCTTTGATCACCACGGTGTCGCCATTGCTCAAGGTCACGGTCAGGTCCTGTTTGAGGACCTGGTCGACCTTGACGGTGAACTTCGGTGCAGCATTTTCCAGCACGTCGCCGTTGCTTTCGATGGTAACGGTGATCTTGTCGCCTTCGCCCGATGGTTGGTCGGTGACGGTGGTGGTGAACTGGTCTTTGC
>NZ_CAXAQF010000128.1:0-612 GCF_963970735.1 Pseudomonas sp. RA_35y_Pfl2_P32
TTGCCGATCATGTCAGTGATTTCGGAAAAGGAGATTCCGGGGACGATCCAGTCGGCGATCTTGGGCCACAGGCCGAGATAGGTCTGGTTGCACAGCACAAGCCGATCATCGGCATCGAAAATCGCAAAGCCTTCGTTGATGCTCTCGATCGCATCGCGCAAGCGGCGTTGCGCATCGTCGGCCGTCTCCTTGGCGATCCCGAGCGCCGCGTTGCTGCGCGCCAGCGCGTCGAGCGCCTGTTCCAGATCGGCGGTACGCTCGCGCACCTTGCCCTCCAGCGAGATCGCGGTCTCGAACAGCGAGAAGGCATTGCCCTGAAGATCGGTTGAGCGTTCGACGCGGTCGATCAGAGCGGTGTTGATGCGCTTGAGTTTGACGATCTCAGCCTCGAGCGCCGCGATCCGTGCGGCATCGTGGCTTTGGGGCACGGCGATCCGCGTTGCCATCAGTCCCCCCAGCCGATCGCCAGGCCGCTGAAGGTCTGGTTGACGTGGAGCGCGTGGAACTGCTCGCCATAGGTGTTGAAGCCAGTGACGCGCCGTTCGACGAACATGCGAGAGACTTTGCGGGTCAATTGCCGCTGTTCGGCCTCGATCTTGTTGAGCACACAGT
>NZ_CAXAQF010000129.1:0-611 GCF_963970735.1 Pseudomonas sp. RA_35y_Pfl2_P32
ACACTCAACCTGGCGCCCTTTGGATGAAGGGCGTTATGGCGAACTACATGGCGCTATATGCACCTCCCGAGCTGGCTCACGCCTTTGCCGCATGTTGCCAAAGCAGAGACCACGCGGAAATACGCGAACTTTACAAGCAAATAATTCGGTGGGCGCAGGGAAGCGGAGTTCCGCCTACTGACGTGGCGGCGGGGATCATCCGTTTTGCGCGCGACAGCTTGAAGGACTTCCGCAAGCTGCCGAAAGCCAAGGCCGTCGAGCGGGCATTACCGATTCCAGACAAGAATCCCGCCGGGAAGCTGCTCTGGGTTCTGCCGAACCTGACATCGTTCACCAACATCTACGCCCGGACCAATCGCTTCGCGCGAAAGCAGGTTTCCGGCGTGACGCTGTTCCACGACGAGCAATTGCAGTTCGGAGACATTCTTCTGCACAACAAGAAGCTCGCAGAGGACCTGGCGCAGCTTGGCGTGAAATTGCCCCTGCAGACGGCCGACTTCGAATTCTCGCAGGCGGCCGACCTGCAATTCCAGCGATCGCACGATTCTATCGGCATTCAGGTCGCCGACGTCCTCGCCGGTTTCATCGCGCGATATGTACAGGACGCTGTG
>NZ_CAXAQF010000130.1:0-610 GCF_963970735.1 Pseudomonas sp. RA_35y_Pfl2_P32
GCCGTCCTGGATAAGTTCCGCACCCTGAACCCACAACTATCAAGCTTCGCCAAGCCAGGGCAGTTGGTTGTTTTAAGTGACCCACAGAACACCCAGTGCACCCGAGAAGAAGCGTTGCTGATGGAAGCCGCCAACAAGGTGAACAGCGCTCTTGAGCCCATGAGTGATGATGAAGCGGCCTTTATGGTGCGCCACCAGGCTGAAATTGAGTCGTTTCTGACTGAAGGCTCAGGGGCGATCGGTATCGGTGAAGTCATGTTCTCCAAACACCTGGATGACCTGAAGGGCACCCTGGAACAACTGGAAGCGCTGCACCAGCGTACATTCCAACAACAGGGCAGGTTGCAGACGCCTGAGTTTTTTGCGGAACGAAACCGTCTGATGTCTCAACTGGACCACAGCCTGGGGCCGCTTGTGCGTAAGGGCGTGGGTATACCTGAGCATCCAAAACTGAAAAACGCCTTGGGGATCTCCAGTCGTAGCTTGGTTCACCACTGGAGCAAAGCTGGGGCGGCTGGAAGTATTCCGGGTTATGCGACTCACATCGAAGGCGTCGCCAAGGCCAGTAAATACATCAAGGTAGGGGGCTGGATTGGAGTTGGTCTCGGCG
>NZ_CAXAQF010000131.1:0-610 GCF_963970735.1 Pseudomonas sp. RA_35y_Pfl2_P32
ATCGCCTGCGCCAATTGGCGCAGCCTCTGCAGCCAACACCTGCCAGGCCCGCTTGTCCGCTTCCGCCTTGGCGCGCGCGAGTCCATTTTCGCCTTTGTAGCCGATCTGAGCGACACGCTCGGCAGCCGTCACACCATTGCGATAGACCTCGAAGCCACCCTTCGCCGTCCGGATGACGTAGAAGTCGCCGACCTCATAGAGCAGATCGGATTCCGTGAGCGACATGGTCGCGTCAGGCGTCTTGCGCTTGCGCACGCCTGCGCCAATTGGCGCAGCCTCCCCCGGCTCCCGAACCTTGAGCCGCGCCGCGATCCCTTCGAGATAGGCGTCTTGGATGTTGGCTTCTGACGGCGGTCGGGCACTCCGCGTGAGTTCGCTGTCTCCGGTTGCTCCCGAATTCGTTTCACCGCTTGCGCGATGCGGGCCAGTGCGTTGCTCCGGTTGATTTTCCCCGGCGCCGTCAGAACTCTTGCGCTTCTTCGGCTTTGCCGCCTTCGCGATTCTCGCGCCGTCACCCGGCTTGATCGCATGCCCGCGCCCGTCGACCTTCTCCGGCAGGTGATCGAACTTTTGCAGATGCGCCTCGATCGCCGCATCCATCTGCTCATAG
>NZ_CAXAQF010000132.1:0-610 GCF_963970735.1 Pseudomonas sp. RA_35y_Pfl2_P32
CTTCCGCCCAGTTTCCCGACGGAGCCGCCGACGTCGCCCGGCGCTTTGGCATCACCATCAAGACGCTGCGGCTTTATGAGTCCGGCGGCTTGCTCGCGCCGGTGCGCGATGCGCATGGCTGGCGCACCTACGGCCAGGCCGAGTGCGAGCGCCTGCACGTTATCCTGCTGCTGCGCCGATTCGGCCTGACGATCGCGCGGATCGGCGCGTTGCTCGACGAGGGCGCGCCCGATGTGGCGGCGGTGCTCGACCTGCAGGAACAGGCGCTGATCGATCAGCGCAACCGGGTCGAGGATTCGCTGATCCTGATCGCCCATGCCCGCCGCAAGCTGTGTGCGGGCGGCACGATCGATGCGACGGCGCTGGCCGAACTCGCGCGCGCCGAGCCGTTGCGGTTGCGCTGGACCCCGGCGTTGGAGGCGCTCGGCGCGCGCGTTTTTACGCCTGATCAGCAACGACGCCTGGCCGAAGTCGCACCCAGCACCGAGCGGGAATGGGCCGAGCTTTATGCCGAGCTCGACACGCTCGTCGACGGGTCTCCCGACACGCCGCAGGCACGCGCAGTTGGGGGGCGAGCGGCCGCGCTGATTGCGCGGATGACTGGCCAAGA
>NZ_CAXAQF010000133.1:0-609 GCF_963970735.1 Pseudomonas sp. RA_35y_Pfl2_P32
ATCTCGGAGAGTTCGAGCGGCCGGGCAATCTCGAAATCCTTCTTGCCCTCAAAGGTATGCGCCTGCCCGTCGGTGCGGGTGGCGGAGGAGGAGACCGGCTGCACGCCCGTTACCGAGGAATGCACCTGGCGACCCATATGCCAAAGCTGGACGACAATATGCCCGCCCGCCGCATGAACCGAATCCACCACCGGTTTCCAATGTTCGACCTGTTCGTCGGTCCAGATCCCCGGGGCAAACGGCCAGCCCAACCCTTCGCGGCTGATCCCTGTCGCTTCGGTGATGATCAACCCGGCGCTCGCGCGCTGCGTATAATATTCGGCCATGATCTCGGTGGGCACGGCGTCGCGCGTGGCGCGTCCGCGCGTGAGCGGTGCCATGAGGATGCGATTGGGCGCATGGATCGTACCGAGTTGGATCGGGTCGAAGAGGCTGGGCATTGCGGACAAGTCCTTTTGCTGTGACGCACCTTAAATAGGGCGCTACAGCGCGGCATGCACGACACCCTATACAATAGAATAACTGTTACGCCTGCAATTCCAGCCAGCACGGTGGCGCTGCTGGCGGTAATTGTCGCCAACGCGGCCCTGGCCTTCGGGCCCTGGTTCG
>NZ_CAXAQF010000134.1:0-607 GCF_963970735.1 Pseudomonas sp. RA_35y_Pfl2_P32
TCACCGACGAAGCAGCGGCGCGATGCGATGTTGCACTTCACGCCGTTGACGCGGACGTGGCCGTGCGAAACCAGCTGACGCGCAGCCCACACGGTCGGCGCGAACTTGGCGCGATACACGATCATGTCGAGACGCTGCTCGAGCAGGCCGATCAGGTTCTGGCCGGTGTCGCCCTTCATGCGCGCGGCTTCGGTGTAGCAAGCGCGGAACTGCTTTTCCGTCACGTCGCCATAATAGCCCTTGAGCTTCTGCTTGGCGCGCAGCTGGATGCCGAAGTCCGAGACCTTGCCCTTGCGGCGCTGGCCGTGCTGGCCGGGGCCATATTCACGCTTGTTGACGGGCGATTTGGGGCGGCCCCAAATATTCTCGCCCATACGGCGATCGAGCTTGTACTTTGCGGATGAACGCTTCGACATGAGATATTCCTTGGCAAATGCTTCGTGACAAGACCGCCTGCCTGCGCAAACGATCGATACCCGGTATCGCTCTATCCGAACCTGTAAGGGATACGGGCAGGGCCACCACTTCACCGGGGTGTGGGGCCAAATGCGAAGGCGGGCGGTTAGCGGGACCGGTCGCATGAGTCAAGCTGGACAGGCGCGCCGCG
>NZ_CAXAQF010000135.1:0-606 GCF_963970735.1 Pseudomonas sp. RA_35y_Pfl2_P32
CGGCGCTGGTCAACAAACTGGAAAGCGTCTCCGGTGGCGATCAGTTCGAACAACTGACCCTGGGCAAAGACCAGTTCACCACCACCGTCACCGACCAACCATCGGGCGAAGGCGACAAGATCACCGTCACCATCGAAAGCAACGGCGACGTACTGGAAAACGCCGCACCGAAGTTCACCGTCAAGGTCGACCAGGTCCTCAAACAAGACCTGACCGTGACCCTGAGCAACGGCGATACCGTCGTCATCAAGGCCGGCACCACCAGCGTGCCGTACGAGCTGGCTGCGCAAGGTGATGACGTCTACAAAGACGGCCAGATCATCGAAGTTGGCATCGACAACGCCACCGTTGACGGCAAGTCCTTCGAGAACCTGGTACTGGGCGGCAAAGCCCAAGTGACCATCGGCGACACTATCTCCGAAGTGGTCGCCACTCTGTCTGTGGATAAAACCACCGTCACCGAGGGCGGCCAGGTCACTTACACCGTGACCCTGACCAACGCTGCTGGCCTGCCGATGAGCAACCACGGCGAGTTGACCTTCAAGCTCACCGACGGCACCGAGATCAAGATCCCGGCCAATGGCACCACCGGCACTGCCGTGGTCA
>NZ_CAXAQF010000136.1:0-604 GCF_963970735.1 Pseudomonas sp. RA_35y_Pfl2_P32
TCCTGATCTCGAGCTACACAACGGGCTCGGTCGCGGGTTACAGCCTGCTGGCGGTCGGGCTGATGAACGCCATCATGTTCCCCACGATCTTCAGTCTTGCCTGTGAAGGGCTCGGCGCACGTGCGGCAGATGGATCGGGAATCATCAACGTTGCGATCTTCGGCGGTGCCGTGCTGCCCCTGGCGACCGGAACGTTGGCGGATGCGAGCGGAAGCCTGACGCTCGCGCTGCTTATTCCGGTGGCGTGCTATGTGGTGATCTGCGCGTTCGGCGTTTACGCAGCGCGGCCGGCACCCCAATACGCCGACGCCTGAATTCAAAAGCGCAGCGCTGCGATCTCGGCTGGGGTAAAGCCTGCCTCGGCCAGGATCGCGGCCCCGTCGGGTGCGTCCGCCATGCGCGGGGCACTGTCGCGCTGACCGAATAACGCGGCGCTGGAGCGGGCTGGGTAACCCCGCCCGCCGTAACGAAGGTCGCGCGCGCGACGTTGTGCGGGTGCGCGATGGCTTCATCGAAGCCGAGGACGGGGGCGATGCAGGCTTCGTGCCCCTCAAAGGCCGAAACCCAAGCGTCGCGCGTGCGCAGTTTGAAGCGATCGGCGAGG
>NZ_CAXAQF010000137.1:0-602 GCF_963970735.1 Pseudomonas sp. RA_35y_Pfl2_P32
GACACCGACGACCTTGCCCGGCTTGCCGTCCGGGTCGCGCAGCACGTGGTTGCGCGCCATTATCCAGCGCACACTGCCGTCGGGCAGTTGCAGACGATATTCATTGGCACCGTCGCCGCCAGTCGCACGGACATGCGCGATTGTAGCCTGCATCTTGGGCAGGTCCTGCGGGTGGATGCGCGCCATCACGTCCGCCAGCGTAACGCCCCGCGCCACATGCTCCGGGCTGAAACCGTATAGCGCGGCAAACTCGCTATCGCTCTCGAAACGGTCGTTCGCCATATCGTAGGTCCACACCCCCACCCCGTCCATCGCCTGCAGCACCATCCGCGTGCGCGTTTCGGCCGCCAGCAACTCCTGATGCTGTCGCCGCTCCTCGGTAATGTCGCGGGCGCTGGTGTAGAGTCGGTCCCCGAACATCATGGTTTTCCACGCAAAGGTGCGGTAGTCGCCCTCCCTGGTCCGCAAGCGCTTCTCCAGCCGGTGGGTCGTTTCGGCGGCGGCGATGCGTGCGATCTCGGCGGCACTGCCACCAGTGTCTTCGGGATGGCGCAACCATTGCGAATCGCGGCCCAGGATATGTTCGGCGGACCATCCCAGCG
>NZ_CAXAQF010000138.1:0-599 GCF_963970735.1 Pseudomonas sp. RA_35y_Pfl2_P32
CCGTGCAGGGCTTTCGCCTGTCGAGCCAGACCTATGGCGTGCGCTTTGCCGGCAAGGCTGCGCTCACCCGCGACATCTCGCTTGGCTATAGTGCGAGCTGGGCGCGGCAAAGCAACTGGCATCGCAACCCCAATCGTTATGGGGTCGGTTCCGGCTGAGGGCGGAATGACACCCTAAGCATCGGCATCCTTGGGCCAGAGGTATTCGCCGGTGAGGAGGATATGTGCCCATCCGAGCGGGGAGATATGGGCGAGCAGGTGGTCGGGCGTATCCAGCCCCTCGCGGCGTCGGGCCTCGACGGCATGGCCGAGATGCAGGGTGTTCCAGTAGACGATGATGGCGGTGAGCAGGTTGAGGCCCGCGATCCGGTAGTGCTGGCCCTCGGTGGTGCGGTCGCGGATCTCGCCCTGACGGCCGATGCGCAGGGCGTTCTTCAGCGCGTGGTGCGCTTCGCCCTTGTTGAGGCCGACCTGGGTACGGTGCTGCATGCCAGCATCGAGAATCCATTCGATAATGAACAGCGTCCGTTCGATCCGGCCGACCTCGCGCAATGCGGCCGCCAGATCGTTCTGGCGCGGATAGGCGGCAAGCTTGCGCAG
>NZ_CAXAQF010000139.1:0-599 GCF_963970735.1 Pseudomonas sp. RA_35y_Pfl2_P32
CCTCACAGACGCGCGAAGTGTTCGCGATCGATTCGGTGCAAATCGTGCGCGGATCGGATTCCACGCTCGGCGGGCGCGGCAGCGCAGGTGGGACGATCAACATCCTGACCAAATTGCCGCAAGCGCGTACCTTTGGCTCGATCGCGGGCAGCTATGGCAATGCCGATTACAAGCGCATCGTCGGGGATCTCAACCTCAAGCTCAGCGATACGGCTGCCTTCCGCATCGAAGGCATGTGGCACGACCAGGATGTCGCGGGACGCGATGCCATCTATCAACGGCGCTGGGGCGTGGCACCGAGCTTCACGATCGGGCTCGGCACGCCCACGCGGTTGACCGTCGGCTATTACCGCCTTGAAAGCCATGAGCTGCCCGACAGCGGTATTCCCTATCTCTACACGATCGCCAATGCGCCCGGCACCGGCGCGATCCGCACCGAACCGGCGCTGGGGCAGATTACCACTGCCACCGGTCAGACCGGCTATGTCGCGCGCTCGACCTTTTACGGCCTCGCCAGCCGCGATTTCCGCGATAGCACCACCGATCAGGCGACGGTGCGGGTCGAGCATGATTTTGGCGGGGTAACGCTGCGCAACACC
>NZ_CAXAQF010000140.1:0-597 GCF_963970735.1 Pseudomonas sp. RA_35y_Pfl2_P32
GCCGGCAAGGTCGCGGTCGCCAAGTCGCTGGCGGTGGACAAGCGGCGCACCTCGCTTACCTCGCTGATCGAGGCATTGTTCTACGACCTGTCGTCCGGCGACCGCGCGCAGGTGAAGATCCCCAAACAGGCCGAACGGCGCGAGCGCGACCTTCGTGATCTGATGCGCAAGGGCAAGCGCCCGATCGTGCTGGTGGTCGATGAAGCGCACGACCTGCACCACAAGACGTTGACCGGCCTCAAGCGGCTTATGGAAGTGGTGGCCGATGCCGGCGTGCTGCTGTCGGTCCTGCTTGTCGGGCATCCGCGCCTGCGCAACGATCTGCGCCGCCCGCAGATGGAGGAGATCGGCTACCGGACCACGACCTTCGACTATGAGGGGATCGGATCGGCACGTCGGGATTATGTAGCCTGGTTGCTCGGTGCGTGCGCGGCAGAGGGGGTGAAGGTCGCCGACCTGATGGACGAGGACGCGATCGACCTCATCGCCGAACGCCTGCGTACTCCGCTCCAGATCGAGATGCACCTGACGCTTGCCTTCGAGCAGGGTTTCCGGTTGGGCGCAAAGCCCGTCACCGCCGGGATCGTCGAGCAGGTG
>NZ_CAXAQF010000141.1:0-596 GCF_963970735.1 Pseudomonas sp. RA_35y_Pfl2_P32
GCTGCGCGGCGCGTTTCCGCTCCATCCGCCCACGCCCGCGTTCGACGATCTCGTCTCGCGTGCCGAAACGGCACTGGAACAGGACGCCCTTTCGCGTGGCATCCGCGCCACTGCGGCGACGTACGACCAAGCCTCCGAAGGCGATGCCTGCGGGGGCTGACCCCGCTCACTCTCCCGTACCCCGAAAGGATATCCGATGACGCTGCTCGCAAAGTGGCGCGCCTGGTTGTGCGCGCGTCTCATCGATGACTGGCACCGCGCCTATACCTTCTCCTCGATCCGGCTCGCCGCGATCGGCGCGCTGATCGAGACGTTCGTGCAGGCCTTTCCCGGCACTGCGTCGGAAGTCTGGAATGCGATGCCGCAGGATCTGCGCGCGCTGCTCCCGTCGTGGCTGACCGGATCGTTCCCGATCCTGCTGCTGGTCGCGATCGCCGTCGCGCGCATCACCCGCAAGGTGCCGACCGATGGCCAGTGAACCGCGCAAGCTGACCCCGGCCAGCAAGGTCGGTGTCGGCGCTGGAATCGGTGCGCTGATCGCCGCAGCCGTCACACTGGCGCTGCCTGGCACCCGCACCGCCGAAGGCACCGTCTAT
>NZ_CAXAQF010000142.1:0-591 GCF_963970735.1 Pseudomonas sp. RA_35y_Pfl2_P32
TCGGATAATGGATCACCGTGCCGATCCCCTCCCCGCTCAGTCGTTCAACGAACGCGGCACGGTCAGGTTGGCGCACAACATACAGATGCCACACCGGGTCGGCCCAGTTCGGCACAAATTGAAAAGTCAGGCCCGTTGCGGCAAGCCCGGCCGTGTAGTGGGCGGCAATATCACGACGCCGCGCATTGTCGGCATCGAGCCGTGCGAGCTTCACGCGCAGAAACGCGGCATGAATCTCGTCCAAGCGGCTGTTATAGCCGATTACCTCATTGTGATATTTCACCTTTGAGCCGTAGTTGCGCAATGCCGCCACCTTGTCGGCCAACGCATCATCGCCGCAGGTGATTCCGCCGCCATCCCCCAGAGCGCCGAGATTCTTGCCGGGGTAGAAACTCCACGCGACCAGTGACTGTTCCGCACCAAGTCGTCGTCCCTGATAGCGAGCACCCTGGGCCTGCGCACCGTCTTCGAGCACACTAAGGCCATGGTGCCGGGCAATATCCCGAATGGGATCGAGATCGGCAGGCTGCCCATAAAGATGGACGGGTAGGATCACGCGAGTGCGCGGCGTTATCGCAGCCGCGATACGCG
>NZ_CAXAQF010000143.1:0-591 GCF_963970735.1 Pseudomonas sp. RA_35y_Pfl2_P32
CATTTCGCCATGATCGAGCCGCCGCGCGATACGATGCCGGTGACGCGCTTGGCGGTCATCGGGATGTAGGCGAGGCGGACACCGGCGTGGATCGTGAAATAATCGACGCCCTGTTCGGCTTGCTCGATGAGGGTATCGCGGAAGATTTCCCAGGTCAGGTCCTCGGCGACGCCGCCGACCTTTTCGAGCGCCTGGTAGATCGGCACGGTGCCGATCGGCACCGGCGAGTTGCGCAAGATCCATTCGCGGGTGGTGTGGATGTTGCGGCCCGTGGAGAGGTCCATCACGGTGTCGGCGCCCCAGCGGATCGCCCACACCATCTTCTCGACCTCCTCCTCGACCGACGAGGTCACGGCGGAATTGCCGATATTGGCGTTGATCTTGCCCAGGAAGTTGCGGCCGATCGCCATCGGCTCGGATTCGGGGTGGTTGATGTTGTTGGGGATGCTCGCGCGGCTGCGCGCGACTTCATCGCGGACGAATTCGGGGGTGACGTAATCGGGGATGCTGGCGCCGAACGACTGGCCGTCGCGGATCAATTGTTCCTTGGCGGCGGCGCGGCCGAGATTTTCGCGGATCGCGACATATTCC
>NZ_CAXAQF010000144.1:0-590 GCF_963970735.1 Pseudomonas sp. RA_35y_Pfl2_P32
TCTTCCGCCTCGAACCCGCGCACCGCCTCCAGCAACCGCTTGGCATTGGCGGGCGATGACAGCAAATACAGCGTCTCCTCGATCGACGCCCATTCGCTCGCCGACACCAGCACCGCCCCCTCGCCACGCTGGCGCGTGATGGCGAGCGGGGCGCGGTCGGCGACGACCTTGTCGATCATCGCCTTCAGATTCTCGCGCGCTTCGGAATAGGATACGGCTTGCATCCGCAAACTATGGACAAAACTTTGTCCAATGTCAAGATTTCTGTACCGCCTTCGAAACGACTCCTGCCGACGCGCGCTTTCTGTTACAGTCCCACCAGCATTCCGGGGGGAATCCGCATGATGTTCGGCCTGTCGCTCCACGCCTTCACGCTGCTCCACACCGCGATCAGCCTGGTCGGCATCGCTGCGGGGGTCGTCTTTTTCGCGAGCCTCACAACCGGGCGATGGCGTTCCACCGCCAACGCAATCTTTCTGGTGTTCACGATCCTGACCAGCGTTACCGGCTTCCTGTTTCCGCCCAAACCGATCGGCCCGCCCTTCATCTTCGGCGTCGTTTCGCTGGCATTGCTCGCGGTTGCGCTATTG
>NZ_CAXAQF010000145.1:0-589 GCF_963970735.1 Pseudomonas sp. RA_35y_Pfl2_P32
CCTCGATCGCATTCATGGCACGCATGATGGGAAGCTGGCGGAAGGCGTTGTTGAGATGGTCGTCGCCACGGATGATGTGGGTGACGCCCATGTCGTGATCGTCGACCACCACCGCCAGCATATAGGTCGGCGTGCCTTCCGAGCGCAGCAGGACGAAATCGTCGAGCTCGGCATTCTGCACGGTGACGCCGCCCTGGACGCGATCCTCGATCGTGGTGGCACCCTCGCGCGGGGCCTTCAGTCGCACGACGAACGGCGCGCCCTCGGGGGCCTCGTCGGGCGAACGGTCGCGCCAGCGGCCGTCATAGCGCATCGGCTTGCCTGCCGCTTTTTGCGCCTCGCGCATTTCGGTCAGCTCGTCGGCGGTGGCGAAGCATTTGTACGCCTGGCCCGCCGCCAGCAATTGATAAGCGACCTCGGCATGGCGCGCCGCACGGGCGAACTGGAACACTTCCTCGCCGTCCCAATCGAGCCCGAGCCAGCGCATCGACGTCAAAATCGCGTCGTTCGCGGGCTGGGTCGAACGCGCACGATCGGTATCTTCGATGCGCAGCAGGAACTTGCCGCCATGATGTCGGGCATAGAGCCA
>NZ_CAXAQF010000146.1:0-585 GCF_963970735.1 Pseudomonas sp. RA_35y_Pfl2_P32
GCAGCATCCGCTCGACCGTACCGCGCAGCAGCGTGGCGTAATGGCCCGACATCGGCGCGACGATCAGCAGCTTGGGGCCGCCCTCGACGCCCTTGCGCTTGAAATGCAGCAACTGCCCGAAGGGTTTGCGAAGCGCGATCTCTTCGTGGATCTCGACCGTCTTGCCGTCGATCGTGGTGAAATCCAGCCCGAAGGCGGGCTTGCCGCGTGGAGCCGCGGCATGCGCGAACACCTCCAGCGCGGAGCTGAGGATCTGCCCCCCGCCGAAATAGGAAAAGGGGTTGGCGGGGTTGCTGAGCACCCCTGCGCTGAAGTCGGCCATCGCGCTGGCACCGGCCAACAACGATTACTGCATTTCATAAGCGTTGTACAACATACCGGACTTTCTAGCAGACAAATCTTATCTTAGCATCAAAGCTTATGCCGCACCGCCGCATTCGGCAATCCTCGCTTTCAATTGAACGTTTCGCGGGCGGTCAGGATCCACGTTGAGGGCAAGCCCGGTCCCTGCTAGGCGCAACGGCTATGGCAGACCCCCAAAACGCTTCCCCCAGCGAACCCGCCCAACGCAAGCTTAGCAGTCTG
>NZ_CAXAQF010000147.1:0-584 GCF_963970735.1 Pseudomonas sp. RA_35y_Pfl2_P32
TGTTGCGGCCATCTCGCTGTCGTCTAGCAGATCCGCCAGCATCGCCAGGTGGCTCGGCCCCTTCGGTGCCACCCAGCCATATTCGGTGAGATGCCCGCGGATCGCATTGCCGAGCTGGGTGCGCTGTTTTACCAGCAGATCGCGCGTGCGGAACACCAAGGCGGCGGCTTGCTGCTCTTCGCTCTTCACCGCGACGAACCGCATCGTTGGCCGCTGCGCCGCCTCACAGATCGCCTCAGCATCGACAGCATCATTCTTATGCCGCTTCACGAACGGCTTCACATAGGCCGGCGGAATCAGCCTGACCTCGTGACCCATCGCCCGCAACTCGCGGGCCCAGTGATGTGCGCCGCCGCACGCTTCCAGCGCCACCGTGCATCGCGGCTGTGACACGAAGAAATTTAGCAGTTTTCCCCGGGTCAGCTTGCGGCTGAACACCGTTCGCCCGGTCCTGTCCGCGCCGTGCGCATGAAAAACGTTCTTGGCAATATCCAGACCGATTGTGGTAACTTCAGACACGGACGCCTCCCTCTTGTGGTGTTCAACACCTCCACTCTGGCACATCGATGCCGTCGGGGGGCGTC
>NZ_CAXAQF010000148.1:0-584 GCF_963970735.1 Pseudomonas sp. RA_35y_Pfl2_P32
TGTATAAGTTTCGCACCATGAAAGTCGCGTTGGACAATGCCGGCGACGCACGGAACTTGGCGATCACCCGCGAAAAGGACGACCGGATCACGACATTAGGCCGGTTCTTGCGCAAATCCCGCCTCGACGAGCTGCCGCAGATTCTCAACGTTCTGAAGGGCGAAATGAGCTGGATCGGCCCGCGCCCGGAAGCGGAAGTCCTGTCGCGCTGGTACGAGCAGGAAATCCCTTTTTACCGCTATCGCCATATCGTGCGGCCCGGGATCGCGGGCTGGGCGCAAGTCTGCCAGGGACATGTTGCTGAAGTCGATGACGTCCGCAGCAAGCTGCACTATGATTTCTACTATATCAAACGCTATTCGCCCTGGATTGATTTGCTGATCGTCATACGCACCGTGCGGACGATGATGACAGGTTACGGTGCACGATAACGTTCGAAAAATCGTGGATCTGTCACGGAATAGGTGGTCATGAATAGCTTCGTTCATCAATTGGCTGATGTTCAATCACCGTCGATCGGCGAGGGCACTCGGGTCTGGCAGTTCTGCGTTATTCTGCCAAAGGCAGTAATTGGGCGGGAATGC
>NZ_CAXAQF010000149.1:0-578 GCF_963970735.1 Pseudomonas sp. RA_35y_Pfl2_P32
TCCTTGAGCATCTGCGGTCCGCGCAGGATTGCGTTCAGCGGCGTTTCAATGGAGAAGTCGCGGGTGCGAAACTCGACGTTCTGCATGCGTCCATCGTGGACGCGGCTGAACCACTCTCGCGTGTATTCCTCATCTTCAGGCGAGTACTTGGGCGCCCCCGAACCTTTGAGTTTGTTGTAGCCACCTTGCCCGCTCAGTTGGTTTTGCACATCAGCCAGGATGGCCAGCAATTCCTTTTCGCGTTGCTCGTAGCGGTAGCCACGGGTGCCGTAAAAAGGTAGTTCGCCAGCACGCAGTTTGGCCAACTCATGTTGGTGAACGATGCCGCGGTATTCCTGGAGCCGGCGCTCTTCAAGCGCTTGGTTGGACGCCGCCCGCCCCCTGGAAAGGCCGGACCCTGCGGCAGTCCCGCCGGAGCCGGCGAGGCCATCGCCGATGAGGGTGTTTTCAGCAAAGTTGGCCAGCGGATTTTTCCAGATCAGCACACGGGTCTTGATGCCTCGGCGACCTCGAGCATCCAGCAGTTCACCGATGCGATCGCTACCGGGTTTGAAGCGCATCGCCGGGTCAAATCCCCA
>NZ_CAXAQF010000150.1:0-577 GCF_963970735.1 Pseudomonas sp. RA_35y_Pfl2_P32
CGGCGCGGTCGCTTGAGCGTCGTGCAACAAGGCCCTCTTGGCGCTAATGGCCTGCGCCAACGGATCAGCGCTGCTCGCCACGCCTGCCGGGTTTGCAGTAGACGGCGCTGCGCCGATGGTGATCGGGCGGGGTGCAACCTTGGGTGGATCACTGATCCGGCTCGTGAAACGCTTCGAGCGGAAATACTCGATCTTGCGGCCCCTGACGGGCGGAATGCCTCCGCGCATCAGCAGAAGGTCGCCCTTGGGCATCTGCATCAGTTCCTGGGGCATCATCAGCGCGCGGCGCTGGTCTGATTCCGAGATACTACGGTTGGCGAGCAGGCCATGAATCGTCCGGCTCTTTGATTTGACGTTCATTGTGAAAAAGCCGAGCCTCTCGGAGAGCTCGTTGGCGACCTTCAGTTCCTTGGGCGTGAACACGATCTCCAGTCCGCAATTCGCGATGATCTCGTCGGTTACGTCCGCGCCATAGATACCGCGGGGCTGGGACCGGCTCTGGATGACTGGCAACAGGCGAAGCCCGTAGCCTGCAACGTAGGAAAAAGCCGATGCTATGACCGGCGCCTTGCCGAGG
>NZ_CAXAQF010000151.1:0-575 GCF_963970735.1 Pseudomonas sp. RA_35y_Pfl2_P32
TTCTTGATGCGCTCGTCCCAAAGAAACCAGCTCTGATAGGTCGCGTTCGGGTCTTCCTTCCATCGCTGGATCAGTTGCCGCGCCAGCAATTCAAAGTCTGCCAAACCCTGCTCCCCCCTTCGCCCCAATCTCCTCGGACGCTAGCACTCTGTTTCGCGGACCACCAGATTTGCGGGAGCCGCCCGGGCCTAATAAAAGGCCTGCGATCAACGTATGTCGTCCGGAATATGCATCAGCAGGTCGCGGGTATAGTCGATCAGGAGATCGCCGACGGTAGCCCCGTAGATTGCAAGAAACAGGATGAACGCCAGAAGCTTCGGGACAAAGCTGACCGTCTGTTCGTTGATCGATGTCGCGGCCTGGACCATGGAAATAACCAGCCCGACGACCAGCATCAAAATGAGCGGAGGCCCTGCGATGATCATGATGACCCAGAGTGCTTGGCCCATCGAAACCGAAAAAGGACTGTATGTCTCCAATTCGCCTCCCCCGGTGACGGGGTCGCGGCGCCAGGACGTGCGCCTAGCGATCCTTGCGGGGCGAGTGGCGTGGAGAGAGATCATTAGATGGAAGAG
>NZ_CAXAQF010000152.1:0-573 GCF_963970735.1 Pseudomonas sp. RA_35y_Pfl2_P32
TCCTGTTCCGCTTTAATCGCCCTGGCCCGCTCGATCAGCGTCTCGGCTTCCTTCACCGTCGCCGCCTCCACCTCAATATCGCCCACTTTGATCCGCACTTTTCGGCCGAGCCGCGCCGTAATCCACGATCCGACCAGCGCGCCGACTGGTGTCCCAAGTGCCGATAGGTGCAGGAGAAAGTCGCCGGTCAGCCACGAGGTGCCAGTGCCGGATTTCTGGATATAAGCTTGGCTTTGAACCTTGCGGCCATCTGCTTTCAGCGCCGCCTCGATCCCATACAGCTCCCGCTGCCGATCAGCGTCACGGTACCCGGGCTCATCGTCGACCGCGACGAAGGTCAGCTTAGCGTCGGGCCGGTCGCTGACTGGCGTGACACTTACGATTTTTGCTCCCAACATTCTAACCTTCCCCTACATTTGATAAAGGACATTATCATATGTAGAAGGGAATGTGAATCCTTGGCCTAAACGAGAGGCAGATTTGAGATACGCCACGGCTCGATCAAAACCGCTCAGCCACGATCGGCGCGGGTCTCGCGCGAACGACCGTTCTCGGGAGATGCCAGAAATCACC
>NZ_CAXAQF010000153.1:0-573 GCF_963970735.1 Pseudomonas sp. RA_35y_Pfl2_P32
TTCCTGCAGATCGAGCCGCGTGCCGACGATGGAGCCACGAACAGTGATCCCGTTCAGGACCGTGTCGAAAATCGACAGCGGAAAGTCGCCTGGCGGAAGCCCGTTCAACGCCACCGTGCCTCCCCGCCTGACCATGCCGAGTGCTTGCTGGAATGCGATCGGCGACACTGCTGTGACAAGTGCGCCATGGGCGCCACCGATCTCCTTCTTGATGAATGCGGCAGGGTCGAAGTTGCGCGCGTTGACGGTGAGATCCGCGCCCAGTCGCTCCGCGAGCGCGAGTTTGGCGTCGTCGATGTCGACGGCCACGACACCGCGCAGAAGCTCGCCATTCTGGCCAGCCTCGCCTTCGGCACGATAGTTGCTCAAAGTGCCGTGTATGTCGAAGGCATCTCCTCCATCGCGCCGGAAGACCTGCGCGCGGCCGACGAGCTCGGCTACCGCCTCAAACTGCTCGGCGTTGCGGTTCGCACCGCCAAGGGCATCGAGCAGCGCGTGCACCCGACCATGGTGGCCAAATCCTCCTCGATCGCACAGGTGATGGGTGTCACCAACGCGGTCACGATCGATGGC
>NZ_CAXAQF010000154.1:0-571 GCF_963970735.1 Pseudomonas sp. RA_35y_Pfl2_P32
CGTTGTTCGATCCGCTTAGCATTTCATGGACCAACGCCGCAGCCTCCGCGCCGATCCAGCTCGCCATTGGCGATGATGCGGGCATCAACGGCATCACGCAGTTCGGCAGCGATTCCGCGCTGATCTCGTCCAACGTCGATGGCGGCATGCTGGGGCAATTGTCCTCGATCGACATCAGCAAGACCGGTGTGGTCAACGCCGTTTTCGCCGATGGCACCACGCGCGCGGTGTTCCAGTTGCCGATCGCCAATTTCCAGAACCCTGACGGGCTCACCCGCCTGCCCGGGAATGCTTATGCGGCTAGCAAAAACTCGGGAAGTCTGACGCTGAACCAGCCGGGAACGCTTGCTGCGGGCACGATATCGGCAAGCACGCTTGAAGCGTCCACGGTCGATCTGGCGAGCGAGTTCACCAACATGATCCGCTTTCAGCGGGCCTATAGTGCCGCATCCAAGATCATCACCACCGCCGACGAAATGTTGCGGGAAGTCAGCGACCTGAAGCGCTGATCGGATGACAATGGGGGCCGGTCATGTCGCTTAGCGAAATTCTGGGGTCGGCGACGTCGGGG
>NZ_CAXAQF010000155.1:0-567 GCF_963970735.1 Pseudomonas sp. RA_35y_Pfl2_P32
TACCGCGAGCGGGATCACCTCGCCCGGCACCAGCATTCGTCCCGGATAGCGCAGCGCGCACAGTTGCAGCGCGAAGCCGATCCGGTTTTCCGGTCGGCGTCGCCGGTCGATGTGGATCAGGTCGTCGTCCGCCAGGATGTAATGCCGTAGCAGCGACGCTTCGTCGGTCGGCAGGTCGAGCAGCGACGACCGCTGCCGGGCGCTCAGGATATGGCGTCTCGGCATGCGGCTTTGTCCCGGTTGAACAGAAGTCTGTTTTGGACAACACTGACCCCGCGCAAATCAAGGCTTTTCGGGGCCGGTGTTCGGGAAGGTTCAATTGGGACAACGCGCCGCTATCTACGCCCGCGTCTCGACCGCCGACCAGTCGTGCGAGCGGCAGTTGCGCGACCTCGTCGGTTTCGCCGAACGGGGCGGCTATGAGGTGGTCGAGGTCTTCCGCGAAACCGCCTCGGGGATGAAGGCCAACCGCTCGGCGCGCGGCGAGGTGATGAAGCTGGCGCAGGCGCGTCACATCGATGCGGTCCTCGTCACCGAACTCAGCCGCTGGGGACGCTCGACGCAGGA
>NZ_CAXAQF010000156.1:0-567 GCF_963970735.1 Pseudomonas sp. RA_35y_Pfl2_P32
TGATAGGTCAGCACCTTGGCCAGCGTGGCCTTGTTCTCAGGCTTCAGCAGCGTGTCGACCGTGCCCGGCGCGAGGCGGCTGAAGGCATCGTTCGTCGGCGCGAAGACGGTGAAGGGGCCAGGGCCCGCCAGGGTCGTGGCAAGGCCTGCAGCCTTCACTGCGGACACCAGCGTGGTGAGGTTGGGGGCAGCGGCCGCGTTCGTAGCGATCGGCTTGGTCGCATCCATTACGGCCCCGCCGACCGTCGGGTTCGGTGCGGGGGCTGCTGCCGGGGCTGCGGGCGCTGCCGGAGCGGCTGGCGCGGTCTGTGCGGTGGCGGCAGCACCGAAGGCGAGTGCGCCAGCAACGGTTGCCAGATACAGGTTGGTCTTGAACGTCATCAGTTTCTCCACTGGATCAGGGAGCCTCTGTTACAGGAGGCACCCCCAAACTACGGTCGAGCGGCCGAATAGTTTCGTCAAGCCGGTTCCGCCAACGCCGTCGCCAGCAATTGAAAGTCTTTCTCCCTCGGCGAACCGCGTCGCCAGACCAGTGCGATTTTTCGCGCCGGATTGGCGGCATCGAGCG
>NZ_CAXAQF010000157.1:0-567 GCF_963970735.1 Pseudomonas sp. RA_35y_Pfl2_P32
TGCGATGTGCTCGCGCTCGACGGATTCGGGAACGGACTGGTAATCGATCCAGCGCAAGCCGTGGCTCGCGATCTCCCAACCGGCTGTCATCATGGCTTCGACAGCCGCCGGATTCGCCTCCATCGCCCTGGCGACGCCGAATACAGTGAGCGGCAGCCGACGTTCGGTAAAGAGCCGGTACAGCCGCCAAAATCCGGCGCGGCCACCGTATTCGTAGAGGCTCTCCATCGCCATCGCACGAGCGGGATGCGAGGGCGCCCCGACCATGTCGGAGAGAAAGGCTTCGGAGCCGCGATCGCCGTTGAGGACGCTGTTCTCGGCGCCTTCCTCGTAGTTGACGACGAACTGGACCGCGACGCGCGCACCGCCGGGCCAGCAGGGATCGGGCGGCGCCGCACCATAGCCGACGAGATCGCGGTTCACCGGGTGGCGTCCCACGCGGCAAGCGCAGCCGGCACCGCCTCACCTGCGGGAAGGACGACGCCTTCGGCACGCAACACCGCCTCCAGCGCGGCGAGCGTCAGCAGAACCTTGTGCTTCATCGCGTTGTAGCCCATCGCGCCGAAC
>NZ_CAXAQF010000158.1:0-565 GCF_963970735.1 Pseudomonas sp. RA_35y_Pfl2_P32
TCTCCGTCACACGATCATCATATCGTCGCTCTTGGGATCGACGAGCGTGATTTCGCCGGCATCGGCCAGGGTCTTTGCGAGCCGCACGAGCGACGACTGGGCTTCCTCGCAATCGCGGGCGCGGACCGGGCCCATGCCGGCCATGTCCTCGCGCAGCAACTTGGCGGCGCGTTCGGTCATGGTGCTGAAGAACAGCTTCTTCATTTCCTCCGGGGCACCCTTCAGCGCCAGTGCCATTTCGCGCTTGTCGGCATTGCGCACGACCACGCCGATCGCGGCGGGCAACAGATTGCCCAGATCCTCGAACGTGAACATCAGGGCGCGAATGCGGATGGCGGATTCGGGCACGCGCTCGTCGAGCGCCGCCAGCATCTTTTCTTCGGTCGCGCGGTCGAGCGCGTTGAACATGTCGGCCATTGCCTCATGCGGATCGCGCTTGTTGGAGCGCGACAGATTGGCCATGAATTCGGTGCGCAGCGTCTGCTCGATTTCGAGGATGACTTCCTTCTGCACCGTCTCCATCCGCAACATGCGCATGATGACATCGACGGCGAATTAACTGGGC
>NZ_CAXAQF010000159.1:0-565 GCF_963970735.1 Pseudomonas sp. RA_35y_Pfl2_P32
CGTGCCCAATTGATACCAGGCGAAGGGATTGTCGTCGTCGCGCGCCACCGCCTGGCGCAGCACCTTGATCGCCTCGGGATAATTGGCCCTGTCCTCGGTCGCGATCAGCGCATGGCCGAAGGTGGTCGCGATCAACGGGGCGTTGCGCGACAGGTCGGTTGCCTCGCGCAACGGGGCCAGCGCTTGCCGGGGCTTGCCCGCTTCGAGCAGGATCTGCCCCTGAATTTCCAGGAAATAGGGGTCGTGCGGATCCGCCTTCAGCAATGCCGCTGCCTCCGCGTCGGCCTTTTCGGGATAGCCCGCTTTATGCCAGGCGTAAGCGCGCGCATAATGGGCGTACACACTCTGGTCTTGCTCGGGATAGACGTTCAGCGTGGTCTTGGGGTCGGCGACATAGCCAAGCAATTTGGCCTTCACGCGCTTGAAACGATCGTCCAGCGCAAGGTCGGGCTTGGCGTTGTAGAAGGGCGACGACGTCACGTCCGCCGTCAAGTTGGCGATGCGCTCGCCCGACAAGGGGTGGCTCTGCGCGAACGGATCGATGTTCTTCAACCCATAGGCATAT
>NZ_CAXAQF010000160.1:0-565 GCF_963970735.1 Pseudomonas sp. RA_35y_Pfl2_P32
GGTCGCGTTCGCGTTCATCAAGATCAGCACGCTGCTCGCGGCGATGTGAGCCGCTTTTCCCTCTCCCAATGGGAGAGGGAAGGGGCCCGCGCCAAAGGCGTGGGAAGGGTGAGGGCGAGGCGATACGGGAGCGATCACCCTCACCCTTCCGTCGCTTCGCTCCTCCCTCCCTCTCCCGTTGGGAGAGGGAAATTACCGCGAAACGGTGATGGTCCGACGGTACAGCACCGCCGCAATCCCCAGGAACAGCACGGTGCCGCCGATCAACGCCGCCGCCTCATGGCCTTTGCCGATCAGCGCGAGCGGCGCATCGCTGCCGCTGGCCCATACGATCAGCGCGAACAGCACGCCCCACAGGCTTTCGCCGACGATCAGGCCGGTTGCGGTCAGCGTGCCCATGCGCTCGGCCACTTCGGGGTTGGCGGTGGTGCGCGCCCAGCGGTCGTAGAACCAGCCGATCACCGAGCCCAGCACCGTCGGCAGGATCACCGACATCGGCAGATAGATGCCGAGCGCCACGCCGAGCGGGGGCAGGCGCAACAGCTTCAACCGCCCGAGCGCTTCG
>NZ_CAXAQF010000161.1:0-565 GCF_963970735.1 Pseudomonas sp. RA_35y_Pfl2_P32
CGGGACGAGCTTCTCAACGAAACCTTGTTCTTCGGCCTCGATCACGCCCGAGCGAAGATTGCGGATTGGGTCGGCGACTACAACGGCCAACGCCCGCATTCCTCGCTCGGCTATCTGACCCCTGCGGCCTATGCCGCCCACCTCACCGCAACGTGCGATCGGCTGCGCAACCCCGACCAGCTCCGCCGATCGCACGTTGCTCACACCGCGCCGAACGGCGTAACATCCGCCGAGACTCTAACCGCTTCTGGGTGAAACTTCAGGGGCAGGTCAGCGGGGATCAAGCGGCCGAAACTGAACATGTCCGAGTTCTACGATCGCTACCACAAATTCCTGCACATCTTTTACAAAGATGCGCAGAGCTGGTGGGGCCGGGAGACGGACGAATTCCCCCACCTTGAGGAGATCACGGCGTTCTCTCTGATGATCTCGGAGAAGCCAGCGACCAGCTAGCGTCGAGCTGGCTCGCGCTGTCGTACAGCTTTCGGTGCAAGTCTAGAGCTAGCGAAACGCTTCGCTAAACAGCAGATCGCGGCCTTTGGCCGTGGTTTGATAATAGTCGGCT
>NZ_CAXAQF010000162.1:0-562 GCF_963970735.1 Pseudomonas sp. RA_35y_Pfl2_P32
ATCTGCTCGAACTGATGTACCGCTACGCGCCCGACCAGGCGACGCTGGAAAAGATCCTGGTGCACAATCCGGCGAAGCTGTTCGGCTTTCCGGATTAGCGCATGCGAAGCCCTCCGCGCGAGCAGTGCGCTCCCTCTCCCGCTTGCGGGAGAGGCCGACGCGCCCCGGGCGATGCGAAGCATCGTCCCGTGCGCGGCGGGTGAGGGCTCTCACCACTCGGGGATTTCCTCAGCAATTTCAACAATCACATTGCTGAGACAGCCCTCTCCCCAGCCCTCCCCCGCACGCGCAGGGTCATCGCAGATGGCAGATTGCGTTGGTTGAAGATGCTCGGGCCACAAGCTCGTCATGCCCGGGCTTGTCCCGGGCATCCACGTTCTTCGTGCTGCCGGAAAGGTCGTGGATGGCCGGGACAAGCCCGGCCATGACGGCGATCAGCGCGCGGGAACCTGCGCCCTGGCGTTGCGGACCTGCTGGGCGAGCTTGCGGTGCGGGGCGGGCGTGCCGAACAGCGGCTGCGGATTGCCGTTCGGCTCCAGCCAGACATCGTTGCCGGCCGGCT
>NZ_CAXAQF010000163.1:0-558 GCF_963970735.1 Pseudomonas sp. RA_35y_Pfl2_P32
CTTCTCGGCTCCAACGGATTTAGCGAGTGTTTCGGGGGCGAGCCCGGCGAGCGCGGTCAGGTCAGGAATTTGCTTGCGAAGGGATGGATCGGCCTTCCAGAGCCGTTCGCCCTCCGTCGCGGACGCATCCGAAAAGGCGAAATGGCCGGCATAGAAAGCGAGCGCCCAGCGATCGCCGCCAGGCAGCGACGCGAAGCTCTGCATCGCCGTGCCATCTATGCCCTGGTCGATAACCTGATACAGCGCGAAGGGGCTGCGTTGGCGGGCACGAGCGACATCGGTGAACGCTATCGGCGGGGTGGCGAGTTTGGCGGCGTTCGGGCCATGACCATCGCCTGCAGCACCGTGCCAGCTCGCGCAGTTATGTGCGAATAGCGTCGCGCCACGGGCGAAATCGGGTGCCTTGGCTGGGGCAAGCGGGACCGGATAGGCTTTGAGCAGTTGAGCCGCGAGACCATGGGCGAGGTCGGCGACCTGGCTGGCCGAGCCCTTGGCGGCTACGACTGCTTGAAGCCGTGTCGCACCATCGAGGAGCTTGGCGCGGGCGGCTGTTGGCGG
>NZ_CAXAQF010000164.1:0-555 GCF_963970735.1 Pseudomonas sp. RA_35y_Pfl2_P32
CCTGAGCTTTGTCGCCCAGTACCAGGTTCTCGAAGGACTTGCCGTCAACGGTGGCGTTGTCGATGCCGACTTCCACAACTTGACCGTCTTTGTAGACGTCATCACCTTGCGCAGCCAGCTCGTACGGCACGCTGGTGGTGCCGGCCTTGATGACGACGGTATCGCCATTGCTCAGGGTCACGGTCAGGTCTTGTTTGAGGACCTGGTCGACCTTGACGGTGAACTTCGGTGCGGCGTTTTCCAGTACGTCGCCGTTGCTTTCGATGGTGACGGTGATTTTGTCGCCTTCGTTAGCCGGATCTTTCGGATCACCCGAACCTGGCTCGTCAGTCACGCTGGTGGTCAGCGTGGTATCGCCCAGGGTCAGCTTCTCGAAGTTGTTAGCCGAGACCGACTCGAGTTTGTTGACGATGGCGTCCTGACCGCCAGTGAAGATGTCGTCCTTGGCGGTGACCACGGCAGTGCCGGTGGTGCCATTGGCCGGGATCTTGATCTCGGTGCCGTCGGTGAGCTTGAAGGTCAACTCGCCGTGGTTGCTCATCGGCAGGCCAGCAG
>NZ_CAXAQF010000165.1:0-555 GCF_963970735.1 Pseudomonas sp. RA_35y_Pfl2_P32
AGAACGGGCATCGTTGCGCTCTCCATCTCGATCTTGCTCGCTGGCTGTGCTTCGTTCTCCCCCGATGCGGGGATGTCCGGCGTCGCCGACATCGCGGCGAATACGATCAAAAAGGATGTGATCGCGACCCGCTCGGTCGATGATGCCGAGCGGGTCAATATCTTGGTAGCGCAACTCCTGCGCCGGACCTTGACGGTAGACACCGCCGTACAGCTGGCTTTGCTAAACAATCGCGGCCTGCAGGCCGCCTACAACGACCTGGCGCTGGCCGAGACCGACCTCGTCGAGCAGAGCCTGCCGCCCACTCCCGTGTTCTCCGTCTCGAAGATCGCGGGCGGCGGCGCCAGCGAGATCGAGCGCCAGGTGGTCGGCGACATCCTGGCGCTGGCGACGCTGCCGTTCCGCTCGGAAATCGCCCGACGACGATTCCATGAAGCGCAACTGCGTGCAGCGTTGGAGACACTGCGTCTGGCTGCCGACGTGAGACGGGCATACTACCAGGCAGCCGGGTCCAGCGAGCTGGCAGCTCTCCTGTCCGACACGAAGACGACGGCC
>NZ_CAXAQF010000166.1:0-554 GCF_963970735.1 Pseudomonas sp. RA_35y_Pfl2_P32
TGGCGCGTGACTGAGCAACCGGCCGGCGTCGTCATAGACGACTTCTTCCGTCGTCAGCCATCCCATGCCTTGGATGAAGCCGCCCTCGATCTGGCCAAGGTCGATCGCCGGGTTGAGTGAGCGGCCGACGTCGTGGAGGATATCAACCGCCAGGACGCGGTGTTCGCCGGTAAGGGTGTCGATCACCACTTCCGCCAGTGCCGCGCCATAGGCAAAATAGTAGAACGGTCGGCCTCGATGAGCAGCGCGATCGTATTCGATCCCAGGCGTAGCATAGTAGCCGGTCGATGATAGCGAAACGCGACCGATATGGGCCTGCCGACAGAGCGTCGCAAAAGGCACGAGATCGCCACCAACCCACACACCCTCACGTGCGAAGCGGACAGTGTCCTCGGGCACTTGCCGCCAGCGTGTCGCGAAGGCGATCAGTCGCTCTCGAATCGTCTGGGCCGCGTTATAGGCCGCCATGCCGTTCAGGTCGGCGCCGGACGAGGCGGCGGTCGCCGAGGTGTTGGGCACCTTGTCGGTCCGCGTCGACGTGATGCGTACCTTAT
>NZ_CAXAQF010000167.1:0-553 GCF_963970735.1 Pseudomonas sp. RA_35y_Pfl2_P32
CGTCGGCCTCATTCCGAGCATGTCCGATCGCTTCTTCGCCCAAGCGCCAGCTGCGCTCGCGCCCTTTACCCATAGCGGTGTCCTGCTCGGCATCTGCACGGCCGTGGCGCTCAACCTGTTCTTTGGCAAGAAAGCTGCCGACACCGCTGCTTCGAAGATCGACAAGATTGAAGAAGAGATCATCATGCCGGAGATCGTTCCGGCCAGGAGGTTTGCATGAAATTCGACGGAAGCGTAGTGCCGATCATCGATCTGGCGCCGGCCCGGACAGGGGACGAAGCTGCCAAACAGGCGGTCGCGGAGCAAGTCGGAGCGGCCGCGCGCAGTATCGGGTTCCTTGTTGTCTCCGGACATGGTGTTCCCGCAGAGATAATCGAGCGGGCCGAGGCGGAAGGTCGCAAGCTATTCGATCTTACCAAGTCGGAGAAGGTAAAGTACCGCTCACCCGACAAGGCAGTCTATCGTGGCTACTTCGCCGTCGAGTCTGGTAACCTGGCCAGCACGATCGGCGAGAAGGAGGCGAAACCCGACCACCGCGAATATTTTAACATCG
>NZ_CAXAQF010000168.1:0-553 GCF_963970735.1 Pseudomonas sp. RA_35y_Pfl2_P32
ACGAAAAGACCAGTGTTCCGGCGCTGATCGAGGAACTCTACACCTTTCTGCGCCAGGCCGATGCGCGCGAACTCGGCATGATGTTCCGCGAGCTCGATGCCGCCCGCGCTGCTGGCGACGAAGTCAACGAGCATCGTCTGCTCAACGCGATCGACGGCTATCAGACGCATGTCGTGCCGATCATCGCCGACATCGACGCGGGCTTCGGCAATGCCGAGGCGACCTACCTGCTCGCCAAGAAGATGATCGAGGCGGGGGCCTGCGCGCTGCAGATTGAAAATCAGGTTTCGGACGAAAAGCAGTGCGGGCATCAGGACGGCAAGGTCACGGTGCCGCACGAGGACTTCCTCGCCAAGGTCCGCGCCTGTCGCTATGCTTTCCTCGAACTCGGCGTCGAGGATGGGATCATCGTAACGCGCACCGACTCGCTCGGGGCGGGGCTGACCAAGCAGATCGCGGTGTCGAAGGAACCGGGTGACCTTGGCGACCTGTATAACAGCTTCCTCGATTGTGAGGAGATCGACCCCGCCACTGCGCGCAATGGCGACGTCAT
>NZ_CAXAQF010000169.1:0-552 GCF_963970735.1 Pseudomonas sp. RA_35y_Pfl2_P32
ATGTCGGTCTCGGCGTGGCGCGGCGCTGGTACGACACCGAAGGCGTCGATGCGATCACCGAGGTGGTCTCGTCGGGCGTCGCGCTCGCGGTGCAGCAGCTGCCCCGCGAAAAGGACAAGGTGTTCCTCGCCACCGGTCCCGGCACGCCTGATCTCACCGGCAAGGCCTGTTCGCCGAACGGCGTCCACTGGGCTTATGACAATTACGCGCTGGCGAATGTCGCCACGGCGCCCCTGGTGAAGAAGGGCCTCAAGAGCTGGTTCTTCCTGACCGCGGACTACAGCTTCGGCCAGGCGCTCGAGGCAGAAGCCTCCAAGGTCGTGCTCGCCAATGGCGGCACGGTGCTGGGTGCCGCACGTGCACCGCTCAACACGCCGGACTTCTCGTCCTTCCTGCTGCAGGCCCAGGCCTCGAAGTCGCAGGTGGTCGGCCTCGCCAATGCCGGCGCCGACATGATGAACTCGCTGAAGCAGGCCAATGAATTCGGCCTGACCGCGGGCGGGCAGAGCATCGCGGCGCTGCTGGTCAATCTGCCTGACATCCACGGTCTCG
>NZ_CAXAQF010000170.1:0-551 GCF_963970735.1 Pseudomonas sp. RA_35y_Pfl2_P32
GCTTTCTCAAGGTCTACGAGACCGAGGCCGAGCCGTTCCTGGATTTTGCCGCAACGATCGCCGCGAGCCTGCAGGCTGCCGAGCTTCAGCTCGCGCCGGCGCTCCTCGATATCGACGAAAGCTCGCGAGAGTTGCTCTATGCCTGGTTGGCCCCTGCCGATTGGCGGATGGCGCTGAGACAGGATCTCGACGACGAAAACGTCCTGGTGTCGGTGATCGCTGCCAAGCGCGCCTGGCATCAAAGCAGGAAGCTGGCCCAGCACCGTGCGCCGTTCGAGACGATTTCATCTTATCTCGGCGTAATGGACAACATCCGTCTTCCAGATGGGGAGAAGTTGTCCGAGCTTCGGATCGTGCGCGAGCTCCGCCCCTGGATTGGCCGGCTCGAGGCCGCCTTCGCCGCGGCCGGAACCGGAAGCGGTCCGATTCATGGCGAGAACACACTGTCCAACATCATGCTCGGCAGCGCTGGCCGGGTGCAACTGGTCGATTTCGATCGGGCGGTCAATGCCGACCCGCATTACGATGTGGCCGGGCTTTGTCTCGAAGTG
>NZ_CAXAQF010000171.1:0-550 GCF_963970735.1 Pseudomonas sp. RA_35y_Pfl2_P32
TTGCCGGGGCAATGCGGCGGGTTGGCAATTCGGGCATTGGAGAAAGCCTGACACTCCCGTCCGCCGCCCGCGCTGGCCGTATGCTGGCGCTCAGGATCGAACCGATCGGCGACGGCACCGGCATCTTTGCCGAAGATGTCACGCCCTAGCCGGTGCCGGACCTGCCGCGTCGCCCTCTCGCCGCGATGGTCGGAGCGCAGGGCGCTGCAAAAGCTGGTTGAGACACCCTTAATCGCAACTACACCAGGTCTTTACGCCCTTCGGTATAACCCTTGCCGCACTGCTTGCCCGACGGGCGCAATCCGGCGGCACTGCCGGCAGATATAGGGACGATTCGAAGATCATGGTGATCGCATCGATACAGGTGAAGACAGGGGGCTATGCGGGCAGCATTGCGGCTCTGGCGACAAGCGACGGATGTGCTGGCCACGCGATCGTCCGCCGTTTGACACAGGCCGCAGTCGTCGGCCGCGATCTCGCCGATGCTGTCCATGCCCTATGCGCCGTTCACGGACGCCTGACCAATCTGTTCGAGGAGGCGAATCGTCGC
>NZ_CAXAQF010000172.1:0-549 GCF_963970735.1 Pseudomonas sp. RA_35y_Pfl2_P32
CATCAAGGTCGAGCTTTGGTCGGCTATCACGGGAGAGAAGAGCGAGATTGCTCGCATGACCATCGATAACATCGGTGGAACCGTGCAGCGCGGCGACTACCGCGCACGCACGATGCGCGGTCGCTCGCTCGAGGCGCTGCACAAGGCGATGCTCGCGAACAGTTTTCAGCGCGAAGGGCGTGTCCTCGGTCATGAGCGCCTGCGCCTTCATGTGTGGAACCTCGTCGCGAAAGCACTCACCAGCATGGGGTACGGGCAGTGAAGCACGACGCTCGCACCCCGCATCTCGGCTGCCGCTGCAGCTCGTGTCGCGTCGCGCGTGATCGCATCTGGTGCAACCTCTCCAACGCACAACGCCGCGCGCTCTTCGCACTCGACTTTGTCGTTCCGCGCCATCCCAGCGACCTGCGGCGGCGCGATGGCGTGAAATGGTCGACGATCGCCGCACTGCAGACCCGCCGCGCCAATCGCCCCGCGCTCATCCGCGAACACCAGCTCGGCGAACGCAACTGGCACGCTAGCACCATGACCTTTTTCACCCTCAACCAG
>NZ_CAXAQF010000173.1:0-547 GCF_963970735.1 Pseudomonas sp. RA_35y_Pfl2_P32
TCGATCCCGCCGATAATCTCGAAAGCGAATATGCCTGCGCCGCGCTCGTGAGCTGGTTCCACCTGCTCGTCGGCGGGAAGCTGACCAGTGTCAGCCACGCAGAGTTCGAACAGCGGACCGGTCTTGAGCTTTGTGACAAGGACGGCGTCATGAAGGATGAGCTTCCGCCCATCCAGCGGTGGCTGAACCGCATCCTGGCGCTGCCGATCGGCCTTCAGAACAAGATCTTCGACGAATTCCTCTCTCTCGTCGAAACACGCGTCTCGGCGGCGCGCGAAGCCGGGCGGCTTGATGTCGGTGTCGAGACCATCCTGGTCGACAAGGCGACCCTCATCGATGACACGCTCCTGCGCACCGACCCCGTCAGCGGCGCCACTTCGCATCTGCTTACGATCGAAATCGAGCATCGGCGCGTGCCGGTCTCGCTCGAGCGGATCCTCCATATCGCCGACAGCGATGCCACCGCTCAATTCCTAACCAACACCAAGTCCGGCAAGGTGGCGCTTCAGACCCGGGCACGTACTCTCATGGAGGAGAAGGAAGGGAC
>NZ_CAXAQF010000174.1:0-544 GCF_963970735.1 Pseudomonas sp. RA_35y_Pfl2_P32
GCAGGGTGTAGGGTTTGAGTTCTTCCTCTGCGCCGTCTTTCGGCTTGCCCAGTTCCGGGATGTCGCTTGGCTTGAGGCCTCCCAGACGCTCCTCGACCTCGGGGGTGATGCCTTTTTCTTCCAGGGCAGCAATTTGGCGTTGCAGTACCTCGGCTCGATTGAGTTGGGCCCGTTGCACGTAGGCGTCGGTGTGCGGGTTGGCCTGCAGATACGCCAAGTGGCTGCGCTTGCGCAGCATGTCCTCGGTCAGTGTGCGCTGGGCCTGCGGCATCAGTTGTTCCTGTCCCAGTTCCTGCAAGGTCGCATAGGTGGTACTGGAGAAGTTGCCGGAGTTCGGGGTGTTGGTCACCACGAACAGATAGAGAGGTTTTTTGCGTTTTCTGTTTCGGTAAGCCGCCGCCAATTCACGCAACTGCCTGGCAAACGGCGGGTAGCGGAAGTACTGGTTTTCAAAGTAGGCGTAGTTGCGCACGTTGCCCAAGGCGTTGTGGTACAGCTCCAGAATCGAGGTCTCTGCGCCTTCCTGTGGTTGTGTGCGGCACAT
>NZ_CAXAQF010000175.1:0-544 GCF_963970735.1 Pseudomonas sp. RA_35y_Pfl2_P32
CGACGGACGCGCGGTTGCGTCGATGCGCGCGGACTGTCCGCTCAACAGCGCGACGGGCAAAGCTGAGGTCTTTTTCGTCAAAGTATTTCCATGAAATGGATCGTGGAAAGATAATCGAGTTGCCGGGCAGGCACGGGAACGAGCAGACCGGTTGCAGCCGCCATCACGTTCAGACCGAGAAAGCCCATCGCGGGAGGTGGATCAAGCAGGATCACATCGAAATCGGTGATGACGCTCGATATCCCGATCCGGAGCCGTTGCAGACCTTCGCGGACGGCCTGCCCTCCCTCGCGCAACGTGGCCGTCAGATCCCATTCTGCGTCTTGCAGACCGAGACTCGACGGAACGATCTTGATTGTTGGCCACGCGGTATTGCGTATCGCAAGCGGAAAGTCATCGAACGTGCTTCGCGGCGAGAGAAACTGGCCGAGCGTCTGCTCATCTTCGAGCAAAGACTCAGGCTGGATGTCAAACATCGTCGTCGTCGATGCCTGCGGATCACAGTCGATGACGAGAACTTTGAAGCCATGTAGCGCCAAGTAAT
>NZ_CAXAQF010000176.1:0-544 GCF_963970735.1 Pseudomonas sp. RA_35y_Pfl2_P32
TCGCCAGCAGATCGAAGGCGGTTTGCTGTTCGGCATGGCGGCGGCGACGGGCAGCGCGACCGGATTCAAGGCCAATCTGGCCGAGGCGCGGGGCTTTGGCGATCTCGGTCTGCCACGGCTGGCCGACACGCCCGACATTACCGTCGAACTGATTTCGAGCGAGGCGGAGCCCGGCGGAGTGAGCGAACTCGCCGTGCCGCCGGTTGCGCCCGCAATTGCCAATGCGCTGCAAGCCGCTACGGGCTATCGCTTGCGCCGCCTGCCGCTCACTCCGGGAACCGTTTGATGCCAGCCATCCTTCCTGCCGGGCACCCGGCCGTGCCCAAGCCAAAGATTGGCGTTCTGCTCACCAATCTCGGCACGCCGGACGGGCCCGATACCAAGTCGGTCAAACGCTATCTCGCCGAATTTCTCTCGGACCGGCGCGTCGTGGAGATTCCGCCGCTGATTTGGCAGCCGATCCTGCGCGGCATCATCCTCAATACCCGTCCGCAAAAATCAGCCGAGGCTTATGCTCAGGTGTGGAGCGCCGATGGCTCGCCTT
>NZ_CAXAQF010000177.1:0-544 GCF_963970735.1 Pseudomonas sp. RA_35y_Pfl2_P32
GAACAGGCCGATCCCGGTCTCGGGCATGGCGAATTTGGTGTTCTCGGTCGCGATACGGAAATCGCAGGGGCAGGCCAGGCCCACCCCGCCGCCCATCGTGATGCCGTCCATGAACGCGACCGTCGGCTTGGCATAGGCGAACAGCCGGTGGTTGAGCCGATATTCGGTGTGGAAAAACGCCCGCGCCTCGACCCCGTCCTTCGCCCCGCTTTCGGCGAGCATCCGAATGTCGCCGCCCGCGCAAAACCCACGGCCTTCGGCGTGGTCAATCAAGACCGCTTCAACAGCCGGATCGGTCCGCCACGCATCAAGCGCCGCCAGCATGGCGACGCACATATCGGTGGTCAGCGCATGCAGCGCCTTGGGCCGGTTCAGCCGAATCCGGCCGACAGGCCCTTCCCTCTCAATCACAACATCACTGGTCATGCGCACACGTCTTTCATGGTCGTCTTCGTGCCTTCGCGGCTTCGCGTGAAAACGGATTCACGCGAAGCCGCGAAGACACGAAGCAAAGGATAGTCCGCTGCGCGGGGTCATTGCCGCG
>NZ_CAXAQF010000178.1:0-543 GCF_963970735.1 Pseudomonas sp. RA_35y_Pfl2_P32
CGGTGCGATCGGTGACCGGGATCAGCACCGCGGCCTGCGTCAGCGCGGTGACGATCGCATCGGGATCGACATGGTCGCCGGTCAACAGCACCGTATCGGCATGGCCATTGGCGAGCGCCTGCTGCAAACGGGACACGAGCGTCATGCGGAGGGCTCCAACGGGAAGAATGCGCCTGCGCTCCACACGCCGGGCGGCACGTCGCCACCGTCGATCGCCCGTTGCGCCAACTCGTAATAAACTGTGCGCGCCACCACCGCGTCGAGCCCGGCACGCACGTGCAGATAGGGGCGCGGACCATCCTCGCGCGGCTCGAAACGTAGCGCATGATCGGCATCGGCGGTGACCAGATCGCCGGTATTGAGCCGGAAGGTGAGCGTCGCCACTTTGCCTTCGCCCGACACCTTCATTTCCACCGCAACGAACGGCGCATCCTCGACCACGATGTCGAGCTTCTCGACCGGGGTGACCAGAACATAGCCGCCATCGGCTTCGCGCCGGAGGATCGTCGAGAACAGCCGCACCATCGCCTCTCGCCCGATCGG
>NZ_CAXAQF010000179.1:0-543 GCF_963970735.1 Pseudomonas sp. RA_35y_Pfl2_P32
GACCGCGACTTCGTCCGCGACGCTGACATCGGCCCGCACGCCGCCACCAAAGAGAATCCGGTCCGCGTTGAACCGCGCACCGCGGCGCACGCGTGCGAAGAGCGCCAGACTCGGCATGACCTCATAGTTTGCACCGACCGAGTAGGTGAAATAGTTCTTCCGATAGTTGACGGGTGACGATGCCTGGGGATTGACCACGGGCACACTGCGCTCCGGCGTCTGAATAATGCCGCCCTGGTTCACATCGACCACGCTCAGCCCGTTATTCGAGGCGTAATGTCCGCTGGCCCTCGAACTGTTGAAACGGACGCTCCCGTCCAGGTTCAATTTACCAATTTTGTACGAAACCGCCAGATAAGGGGCATCGATATTGTAATCGACATTGTAATAACGCTGGCAGCAATTGCCGAACACCGGTTCGCCATAAGCGATGAGTCCGTTTTGCGTAACCGACTGACCGGCCGCATTATAGACGTTCAGCAGCGCCGCATCGCGCCCCTTCACTTCCTGAAGATAGCTGTTCCAGTGCCAATCCATCTGGAT
>NZ_CAXAQF010000180.1:0-539 GCF_963970735.1 Pseudomonas sp. RA_35y_Pfl2_P32
GCCCTGGAAGAAAAAGGCATCACCCCCGAGGTCGAGGAGCGTCTGGGAGGCCTCAAGCCAAGCGACATCCCGGAACTGGGCAAGCCGAAAGACGGCGCAGAGGAAGAACTCAAACCCTACACCCTGCAGGATTTACCCGGTCTGAAAGTCGCTATCGCGACGCTGACGACGTGCACGCCAGAGCCCGGAAGCACCTTGTTCAAGGGCGAACAAGCGTACTTCCGGGACATCTATGTGCATTCCAAACTGTTGGTGGTGGACGATGTGTTCAGCTTGCTCAGTTCCGCGAACATCAACACCCGTAGTCTGCATACCGACTCGGAGTTGGGCCTGGCGGCACCGGATGCCGAGTTGGCGAAACATTGGCGGGAGGCGTTGTGGACGTCGCATGTGGGGGAGTCATATGACGATGACAAGGGGCGGTGTGATGCAGAGGCAAACTTCGATGAATGGAATTACGTGATGGATACAAACTGGAAAAATAAAAACAAAAATGAACCGCTGATCGCCCACTTGACACGCTTCTGGGATGTGGAGAC
>NZ_CAXAQF010000181.1:0-538 GCF_963970735.1 Pseudomonas sp. RA_35y_Pfl2_P32
CCCAGCGGTGTTTGCTCGGCAGGCTTGAGCACCACGCAGTTACCGGCAGCCAGGGCTGGCGCGAGTTTCCAGGCGGCCATCAGGATCGGGAAGTTCCACGGGATGATCTGCCCGACCACGCCCAGGGGTTCGTGGAAGTGATAGGCGGCGGTGTGTTCGTTGATTTCGGCAGAGCTGCCTTCCTGCGCGCGGATGCAGCCGGCGTAGTAGCGGAAGTGATCCGCCGCCAGCGGGATGTCGGCGTTCAGGGTTTCACGCACGGCCTTGCCGTTGTCCCAGGATTCGGTGATGGCCAGGACTTCGAGGTTCTGCTCGATGCGATCGGCGATTTTCAGCAGCACCAGGGAGCGGTCCTGGACCGACGTCTTGCCCCAGGCATCGGCGGCGGCGTGGGCAGCGTCCAGGGCTTTTTCGATGTCTTCAGCGGTGGAGCGGGGGAATTCGGCAATCGGTTGGCCGTTGACCGGCGAGGTGTTGGTGAAGTACTGGCCTTTGACAGGCGCGACGAACTCGCCGCCGATGTAGTTACCGTATTTGC
>NZ_CAXAQF010000182.1:0-538 GCF_963970735.1 Pseudomonas sp. RA_35y_Pfl2_P32
CGCAAGGAAAACCAACTGGCCGAAGACATGGTCAAGCGCCTGCAGATCAAGACCACTTCCCTGGACCTGCCAGTGGCGTCCATGAGCGGCGGCAATCAGCAGAAGGTGCTGCTGGCGCGCTGGCTGGCTACCTCGCCGCGGCTGCTCGTGCTCGACGAGCCGACACGCGGCATCGACGTCGGCGCGCATGCCGAGATCATCCGCCTGATCCGCGAGCTCTGCAACGACGGCCTGGCTCTGCTCGTCATCTCCTCCGAGCTCGACGAGATCGTGACCTATTCTGATCGCGTCGTGGTTCTGCGCGACCGCGCCCATGTCGAAGAGCTCGCCGGGCAGGACATCGACGTCACCAACATCCTTGCCGCCATCGCCGCCGAAGGCCACGCCGTGGCCCATGAAGGCCAGGCATGACTTTGCTCGTGCCGAGGCGTGGCTTTGCCCAGATCGCAGCGCTCGTCGTCATCCTGGCGATCGACCGCGTGGTGTCACCGCAGTTCTTCGATCTTCGTCTGCAGGACGGCCGGCTGTTCGGCAGCCT
>NZ_CAXAQF010000183.1:0-537 GCF_963970735.1 Pseudomonas sp. RA_35y_Pfl2_P32
ATGGTCCGAGCGCGTCTCGATCCGCAGCTTCAACCAGAACCAGATCGGCTTCACGCTCGACGGCATTCCGCTCGGCGACGGCTCTTATGGCAACACCAACGGCTTGCATATCAGCCGCGCGATCTCGCCCGAAAACGTTGGCCGTACCGAAGTGTCGCAGGGTGCGGGTTCGATCGGGACACAAGCGACCAACAACCTTGGCGGTACGATCGAGTTTTTCTCGAGCGACCCGAAACCGACCTTCGGGCTGACGCTGAACGGCACCTATGGCAGCGCCAATACCGTGCGCGCCTTCGGTCGCCTCGACACCTGTGTCCTCGGAGAGAACGGGCCGCGCGCCTATGTCTCTTACGGCTTTCTCGATACCGACAAGTGGAAGGGCTATGGCGTGCAGCGCCAGAACCAGGTCAACGCCAAGTTCATCGCGCCCGTCGGCCCGGTGCGGCTGGTCGGCACCTTCGATTTTTCGGATCGCCGGGAATATGACTATCAGGATCTGTCGCTCGACATGATCAAGCGCCTCGGGCTGCGCAACGA
>NZ_CAXAQF010000184.1:0-537 GCF_963970735.1 Pseudomonas sp. RA_35y_Pfl2_P32
CACAGGTCGCGGCTGAATCCGGTGGCGTCCTTGCTGTCGCGTAGCGCGCGCATGTGCGTCACCGGCGCATGGTCGGCGACGAAGTCGCGGATCGTGTCCTGAAGCGCTGTCTGATCGTCGTTGAGATAGAGTGGCATGTGTCAGTCCTAACAATGCGTCACCCCGGCCTTGTGCCGGGGTCCACTCCTCTCCTCGAACGACGCAATGTGGTGATGGGTGGACCCCGGCACGGGGCCGGGGTGACGAACAAGGCTGTCATCACCAGCCTCCAATCGGGCAACGCGCTCCTCATCGCCGCCGCTTGCCCCGCCGCGCGTGCGCTCGGGCTCGCGCCCGGCATGGCGGTGACGCAGGCGCGGGCGCTGGTGCCCGGGCTCGACATCCGCCCCGCCGACCCGGAGGGCGACCGCGCCGCCTTGCTGCGCCTCGCCATGCTTGCAGCCAGGCGTTGGTGCCCGGTGGTGATGCCGTCGGGCGAAGACGGGCTGTTCCTCGATATCAGCGGCACCGCGCATCTGTTCGGCGGGGAGGCGCGGA
>NZ_CAXAQF010000185.1:0-536 GCF_963970735.1 Pseudomonas sp. RA_35y_Pfl2_P32
TGCCCTCGCGTCGCTAGGCCCCTTCCTCCCGGCATCCTCCATCGATCCGTCGCGCCGGATTCTTGTTTAGGAAGGGGAGATTAGCCACGTTGATACCGGTGTCAATAAAGGGCTTGGCTGCTTGGGCTGTTTGGTGTCGAGCCTTCACGCTATGTGCTGGTAACCTCCAACGGTCGGGGGCCAAAAATAGGGAAATCCATGTCGGCAACCAAGCAGGGCGGAGCCAATTTCGTCGTTATCGCGGCGCTCTTCGCCAATCTCGGCATTGCGCTCGCCAAATTCGTGGCGGCGGCGATCACGGGATCGTCGGCGATGCTGACCGAAGGCTTCCACTCGGTCGTCGACAGTTTCAACCAGCTCCTGTTGCTGTACGGCCAGCATCGCGGACGTCGTCCGCCCGATGAGGCGCATCCGTTCGGCTATGGGCGTGAGCTGTATTTCTGGAGCTTCGTCGTCGCGATCCTGATCTTCGGCGTCGGCGCGGGCGTGTCGATCTACGAGGGCTGGGTCCACATTCTGGAGCCCGAGCCGCTGCA
>NZ_CAXAQF010000186.1:0-536 GCF_963970735.1 Pseudomonas sp. RA_35y_Pfl2_P32
GGCGTAGCCCCGTTGGGCAGCCTTCACGCACCTGAACAGGAGCGATTGAGGTTGCCCCTACCGCATCTTTTTTTTGGTTTATTATATGGGGATTAACTAGATCGACACGGGTAGCGGGGGATGGACACGAACCGGGAAAGCGTTGGGGCGAAAGACAGCATGATGGCCGAGTCGAGGGTTGGCGAAACGAGCGAGCAGGGCACACGGGTGCCCGCCGAACGCCACGACATCTTGAACGGCGCTATCACGGTGGCTGCGATTCTGTTGTTCGTCGTCACCGGCAGTGCAGCGCTATCGTCGACGATCCAACGCTATTTCAACGATGGCCCCGGCCCCGACCAGACACTCGTCATCGCCTTGCTGCTCAACGTCGCGCTGATCCTGTTCGGGTGGCGTCGCCACCGCGAGTTGGCGCATGAAGTGGCGATACGGACCGCTGCTGAGGAACGTGCGCAATTGCTCGCCTCCAAGGATCCGCTGACGGGCTTCCTCAACCGCCGCAGCCTGGCCGAGGAAGGGGCGGCCATGTTCGTCCG
>NZ_CAXAQF010000187.1:0-535 GCF_963970735.1 Pseudomonas sp. RA_35y_Pfl2_P32
TCTCTGCGCGAACAGAAGGTTTGTTCGCGCAGAGGCGCGGAGGACGCGGAGGGTGTCAGGTGTCGCGGTGCGCCGCGCGCCGCAGACGGTCGTTAATGGCTTCGCCGATGCCGTCGTTCGGGATTGGCGCGATCGCTATGGTCGTGCTCGGTGATGCGTCGGCCTGGTAGAGCGCGTCGAACAGCTTGGCGGCGGCTTCGATGAGGTTGGCGGTGGGCGACAGGTTGGTGTCGCCCGCGATTGTGCCGAAGCCGATCAGATAGTCTCCGTCCGTCGCTTCGGTCGCGTTGAGGCGGAGCGCTTTGCGCGGCGCATAATGGCTGGCGAGTTGGCCGGGGGCGACGATTGTTGCCCCCTCCCTCCACCCCGGCGAAAGCCGGGGCCCAGGAGAGATGGCGGTTGTGGCGGGTGCTGCACGCAATGATTCCCCGCTCGCGACTGGGCCCCGGCGTTCGCCGGGGTGGTGGCGAATCGAGAACTTCACGCGACCGGCCGCCGTACCGGGATGCCCGCTGCTGCCAGCGCGGCGTGGGCG
>NZ_CAXAQF010000188.1:0-533 GCF_963970735.1 Pseudomonas sp. RA_35y_Pfl2_P32
CCATGCCAAGGTCTCGATGGTCGCCCGCCGCGAAAACGGGCAATACCGCACCTACTGCCATTTCGGTACGGGCAACTATCACCCGATCACAGCGAAGGTGTATACCGACCTCAGCTTCTTCACCGCCGACCCGCGGCTCGGGCGCGATGCCGCGCAGATGTTCAACTACATCACCGGCTATGTCGAACCCGAGAATATGACGCTGATCAGCCTGTCGCCGCGCGATTTGCGCCCGCGCCTGATGCGGTTGATCGACGCCGAGATCGCCAATTCGCGCGAGGGCAAGCCTGCCGCGATCTGGGCCAAGATGAATTCGGTGGTCGACCCCGCCGTGATCGAGAAATTGTACGAAGCCTCAAACGCAGGGGTCGAGATCGACCTGATCGTACGCGGAATTTGCTGTCTGAAGCCCGGCGTCCCCGGCATGTCCGAGAATATCCGTGTTAAATCAGTGATCGGGCGTTTTCTGGAACACAGTCGCATCTGGGCGTTCGGCAATGGCAAGGCCTTGCCCAATGACGGTGCCAAGTTGT
>NZ_CAXAQF010000189.1:0-532 GCF_963970735.1 Pseudomonas sp. RA_35y_Pfl2_P32
CTGATGGTGGTAACGGCTGGCGTGGTGCTTGGCACCAGGTTTTCGAAGTTGCCGCCAGTGGTGCCCGTAATCGTCGCGCTTACGGTGCTGCCATTGACGTACACGTCGTTGGCCGGGGTGTCGACCAGCACGGTACCGGTGGTTTTACCCGCTTCGATAACAATGACCGAGCCATTGCTCAAGGTCACAGTCATCGGCGTGCCGGCCGGATTAGTCAAGGTCGCGGTGTAAGTGATCTGGCCGCCTTCGGTGATACCGCCAGTCGCGGTCAGCGTCAGATCGGTAGTGTCAGTCGAATCACTGATAGTGGTAACGGCTGGCGTGGTGTCTGGCACCAGGTTCTCGAAGTTGCCGCCAGTGGTGCCCGTGATCGTTGTGCTAACGGTGCTGCCGTTGACATACACGTCGTTGGCCGGGGTATCGACCAGCACGGTACCGGTGGTTTTACCCGCTTCGATAACGATGACCGAGCCATTGCTTAAGGTCACGGTCATCGGCGTGCCGGCCGGATTGGTCAGGGTCGCGGTGTAGG
>NZ_CAXAQF010000190.1:0-532 GCF_963970735.1 Pseudomonas sp. RA_35y_Pfl2_P32
TGGGGAATTTGCGCGAGGGACCGGATTCGATCCGGAACAGGAACGGCGCGCCATTTTCCGTGAACGAGGTGTTGTCGGGATAGAGAAGATTGCCCGATTGCGTGTCGCCGCAGATCCA
Organism: Pseudomonas sp. RA_35y_Pfl2_P32; assembly: GCF_963970735.1. Taxonomy (NCBI): domain Bacteria; kingdom Pseudomonadati; phylum Pseudomonadota; class Gammaproteobacteria; order Pseudomonadales; family Pseudomonadaceae; genus Pseudomonas; species Pseudomonas sp. RA_35y_Pfl2_P32. The sequence continues at coordinate 119 of NZ_CAXAQF010000190.1, forward strand.
TTTGTTGAACGCAGGGTGACCCCCGACCATGCGCGCGCGGCCATAGACGCCGCCATTGAGCGACCATCGTTCATGCCAGCGCTTGGTCGAGAGGTTCACTTCCCACGACCAGGCCGGCGAGGAGAGCCGCCAGAACTTCTTGCCGCCCGCGATGTGGCAGCCCGCCTCCAGCGTCTGGCCGGCCTTGACGGCGGCCTCGATCAGGCGGTTGAGATCGGGCGGCGAAATGTCGGTCGGCGCGATCGAGTTCGGCGGCAGCCACTGCACGTGGAAATCCTGACTGACCCATAGAAGCTCGGCAAAGCCAATCTCGAAGCCGGCGATGGCGGAAGGCTGCGCAAGGCCGACATCGACGATGGTCTGCCGGGCATAGGGGAAGGCGGGCGCGGCGATCGCCGCATCCTGCCAGACCTC
>NZ_CAXAQF010000191.1:0-532 GCF_963970735.1 Pseudomonas sp. RA_35y_Pfl2_P32
ACCCAAGAGAAGAAGCCGGCCTCTCCCTCCCCGCCAGTCTCGATATCTGTCTTGATCTGGGTGCTTTGCAGCCGCTCCAGCGCTTCATACAGTCGCGTGTAAGCGTTCGCAGAGGGGGTAGCGCCGGTGACCCGAAAGAAGTCATTAGCCGTGAACACAAAGTTCTGGCTTACCTCCTCGCCATTCTCGATCTTCGTGGCCATGAGGCTCGCGATGTAGAGGATGACTTCCTTGTCATAGATATTTGCCACACCCTTGTGACCGGGGTTCACCTCAATAGTGATATCCCCGGTGCTATAGGTGAGTGGCTTCATCCACGCCTGCTTCGTCAAGGCGAAGAACGGGTATGCCATCAACGAGAGCTCGCCGTGAACGCCGCCCCGCAGAGGGCTGTCCATGGAAAACAGGTCGCCTTGCATGGGCGCCACTGCACTTTTGTCGGCGCCGGCCGGGGCCTTCGGGCTCGACGTTCGCGGCTGGCCGCCTTACCCTTGGGCATGACAGGCTCCGTTCCTTACAGGCCGGAGGAATT
>NZ_CAXAQF010000192.1:0-532 GCF_963970735.1 Pseudomonas sp. RA_35y_Pfl2_P32
CGAATAAAGGGACATGACTTCGAACTGCTCGCCACCGGGACCGCGCGAGACGTTTTCGTGCAACACCACGGTATCGCCCAGGACATAGGACGACAGCACTTCGGCACGGTTCTCGGGATATTGCGTGAACATCGCCTTCAGCCCTGCGCGAACACCCTCCTGCCCGTCGCGTACCACGGCACCGCGGTACATTGCCTCGCACGCATCGCCGGTCATTTCCGCGACGTAGCCGTCCGCATCCTGCGCGTTGTACAGCGCGATCATGCGATGCGCGGTGGCGAGACGTGCGCTGCTCACCGGTCGCACTCCCCGAACACGATATCCATCGCGCCCAGAATCGCGGTCGTATCGGCGAGCATGTGGCCCTTGGCCATGAAGTCCATCGCCTGCAGATGCGAGAAGGCGGTCGGGCGGATCTTGCAGCGATACCGCTTGTTGGTGCCGTCCGCGACCAGATACACGCCGAACTCGCCCTAGGAGCTATCGGTCCCGAAATACACCTCGCCTGCGGCCACGAGATAACCTTCGGTGT
>NZ_CAXAQF010000193.1:0-531 GCF_963970735.1 Pseudomonas sp. RA_35y_Pfl2_P32
CTTGATCGCATCGAGGCGCGCCCGGCGCTTTTTGCTACTCAGCGCTTCGAGCTCCTCGATGGTCGCCGGCTCGCCGATGTCGTCCCGAAACACCGTGACATCAATGTCTTCGGAGAAGCGATTGATCAAACCAAACCCTTTGGACAGGGAGGTTCCACCTTTGAAGAGGAGGCGGGGTCCGCCCTCTTTCAAGCCATTGAACAAGGCATCCAGCGTCCAGCAGACCCAGAAGTCCTTCTCGATATTCTGAGACGCCGTGCCGAGGCGTAGCGCCGTCGTATCGAAGGCGCTCAACATCGCGTCCGACCCGGCCGCGAGAACCTCGTCGAAAGCCGGATTCATGTCTTCACCGCCCGGGCTGCACCGCGCTTGGCAGTTTGTGCCTTCTGCGGGGAGAGCGGCTTTCGCTTGGGCCGGGCGACGGCAGCATGACGCTGATCATCGGCATCGTCCGCCGTTCTTTGTTGATGACGATCATGATCAGCATCATCACGATCATCATCGACGTGCCGACGACGAACGCCGGCGTCG
>NZ_CAXAQF010000194.1:0-530 GCF_963970735.1 Pseudomonas sp. RA_35y_Pfl2_P32
CCGCATTCGACCCGAGCCGGACCGGCTGACCGGATTCTATTTGGCGATGGCGGTGGGCGGGGCGCTCGGTGGGGTGTTCGCCGCCTTGATCGCCCCGCTCGTGTTCGACTGGACCTATGAATATCCGATCCTGGTGCTCGCGGCCGGGCTATTGGTGCCCCAGCATGCCTTGCTGCGTCCGATCAGAAGATTGTGGGAGGGGAGCGCGCACCGCCGCCATATTCTCACCGGCGTGGTGGCGCTGGTCGTGCTGGGGCTGGTGGGTTTGATTCTGGCGGATGCGGGGCCGGGGCTTGGCGCGCTGCCGCAGGCCGCTTTGTTGGTGATCGTCGTGATCGGGCTGTTATCCATGGGCGCGCGGTGGGCGTTTGTGTCTGTACTGCTTGGCGTGTTGGTCGCGTTCGGCGGATACCGGGCGGTGATGATCTCATTGGAACCGCACGCGCGCACGCGGAGCTATTTCGGCGTTTATACCGTTCATAACGCGGCGACCCAGCGGCAATTGTCGCACGGCACCACGGTCCACGGTG
>NZ_CAXAQF010000195.1:0-530 GCF_963970735.1 Pseudomonas sp. RA_35y_Pfl2_P32
CTATTTCAACAATTTGCCGCAAACCGACCAGATCGCGTTTCTCATCTCCAGCGCGAAGGACATCGACACATTCGATTCGACGATCAACGCCATGCTCGATCGCTGGAAGGCGGGCGATGCCGAGGGCTTGAGCGCGCTGATGAACGAGGATTTGAGCAGCCAGCCCAATCTCTACAAAGTGCTGCTTGCGGATCGCAACGCGCGCTGGGCCGACTGGATCGACAACCGGCTGAAGACGCCGGGTACCGTGTTCATCGCGGTCGGCGCGGGGCATTTGGCGGGTAAGGACAGCGTGCAGGCCTATCTCGCCAAGCATCATCTGGTGGCCGAGCGAGTCCGCTATTGAAGCGGCGATGGCTTGGTCTCGGGCTGGCGCTGGGGCTTTGCACCTGCGCGCGAGCGCCCGAGACCAAGGCGCATCCGGCGCTGTGGCGCGTGGGCGATGCCGATACCACGATCTGGCTGTTCGGGACGATCCACGCGCTGCCGCCCGGCGTCGACTGGCAAACGCCCACGGTCGCGCGGGCGAT
>NZ_CAXAQF010000196.1:0-529 GCF_963970735.1 Pseudomonas sp. RA_35y_Pfl2_P32
ACCTTCAAGGAAGACGGCTGGCCGTCGATCGCCGAGCGCATCAACCAGGTCCTGATCAAGGAGAAGCTGGTCCCGTTCCGCGAGGCCGACAACACCCGCGTCTCGCGCTCAGACAGCCGCGACCGCGGCGGTCCGATGTCCGGCTGGGATGGCATGCGGGCGCGCCTGATCGGGACGGCAAGGCGCGGCGAGGATGGTGCGGTCGATTGGTCGGTCGGTCGGCCGATGCTCTACGTGTTCTCGACCTGCACGGATTTCATCCGGACCGTGCCGGTGTTGCAGCACGACCAGGCGCGCCCCGAAGACCTCGACACCACGGGCGAGGATCACGCCGCCGACGATGGCCGCTACGCCTGCACTTCGCGCCCATGGGTGAAGTCGCTGTCACCCGCTGCCAAGGAAGCGCGCGATGCTTACGGTGAAGGCCGCGAGGAGCGCTACGCCGATGACACAGCAACGCTCTAGTGCGGAAGAAGCATTTGCCCAGCAATGGTTGGATGGTTCCCGGCGGGTCCAAGAGGTCGCGGAT
>NZ_CAXAQF010000197.1:0-529 GCF_963970735.1 Pseudomonas sp. RA_35y_Pfl2_P32
GCCTGGCCGAGGGCGAGAAGCTGGTGCGTTCGGGCGAATGGAAGGGCTGGACGCCGGGCGGGATGCTCGGCCACCGCATTGGCGGCAAGGCGCTCGGGATTCTCGGCATGGGGCGAATCGGCCAGGCGGTCGCAAGGCGGGCGCGCGCCTTTGGGCTGACGATCCATTATCACAATCGCCACCGCCTGCCCAAGGTGGTAGAAGCTGAACTGCAGGCGCAGTGGCACCCCAATCTCGACGAGATGCTGTCGGCGATCGACATCCTGACCATCCACACCCCGCGCAACCCCGATAGCGAAGGGCTGATCGACGCTGGCCGGATCGCGCTGTTGCGGCCGCATGTCTATGTTATCAACACCTCACGCGGCGGGATCGTCGACGAAGGCGCGCTGATCGTGGCGCTGGAAGGCGGACGGCTGGCCGGGGCCGGGCTCGATGTATGGCAGCACGAGCCGCAAATCGACCCGCGCCTGCTCGCCTTGCCCAATGTCGTGATGACTCCTCACATGGGCTCCGCCACCTTCGAGGG
>NZ_CAXAQF010000198.1:0-529 GCF_963970735.1 Pseudomonas sp. RA_35y_Pfl2_P32
ATGTCGCCGCTCATCGACTGGGCGAGGACGGGTGTCGCCGCCAAGCCGAGCGCAGCTATTAGGAGGCATTTCTGAACTCTCATCGTTTGAGTTTCCTTTTGGTATCATTTTGCTGTCTTGGAACGAGTGGACGCGAATCTGGGTCCTTCTTCCCATGACGTTGGGAACGTTACGGCTTGACACTGTGATAAGGTCAATAGGGACATTGAATTATTTTCGGGCAGGAATCTTGGTCGGCTGGTCGTCCACACTGCGACCGTCTATGATCGCTTCGGATACGGTCCGCCAAGCGTGATCGAGCCTAGGACTATACGAGCTTGGAGTTGTCGTCGGGCACAATCCGCTGCCGTGCCATGACGGTTCGACCGACGGCACACCCTTCAGGCGGGTTGGCGCATCGCAGCCAATCGTCACGGCACAGGTACTGCGCAGACTCCGCCACCAGGCGGCGGCCGAGCTTATTCAGGCGACCGCGTTTTCGGCCAGTACCACCAGCACTTCGTTGGCGGTGACACGGCCCGGCCGGGGT
>NZ_CAXAQF010000199.1:0-526 GCF_963970735.1 Pseudomonas sp. RA_35y_Pfl2_P32
CTTCCGTCCGCGACCGTGTTTCTCCTCCTGTTGTGCAACGATGAGGAGGTGCTGGGACCATGGGTCAACAGCCGCGGCATGAACATCTTCACGGCCGCGATCATCGCGGTCCTGGTGATCCTGTCGCTGGTCCTGACGGCGGGCGTACTCTACCCCAATCTCGCCGCGCCCGTGATCCTCTATATCCTGGGTGGCGGCGCTGCGCTGTCGGTTTTGGCGGGCGGGGCCATCCTCGGCTACCAACATTTCTATCCGCACGCCGATAAAGCGAGCCCCATCGACCGGTCGCAACGGCTGTCATGGCGTATGCCGCCTCTCGCCTTGCTGGCGGCACCGAAACTGCCGCTCGGCAGCCGCATCGGCCTTACCGTGCTGCGAAGCTATCTCCTGATCGCGATGATCATGGTCATTTTCCGCATCTACCAACTCGCTGTTGGACACTGATCGTCGTCTGCGTAACATTGGCATCGGCACCCCCGTTTCGATGGCGGAGCCGCAAAGAGGAACTTCATAGGTGAGTGACAGT
>NZ_CAXAQF010000200.1:0-526 GCF_963970735.1 Pseudomonas sp. RA_35y_Pfl2_P32
ATATCCTGCTGGTCCATGACATTGGCCGCGCGAACCATGGCGACGACAATGCACGCTATTGGCAGCAACTCACGCACGGCGGGGGTTTTCGCGCGCTGGAGGAACTGCGCGCGAGCAAGGCGATCGACGGCTTCGGGCTGGGCGTCAACGAGACTGCGATCTGCCTGCAGGCGATGCGCGAGACGCGGCTCGATATGGTATTGCTTGCGGGGCGCTACACGTTGCTCGAACAGGATGCGCTCAATGCGTTCCTGCCGACGTGCGTCGCGCAGAACGTCTCGGTGGTGATCGGCGGCCCCTATAATAGCGGTATCCTCGCCACGGGAACGCGGAGCGGTGCGCCGATGCATTACGACTATGCCATCGCGCCACCCGCAATCGTCGAGCGAGTCCGCCGGATCGAGCGGATCGCCGATGCGCATGCGGTCCCGCTCGCCGCGGCGGCCTTGCGCTTTCCGATCGCGCATCCTGCGGTGGCGCGCGTGCTACCGGGACTGGCCAGTGCCGCGCAGGTCGAGCGCACGCT
>NZ_CAXAQF010000201.1:0-525 GCF_963970735.1 Pseudomonas sp. RA_35y_Pfl2_P32
CGGCACCGATGCGCGTCACGCTGCGCCTGATCGTGTTCGAGGTGGATGCCGACACCGATTCGCGCTCGGTCCTCGATATCAAGGAGCAGGACGTCTACATGGGCGACATGCCCCTGATGACGGGCAACGGCACCTTCATTATCAACGGCACCGAACGCGTCATCGTGTCGCAGATGCACCGCTCGCCGGGCGTCCTGTTCGACCATGACCGCGGCAAGACCCACGCCTCGGGCAAGTATCTCTTTGCAGCCCGCGTCATCCCGTATCGCGGTTCGTGGCTCGATTTCGAATTCGACGCCAAGGACATCGTCAACGTCCGCATCGATCGCAAGCGCAAGCTGCCCGTCACGGCGCTGCTCTATGCGCTCGGCATGACCGGCGAGGAGATCCTCAACCACTTCTACAACCGCGTGACCTTCGTCCGTGGCCAGGGTGGCTGGATCATCCCGTTCCAGGCCGAGAACTGGCGTGGCCAGAAGCCGATGTACGACATCATCGACGCCAAGACCGGCGAGATCGTGTTCG
>NZ_CAXAQF010000202.1:0-523 GCF_963970735.1 Pseudomonas sp. RA_35y_Pfl2_P32
GACAGGGAGGCCATTGCCCACCACATGGCCGGTCTCAGTGTCTACCTGGGGCACGCGTCGATCGCCAACACGTACTGGTATCTCGAAGCCACGCCAGTGCTGCTGCGCGACATTGCGGCTGCAAGCGAGCAACTTTTTCAAGGAGAAGCGGCATGACGGCGCTTGCTCCCCATCTCTCGGCATATCTGCGGGAACATCTGCCGCGCGAACGCGCCGTCAGCCCGCACACGGTGAAGACCTATGCCAACTGCTTCGTCCTCCTCGTCCAGTTCGCTGCCGATCGGCTGAAGCGCCGACCGACCGATCTCGAGGTTGAGGATCTCGGCACAGACATGATCATGGCCTTCCTCGATCATGTGGAGATCGGCCGCGGCAGCTGCGTGCGGACCCGCAATGGCAGGCTCGCCGCGATCCGATCCTTCTTCCGATACATCGAGTACCGGATTCCAGCCTGCCTCGATCAGGCACTCCGTGTCAGAGCAATCCCGACCAAGAAGACAGACAAGGCGCTGATCGATTACCT
>NZ_CAXAQF010000203.1:0-523 GCF_963970735.1 Pseudomonas sp. RA_35y_Pfl2_P32
ACGACTTCGAGGACGGCGAGGTCGATACCGCGCTTCAGGTCCATCGGGTTCATGCCGGCCGCAACCGACTTCATGCCTTCACGCACGATCGCCTGCGCCAGAACGGTCGCGGTGGTCGTGCCATCGCCGGCGATGTCGTTGGTCTTCGAGGCCACTTCGCGCAGCATCTGCGCACCCATGTTCTCGAACTTGTCCTCGAGTTCGATCTCCTTGGCGACGGTGACGCCGTCCTTGGTGATGCGGGGAGCGCCGAACGACTTGTCGAGCACGACGTTGCGGCCCTTCGGCCCCAGCGTAACCTTCACCGCGTCGGCGAGGATGTCCACGCCGCGCAGAATGCGCTCGCGTGCGTCACGCGAAAATTTTACGTCCTTGGCTGCCATGATGGCTAATCCTTTGCTTGATTGCGTTCCTGCGGGAGCAGGAACCCAGAATTATGGAGGGCAGAGCGTTGGGCTCGGGGCCCCTGCCTGCGCAGGAGCTCAAGAGCTTCAGCCGACGATCCCGAGGATGTCGCTTTCCT
>NZ_CAXAQF010000204.1:0-522 GCF_963970735.1 Pseudomonas sp. RA_35y_Pfl2_P32
GTGCTGATCTAGGCCGTAGACCCATCTGTGGACGCCCCTTCGGTTGCAAGCGGTATTTGGAAGTTCTGACACTGTGTCGGATGCTGCCATCTGTCCGGCCTGTAGTGCAGCGATGCCGCTGCTGGCCTGTATGGGAGTTCGCGGACCGGAACCATTTCATAATCGCGTGCTCTTGGACACGATGGGTCTATCTGGTTCTTCCGGCCCCGTCTCGCCGACTGTTGTGGCATACCCTCCTTCGACCGACTGCGCCCTCCGACGCCTCTGGCCTGCCTCGACTTACGTCGCGACTACGACCGGAGCTCTGTAATCCTCTTGCTTGGTTAGCACCGCCCAGACGATGCGGGCGGTTTTGTTGGCAAGCGCGACCGTTACCAGCATGCGCGGCTTTCGCGCGAGCATGCCCTCGAGCCACGAGCCCTTGGGGGCACCGCGCCTGCTCGCCTGCAACACGACCGCACTGCTGCCGATGATCAGCAACCGCCTGAGCGTTCGCTCGCCCATGCGCGAGATCGCACCCAG
>NZ_CAXAQF010000205.1:0-522 GCF_963970735.1 Pseudomonas sp. RA_35y_Pfl2_P32
CTCGGCCAGCTTTCGCTGTTCGATTATCTGAAATAACGGCGCGCACAGCGCGCCCGAACAAAAATACCCTGCGTGGTTAACCGATTGGCGACGTATCCGCGCTAACCCTCAGAAATACCGCACGCCTTCTGTAGGGCGGGCCAAAAAGGGGCACCCCGCGACTCATGTTTCCCGTCATCGGCATCGTCGTCCTTCTTGTGATGATCTTCGGCGGCTTCGCGATCACCGGCGGCGCGCTCGGCCCGGTGATGGAAGCGATTCCGCACGAAATGCTGATCATCGGCGGTGCCGCAGTCGGCGCGCTGATCATCGGAAATTCGATGAAGGAACTGAAGGCGCTGGGCGGCGGCCTGATGAAGGTGTTCAAGGGCCCAAAATATAAGAAACAGGATTATCTCGACGTCATCTTCCTGGTGTCGAAGCTGATGAAGATGCTGCGCACCGAAGGGCCGATCGCGCTGGAGCCGCATGTCGAGGATCCCAAATCCTCCGCCGTCTTCGCCGAATATCCGCGCCTGCTCG
>NZ_CAXAQF010000206.1:0-521 GCF_963970735.1 Pseudomonas sp. RA_35y_Pfl2_P32
GTCAGCCCGATCGCGTTCAAACAGGCGATGGGCATGGTGCGGCGCGGCGGCACGGTGTCGCTCAACGGCTTGCCGCCGGGCGAATTCCCGATGTCGATCTTCGATACGGTGCTTAACGGCATCACCGTACGCGGGTCGATCGTGGGGACGCGGCTCGATCTCCAGGAATCGCTCGATTTCGCCGCAGCGGGCAAGGTGCGGGCAACGGTGACGACCGACACGCTGGAGAACATCAACGATGTGTTCGGCCGGATGCACCGCGGCGAGATCGAGGGCCGCGTGGTGATCGATTTCGAAAATCCTCCGGTCGCGGCGAATGCGACGGCTGCGGCAGCCCTGGTGTCAGCGGCCTGACACGCGGTTCAGTCGATGGATCATGGACGAGGCCGGGCCTATGCCCGGCCTCGTTTGATTCGTGCGGCTGCGCGGCCACCACCGATGCCGCCGAACCGCGTGACTCTACGTACATCCGCCGTTCAGAATCCGCAGTAGCGGTTTGACGAAGGTCAAGGGCCGCGTCG
>NZ_CAXAQF010000207.1:0-521 GCF_963970735.1 Pseudomonas sp. RA_35y_Pfl2_P32
GCGAAGCAAATGATCGAGCACCACGTCCGGGCGGCGCGCGGTCTGCAAAGTCTGGCTTAGGATTGCGTAATCGAAGCTCGCATCGGGATAATCCGCCAGATCGATATCGGCATCGCCCTGGATTACCGACAGCCCCCGCGACACCGCCGCTGCCACATTCGCCGAATCGAGCTCCAGTCCGCGCGCATCGACACCCTTGGCGTCGCGCAATGCCGCCATCAGCGCGCCGTCACCGCAGCCGACATCGAGAATGCGGCTGCCGGGTGCGACATGGTCGGCAATGATCGCGAGATCGGGGCGCAATGTCATGACCGCAGGCTCGCCGCAAATACCGGATCGAGCCGTTCCATATAGTTTTCCGGTCGGATCGGCGCGTGGAACCCAAGTGCTGCGTAAACGCCGTGCGCGTCGCGTGTGACCAGGGCGACCCGTCGAATGCCGTGATAGCGCGGATGATCGACGAACCATTGCACCATGCGCCGCCCGAGCCCGGCACCGCGCGCCTCATCGTCGACCCAGAC
>NZ_CAXAQF010000208.1:0-520 GCF_963970735.1 Pseudomonas sp. RA_35y_Pfl2_P32
GATCGAAGCCGAGATGCGCCGCATCATCGGCAAGGACGAGCCGCTGATCCGCGAAGTGTGGAGCCGTGCCGATCTGATCGCGCGCTGGACCGCGCAGGGCGAGAGCTTCAAGGCCGAATGGGCCGCCGAACTGCCCGAGGGCGAGGAACTGACGGTCTACAAGGCCGGCAAGGGTGACGACGCGTGGCTCGACATGTGCCGCGGGCCGCATCTGGCCTCGACCGGCAAGCTTGATCCGCAGGCGTTCAAGCTGACGCGTGTGTCGGGCGCTTATTGGCGCGGTGACCAGAAGAATGCGATGCTCAGCCGCATTTACGGCACCGGCTGGCTGAACAAGAAGCAGCTCGATGCGCATCTGACGATGCTCGAGGAAGCGGCCAAGCGCGACCATCGCAAGATCGGCCAGGAAATGGACCTGTTCCATCTCCAGTCCGAAGCGCAAGGCAGCGTGTTCTGGCACCCCAAGGGCTATATGCTGTGGCGTCAGTTGGAGGCCTATATGCGCCGCCGGCTCGACGCG
>NZ_CAXAQF010000209.1:0-519 GCF_963970735.1 Pseudomonas sp. RA_35y_Pfl2_P32
AGCCGTCTCATGCCATGCTTGCCCTTGGCGTCGGCGAAGAACCGTTCGACCCCGCGCCGCAACCGCATAGACCGCTTGTAGAGCCCGGTTTCCACTTCGGCTCTGGCAAGATCGCGGACGTCCTCATCGTCCAGCCGAACCAGGGTACGACGCCGCGCCGTCGTGCATTTCTTCCGAAGCACGCACGCCTCGCAGTCACGCGCATCGGCTGCATAACGGTGTACGCCGGTGGGCAGATGGAAGGCGTGGTGCCGGAGCGGCTTTCCGGTCGGACAGGTAAAGCTGTCAATGTCACGATCATAGCTGAAGGCCGTTCGCGGCAGCTTGCCCTTGGTCTGTTGCGTACGGTCGATTACCGGAATGTGCGGGATTGCGCCGTGATCCCTTACGAAGCCGAGGAAGTTGGCGCTGCCATAGGCTTTGTCGGCCGCAACCCGCTTGGGACGATAATCAAAGCGATCGGCCGATCGCTCGAGCATGACGCGCCCCGCATCAACTTCCTCCGCGAACCGAGCCGGT
>NZ_CAXAQF010000210.1:0-518 GCF_963970735.1 Pseudomonas sp. RA_35y_Pfl2_P32
CGCCCCGGCGGCTGGGCGTTCCAATACAATAACGCGCATTATCCCGATCTCGACGATACCGCCGTGGTGGTGATGGCGATGGACCGCGCCAAGGACCTAGTCGCTAGCCCCTCCCCTTCAGGGGAGGGGTTGGGGTGGGGCCGCTCCGCGCATTCGACGCAAGGGGATGTGGGCACGGTCCCACCCCCAGCCCCTCCCCTGAAGGGGAGGGGAGACGGGTATGAAGAAGCCATCGCGCGCGGGGTCGAATGGACCGTCGGGCTGCAAAGCAAGGATGGCGGCTGGGGCGCGTTCGATGCCGACAACAGCTATCATTACCTCAACAACATCCCCTTTGCCGATCATGGCGCGTTGCTCGATCCGCCGACCAGCGACGTCACCGCGCGCGTGGTGTCTATGCTGGCGCAATTGGGCGAGACCGACACGCCCCGGATGAAGGCGGCGCTGGCCTTCCTGGAGAAGGAACAGATGCCCGATGGCAGCTGGTTCGGGCGCTGGGGGGTGAATTACATTTACGG
>NZ_CAXAQF010000211.1:0-517 GCF_963970735.1 Pseudomonas sp. RA_35y_Pfl2_P32
AACCTGGGCAAGACAGTGAGCGTGACCTACACCGTCACCCGGGATGGCAAGCCCACGACCTCGCTACCGCTCACGTTGAGTGTTGGCGCCTTGCCCGTCACGGAGCTCAACTCACCGATGATTACTGACGCCGACGCCAACAACGTGCTGGACGTGGTGGCACTGGGCACCAGAGCGGGAACGATACATGCGCGTGTCTGGGCGTTGATCGCCGAAGGTCAGCAGGTGTGGATGAGCCTGTTAGGCAAAAAAGCGGATGGTTTGGATCACAATACTTTCATGTGGGCCGGAGGAAGCAAGAGTGTCAACCGGACGTGGGTCGAGCAAGGGTATTGGCCTCATAGCGTGACCAACAGCTACTTCACGCTGCTGGCCCATGACAGCACTTTGACGCTCACCTTCAAGGCCGCGCTGGATAAAAGCAACAAGGTCGAAAATGCGCTGGTGTTCCCGAACCAGGTTTACACCATCAAGGCCATTGAGTTGGTCACCCCTACGATTACCTCGGTCAAAGGCT
>NZ_CAXAQF010000212.1:0-517 GCF_963970735.1 Pseudomonas sp. RA_35y_Pfl2_P32
TTGGTGAAGATCCCGATGCTGGGCAAGGCCGACAGCCTGAATGCGGCGGTCGCGACCGCAGTGATGGCGTATGAGGTGCTGGCGCAAAGCCGGGGTACGTGACCGATTTAGGCTGGTGCCCCCGAGTGGATTCGAACCACCGGCCTGCGGTTTAGGAAACCGTCGCTCTATCCGACTGAGCTACGGGGGCGCCGCGCGCGGTGGTACTGTGCGGCGCTGACGAAATCAATTGACCGTATCGGGTGGAATTACCGGGAACGGCAAGGCCGCGACCGGTACGCCTTCCTCGACCAGCGCCTTCGCCTCGGCCAGGGTCGTTTCGCCGTGGATCGTCGTCGCGGCGGTTTCCCCGACGTGCATCGCGCGCGCGCGATCGGCAAAGGCGCGCCCGACCCATTCCGACTTCTCCAGCGCTTGAGCCTGGGCTTGAGCGAGCGCGTGGAGCGCGGCCTTCATCGTCTCCGGGGTGAGGGCTGGAGGAGCCGCCGCCTCGACGTTTGGCGCCGGAACGCTGCGG
>NZ_CAXAQF010000213.1:0-517 GCF_963970735.1 Pseudomonas sp. RA_35y_Pfl2_P32
CCGCTGGCCGTTGAGCAGGCTCGTCAGCTGTTGAAGCTGCGCCTCGAGCGTAAGCGTAGCGGCGAGGCCCTTCAGATTGTTTGTGCGCAGACTTGGGAGCACCGTTAGAAGAGTCATCTTCGGCAAGGGTGCTCACAATGGACGACCATTCGGACGACATAAGACGTCCGTCCCCACGTATCGAAGTGTATGCTGGCGCAGGTCGAAAGCGCTGGCCCGACGATTTGAAGGCACAGATTGCCGCGGAAAGCCTCGAGCCGGGCGCGATTGTCACAGATGTCGCCCGCCGCCATGGCTGCCGGCCCCAGCAGGTGCATGACTGGCGGCGTCGAGCGCGTTTGGGCCAGTTGGTGCTGCCTGCTTCGGCGGATACCTTATCGTTCGTGCCTTTGGTGTCGGAATTGGCGCTACCGGCGACTGCGGAGGCCTCCGTATCACCGGAAACATCCACTGTTACGGTTGAGTTCCTGGGTGCACGTGTGGAGGTACGCGGGACGCCTGGCCTTGCTGTGTTGAC
>NZ_CAXAQF010000214.1:0-516 GCF_963970735.1 Pseudomonas sp. RA_35y_Pfl2_P32
CCGCTGGCGATCCTGCCGGGCCTGCATACCTTTGCGGTGACCAGCCACATTACGGTGACGGCGGTACTGGCGTTCCTCTCGTTCGGCATCGTGCTGGTGGTTGGCTTCGCGACGCATGGCCTGAAGTTCTTCAGCCTGTTCGTTCCGCACGGTGCGCCTGCCTGGCTGATGCCGGTCATCATCCCGGTCGAATTCGTCTCGTTCATGGTGCGCCCCTTCTCGCTCGGTCTGCGACTGTTCGTCGCGATGACGGCTGGGCACATCCTGCTCGAAGTGTTCGGCAGCTTCGTGGTGCAGGGCCTCAATGCGGGCGGCGCGCTTGGGCCTATCGTCAGCGTGCTCAGCTTCGTGATGATCGTCGGGGTCAGCGCGCTGGAGTTGCTGGTGTGTGCGATCCAGGCCTATGTGTTTGCGCTGTTGACGTCGCTGTACCTGCACGACGCGGTGCACCTGCACTAATCTTTTCAATACCCTCACTACGCAATTCTCAAGGAGCCTATCATGGATCATACTTCT
>NZ_CAXAQF010000215.1:0-515 GCF_963970735.1 Pseudomonas sp. RA_35y_Pfl2_P32
TTGCGCGTTCCGATCGAGCCGGTGACGGCGGGATCGCGCCGGCTGGCGTAGGGATTGCGACCGCCGGCCCTGGCCGCGACCTCTTCGCCGGAGACCGCGGCCGGCTGACAGATCAGGCGGCGGCTGGCACGGCGCATCAGATCGACGTGGATGTGGTCGTAGTGGAAGACGTTGGAGCCCGGCGCCAGCACGGTGGTGAAATGCGCGCAGGCCCCGGATTGCACGTCGCGCAGGAAGCCCTGCTCCTCCGGCACGCCGCGCCAGCCGTCCTTCACCGTGACGCGGCGGCCGTCGGCGAGCACGAAACCGGAGATGTCGAGGGCGTTGCCGAACGCGTGCTCGGAAATATGGGCGCGGGGATTGCCGTTCATGCCGCGGCAGGAATAAGCAGAAATCTGCTTGATCTCGACCACGCGGGCCCCGAACCAGCGCATCGCCGACGGCTGCACGGTGTCGGCCAGCCAGCGGTCGAGCTCGGACACGATCGGACAGGCCAGCGTCGCGGTCGGCTTCAT
>NZ_CAXAQF010000216.1:0-514 GCF_963970735.1 Pseudomonas sp. RA_35y_Pfl2_P32
CCCGCCGCCTCGATCGCCTCGACAATGAGTTCGCACGCCGCCTCGTTGCTTGCGAGGTCGGGCGCAAAGCCACCCTCGTCGCCGACTGCGGTCTTGAGACCGCGTTGGCGCAGCAGGCCACGCAAGGCGGCGTAGGTTTCGGCGCCATAGCGCATTGCCTCGGCAAATGTCGGCGCCCCCACCGGGACCAGCATGAACTCCTGGAAGTCGAGGCTGCTGTCGGCATGTTTGCCGCCATTGAGCACGTTCATGCACGGCATCGGCAGGAGCGTGGCACCCCCGCCGCCCAGCGAGGCATAAAGCGGCCTCCCCGACGCGACGGCTGCCGCGCGCGCGACCGCCATCGAGATCCCCAATATGGCGTTGCCACCCAACCGCCCCTTATTGGGCGTGCCGTCGAGCGCGATCATGGCCCCATCGATCCCGAGTTGATCGCGAGCATCCATGCCGATCACCGTTCGCGCGATCTCGCCATCGACATGGGCGATCGCCTTTCGTACGCCCTTGCCCCCAT
>NZ_CAXAQF010000217.1:0-513 GCF_963970735.1 Pseudomonas sp. RA_35y_Pfl2_P32
TTGCCGTCCTGCGCCTGGTCGAGCAGCACCGACTCAATCTCGACGCCGATGTGTCGGAACTGCTCGGCTATCCGCTGCACAACCCGGCCTTTGCCGACCGACCGATCACCCTGCGCCTGTTGCTGTCCCACCGCTCGAGCCTGACCGACGGCGTCGACTATGTCCTGCCGCTCGACGCCGATCTCCGCAGCGTGCTGGCCGACCCGAAAGTGTGGGATACCGCGCACGCGCCCGGTGCTTATTTTCGCTATACCAATTTGAATTTTCCAGTGATCGCGGCGGTAATGGAACGGGCCACTGGCGAACGCTTCGACCGGTTGATGCAGCGGCTCGTGTTCGCACCGATGAAACTGGATGCCTGCTACAATCTCGTCACCTGTTCGGACCGCACGGTCGCGCCGTTTCGGCCCGCACGCCAAAGGGACAGATCACAACTGCCGTCGCGGGCTGGCGTGACCGGGCAGGGCGGGCGCGCACCGTGATTGTCGTCGCGCGTTACCGCCCCCAAACGAT
>NZ_CAXAQF010000218.1:0-513 GCF_963970735.1 Pseudomonas sp. RA_35y_Pfl2_P32
ATGAGCGAGCCGTCACCGGTGCTGCCGTCGCTGCGCTGGCTGCGGTTGCGCCACGGTGGCAAGGCGCGGGCGCTCAACGCGGCAATGGTGCAGGTCGATACCGAAGTGGTGCTGACGGTCGATGCCGATACGCTGCTCGAACCCGGCGCGATCGCCGCGATGCGCGCGGCCTTTGCTGCCGAGCCCGAACTGGTGGCGGCGACGGGGGTGCTCGCGCCGATTTGCGGGCCGGACTTGCAGGGACGGTTCTTCGAGTGGTTCCAGACCTATGAATATGTCCGCAATTTCCTGTCGCGCCATGCGTGGGAGCGGCTGAACAGCCTGTAGCTGATTTCGGGCGCGTTCGCCGCGTTCCGGCGCGATGCGGTGGTAGCAGTCGGCGGGTTCGATCCCGATAGCATGGTCGAGGATTACGAGTTGATCCACCGGTTGCATCGTCTTGCGGTGGATCTTGGGCGCGACTGGACGGTGCGCGTGGTCGGCGGTGCGCTGGCACGGACCGATGCCGCGGCG
>NZ_CAXAQF010000219.1:0-513 GCF_963970735.1 Pseudomonas sp. RA_35y_Pfl2_P32
GGCCGCATGACCGGCTGGGGCCAGACCGGGCCGCTGGCCAGCGAGCCGGGCCACGACATCGACTACATCGCCATCTCCGGCACGCTCCACGCTCTGGGCGAAGCCGGGCGTAAACCGGTCGCGCCGATGAATCTGGTCGGCGATTTCGGCGGCGGCGGCATGATGCTGGCCTTCGGCATGCTCGCCGCGATTCTGAGCGCGCAAGCGACGGGCCAAGGACATGTCGGCGATTGCGCGATGACCGATGGCTCGGCGGTGCTCGCCAGCATGATCTGGGGCTTTCGCGGCATGGGCCGCTGGAGCGCAGCGCGCGGCACCAACCTGCTCGATGGTGGTGCGCATTTCTACGACACCTATGAAACCGCCGATGGCAAATGGATTGCGGTCGGGGCGATCGAACCGCAATTTTACGCGGCTTTGCGACAGGTTATGGGGCTGGACGGGGCCGAGTGGGAGGCGCAGTTCGCGCCCGCTTCGTGGCCGCGCCTGAAGGCAGACCTCGCCGATCGCTTC
>NZ_CAXAQF010000220.1:0-512 GCF_963970735.1 Pseudomonas sp. RA_35y_Pfl2_P32
ATGCGCTGATCGGCCGGCTCGAACACCACAGCGCGACCGAAGCCGACCAGTTCGCCGCCCCGATTACAGCGCCCGGCCGCCTGGGCAACGTTCGACAGGCCCGCGGCTGCACGCCACACCTCTGGAAAGGACACGTCGACGCCAGCCTCGATCAGACTCGTCGCCACCAGACGTACTGGCTTGCCCTCCGCGAGATCGGCGCGGACCTTGGCAAGCACCTCGCGCCGGTGCCGGGCACACATCAGCGTCGTCAGGTGGCGCGCGCCCGGCTGATCGCTGATCGCATCGAACAGATCGCGCGCATGACCGCGACTGTTGACGATGCACAGCATCTGCGGTTGTTGAGCGAAGCGCGCGACAATGGTCGCATCAGGCAGCGGCTCCTGCCGCCATTCGACCGAGACCCGCTTGAGGGCCTGGTACAGCGCGGCAGGATCGGGTGCCAGTTCGCGCTCGGTGGGAATATCGAATCCTTCGGCAACGCCTCCGGGTGTCGAGTGTGGCAGGGCACC
>NZ_CAXAQF010000221.1:0-512 GCF_963970735.1 Pseudomonas sp. RA_35y_Pfl2_P32
CACCACCGGCGCGGGCGACCTGTTCGCCGCCGGTTTCCTGCGCGGTCAGGCGCAGGGCAAGAGCATCGAGGCCTCGCTCAAGATGGGCGCGATTTGCGCCGCCGAGATCATCTCGCATTATGGCGCGCGTGCGCAGGTCGACCTGAAGGCGCTGATCGCCAGCAAGCTCGGCTGAAACCTTCCTCCCCTCCCTTTCAGGGAGGGGAGACGTGCGCGAGATATAAAAAAGGCCTGGGATCGCTCCCCGGCCTTTTTCGTGTGCGGTGCGACCCGGCTCAGATCGAGCCCGGCGGCAAGGGTGCCAGATCGTCGTCCGACACCACCTCGGTGATGCCGCGCCCGACATGGCTGCGCGAACGGCTGTAGAGGAAATACACGATCAACCCGATCGCGCCCCAGCCCGGCAGCACCAGAATAGCGGTGAGCGGCAGCGAGAAATACAGGCCAAGGCAGCCGATGATCGCCAGCGGTGCGATGATGTAGACCGCCGGCGTGCGGAACGGACGACGCCG
>NZ_CAXAQF010000222.1:0-511 GCF_963970735.1 Pseudomonas sp. RA_35y_Pfl2_P32
TGGGTTGCCGAAGAGCGTGGCGAGACCCCCGATCCCGCGATCCACTACGGCGAACTCGCCAATGGCCTGCGCTACGCGGTCATGCGCAGCGCCGAGCCCAAGGGGGTCGCTGTCGTCGAATATCATATTGCGGTCGGCACCGCGCAGCAGTCCGCCAACGAAAAGGAGTTTGCGCATCTCGTCGAGCATATGGCGTTCGGCGCGACCACGACGTTTCCCAAGGGCGATGCAATCGCGCAATTGCAATCGGCCGGTCTGCAATTGGGGGGTGATGTCAACGGTGCGACTTCTGCGCGCGGCACAGTGTACAGCCTTTCGATCCCGCAGGTGACGACCGAGAAGCTGGCGCTTGCGCTGCGGTTCCTGCGCGGGTTTAGCGATGGCGCGCTGTTCGACGCCAACGAGGTTGAGCGGCAAAAGGGTGTGGTGGGGGCGGAGATTGCGGGCGGCGAGACGCAGGCAACACGCGCAGCCCGGGCGCTGCGGCAGCAATTCTATCCCGAACTGCCCT
>NZ_CAXAQF010000223.1:0-510 GCF_963970735.1 Pseudomonas sp. RA_35y_Pfl2_P32
CCGTGTCCATCGCCAGGAGGTGGTCAAAAAGTTCCCGTATCTCCGAGTCGAGCCGTGGCGCATCTGGGGTGTCATCTTCGGGCTGGTCGGTTTCACCTGTCAGGTAAGCCGGTGTAGTGCCAAGCTCTCGCGCAATAAGATGGATGTGCTTGGACCCATATCCCTTGCCGGATACGAGGTTGTAAATCGACGCTTGGCTAATACCCACGCGCCTAGCCAACTCCGACTGTGAGAGCTTTCGTTCGGCCATGCGGGCGCGGAGGCGGGAGGCATCGAGCACGCCTTTTGCTACAACTTTCCCTGTAGCGACGATCTGAAGATTTATCTGTTGACGCACCTACAGATTTGCCTTTAGATTACCCTCATGGAACAACTCTCCCCCACGGATGCATTGCGCGAAGCAATTTCGCGGGTTGGATCGCAATCCGCGATGGGTCGCCTCGTAGGGGTCACGCAAGCTGCGGTGTGGGGTTGGCTGAAGCTCAACAAGCCTCTCCCTGCCGAACACGT
>NZ_CAXAQF010000224.1:0-510 GCF_963970735.1 Pseudomonas sp. RA_35y_Pfl2_P32
ACCTGGGCCTCGGTCGCTGCGATGATTTCGCGCTCTGCCAACGCCCAGCTCCGCTATTCGCCGTTGCTGCTGGCGGGCACCACGCTCGGACTCGCACTGACCTATCTCGCGCCGCCCGTGCTGGCGATTTTCGCGCGCGGCGGGGCGCATTTTGCTGCGCTGGGGGCCTGGGCTATCATGGCGCTGCTGTTCCAGCCGATGCTGCATTTCTACCGTCGCTCGCCACTTTGGGGACCTGCCTTGCCGTTGATCGCAACCTTTTATGCGGGCTGCACCGTGCTGTCGGCGTGGCAGCATAAGCGCGGGCGCGGGGGCCTGTGGAAGGGCCGCGTCCAGGCGGATCTGTCGGCATGAGCACCGCAACCACCGCCACCGCGCTTGCCTCGGGCAAGGGGCATAAGGATGAGAATTTTCCGGTCGCCTCGGTGCTGCTGAAGCCCGAGCATCGCGCCCCGGTGATGGCCTTCTATCATTTCGCGCGCGCCGCCGATGATGTGGCCGACAATGCCG
>NZ_CAXAQF010000225.1:0-510 GCF_963970735.1 Pseudomonas sp. RA_35y_Pfl2_P32
GCGACCGCAGTGACCTTCGGCGCGACCGCCGCCGCCAGCTTCACCGTCAACAGCGCGACCAGCATCACCGCGACCGCCCCTGCAGGCACCGGCACCGTCGACGTGCGCGTCACCACTACCGGCGGCACCAGCGCGACCTCGGCCGCCGACCAGTTCAGCTATATCGCGGCCCCCGCCATCACCGCGATCTCGCCCAGCTCGGGTCCGGCGAGCGGTGGTACCTCGGTCACCATCACCGGCACCGGCTTTACCGGGGCTACCGCCGTCAAGTTCGGTGCGACCTCTGCAACCGGCATCACCGTTGTCAGCGCGACCAGCATCACTGCAACCGCTCCGGCTGGCAGCGGCACCGTCGACGTGACCGTGACCACCCCTGGCGGCACCAGCGCGACCTCGGCCGCCGACCAGTTCAGCTATGTCGCGGCCCCCGCCATCACCGCGATCTCGCCCAGCTCGGGCCCGGCGAGCGGTGGCACCTCGGTCACCATCACCGGCACCGGCTTTACCGGC
>NZ_CAXAQF010000226.1:0-508 GCF_963970735.1 Pseudomonas sp. RA_35y_Pfl2_P32
GTCATCAGTCGCGCTTTGAGCCCTGTGCGGGGAGCCTCGTCGCCCAAGCGGATCGTGCCGAATGCCCCTTCGATGTCTCCGACGTGCGCTGTATCGAGCGACGCGCCGGGTTGGCCTTCGTTCACGGTTGCGGGCATAGGCGAGTGTCCGGAAGGAAGAAAACCGACGTTGGCTGGGCTAATCTTGTATGCTGATTTTGGGCACGTCCGCACACGATCTGCGTCTCCTGTCGATGGGCGAGCACCATGACGGGCAGAGCCTGCTTGCCAGATAGCGCCAGTGAGAGGTTTGACGCCACCCCTTGTTCTGCGATGATAGGGGTAACTTGGCCGTGGCTCGCGTCGTATACCTGGAGGATTGGCGCGCCAACAGTGTCGAGGAGTGTTGGCGGAATAAGCAAATACCGATGAGTAAATATCGACGAAGTAGCTTCCTCACGCCTCGTTCGGCATCGCTATCTAAAAGAAAGCGGCGTCAGATTGAGAGTAACCGTAGGCTGGCCTTTGTG
>NZ_CAXAQF010000227.1:0-508 GCF_963970735.1 Pseudomonas sp. RA_35y_Pfl2_P32
GGGTCCATTTTGTCCGAAATAAGCACTTTTGGCATCGGTTTTGTCCTTCTGCTCCCTCTCCCCTTCAGGGGAGAGGGTCGGGGAGAGGGGCTGAGCTGGATCACTAGACGGCACGCCCGTTGCAGACGCCCCCTCTCCCCGGCCAGCATCAGGTGAACCGTGCCCCGCACGGTTCAGGTCATCCTGGGGGGATGACCGACCTGATGCTCCCCGGAGGGGAGAGGGAGAGATGACCACATCATCCCCTTCCCGCCGGCACGGCCACAGCCCCGCCACGCCCTTCGCCGTCAGCCACTTCTCCGCAATGATCTGGTCGAGCATCTTCTGCGCATCCTCGAACAGGTTGCGCGCGCTTTCCCCGACGATTTCGTCATCAAGGATCGCCGGGTAATTCCCCGCCAATTCCCAGGCGCGGAAGAACGGCGTCCAGTCGATCAGCTCGCGCAGGTCGGCGAGGTCCCAATCCTCGAACACATGCACGCCGGGCTGCTTGGGTGCGCCCGGCTTC
>NZ_CAXAQF010000228.1:0-507 GCF_963970735.1 Pseudomonas sp. RA_35y_Pfl2_P32
CAGGATCACCTGATATTGGTAATAATGCTGCAGCCGGTTGGGGTTCTCGCCATAGCGGCCGTCGGTCGGGCGGTGGCACGGCTGGACGAAGGCGGCGTTCCACGTCTCGGGGCCGAGCGCGCGGAGCGTGGTCGCCGGGTGAAAGGTCCCCGCCCCCATCTCCATATCATAAGGCTGCAGGATCAGGCAGCCGTGCTGGCTCCAATAATCATGGAGCGTAAGGATCATGCGTTGGAAGCTGAGCGGCTGGGTCACGCCGCGGGCTTTGGCGCAGCGCGGCGGGAAATTCAACCAAGCGTTGCGCCGCGCGAACGCCATGCCACGCTCACATGACTTTTTGTCAGGTGTTGTTGACAATCGCTATGCGCTATGCCCATAAAGTAAGGGTCACCTGACTTTTAGTAAGGGGATAACGACCATGCAAAGGGCATTTGCGAAGGATATCATGAAGAATCGCCTGAAAGTGCTGCGCGCCGAACGCGACTGGAGCCAGGCAGAACTCGCCGG
>NZ_CAXAQF010000229.1:0-506 GCF_963970735.1 Pseudomonas sp. RA_35y_Pfl2_P32
GTGCCCCTATCACGCCTGGACCTATGAAACCGACGGGCGGCTGACCGGCGTGCCGATGCGACGCGATTACCCCGCGCTCGACCTGGCCGAAAACGGCCTCGCGCGCGTCGATCTGGAGATCTGGCGCGGCTTCGTGTTCGTCCGGCTGGAGGGCGACGGCCCCTCGATCGCCGAGATGATGGCCCTGTATGACGCGCAGATCGCCCCCTATCGCTTCGAGGAGATGCAGACGCTCAGCCCAGTCCGGCTGCGCGACCGCGCGGTCAATTGGAAGAATGTCGGCGACAATTATTCGGACAATCTCCACATCCCGGTGGCGCATGACGGCCTCACCCGACTGTTCGGCAAGAGCTATGCGATCGAGGCCGAACCCTGGGTCGACAAGATGTCGGGTCGCCTCGTCGATCGCCCCTCCGACAACCCGTGGGAGCGCTTCTACCAGACGCATCTGCCACCAGTCCCACATCTGCCCGAGGCGAACCAGCGGCTGTGGCTCTATTTCAAGC
>NZ_CAXAQF010000230.1:0-506 GCF_963970735.1 Pseudomonas sp. RA_35y_Pfl2_P32
CATATTCATCGGCTTCGGCACCGACGCAGGTGCGGCCGCCGAACCAGGCATCGGCACCATCCCCAGCACCATCTTGCGCTGATCATCGGTCAGGACTTTAGCGGCCTCGCCCGCGGCGCGAATGAAGTCCAGTCTTTGATCCGCCTTCAACTTCTCGATCTCACGGATCTTGGCCTCGACCGGCGTGGCATCCGGCTGGTCTGCCGCCGTCAGCAACCAGAGGGCCTGCTCTGCTTCGTCGATCTTCCGCTGCTGGTTTGACTGGTCGACGAGGGCACGCTGCTTGATATCGTTGAGGCTCGTCCTATGCTGGGTAGAAAGGCCGAGCTTGTCGGCATATTCGAGGTAAAATCCCGTCGCGCCCACGTGATAGATATGCGATGAGCCGGGAAACCCCCGGTTGGGCGCGGTTTCGCCGAAACTGATGCAGGTCTATCGACGGCGATTTGGCCCTTGAGCAATTGATGGCCTTTGCCATCACCGATGACCACGCGAGGCAGGAAGGC
>NZ_CAXAQF010000231.1:0-505 GCF_963970735.1 Pseudomonas sp. RA_35y_Pfl2_P32
GGATCGTTTGCGACACCGCTCACGCGGGTTAACGCGGCGGAAATCAATGCGGCCTGGTTGAAGCCGCGCGACCATAAACGCCAGCGGTGGAGCGGCACCGGCACCAGCATATCGGCATCGTCCGGCAGCAACCGCGCCATTTGCCGACCGACCGTCTCGGCAAAGGCGGTGCGACCGCCATATTTCAAGCGGAGCGCGACCGTGCGCGCGACATCCCCATAGGCCACCGCCGCGCGCACCCCGGCATGACGCGTGGGATCGGCGATACAGGCCGCACATTGTGCCCCTGCCCCGCGATCATAAGCGAACGGCGCATGGCAGGTTGCGCACCACGGCGGCGCGAGAAAGCGCAGCGCGCCCCAGCACACCGCGCAGAAGCGATGATCTTCCCCCGTGACCGCACCGCAGCCGGGGCAGCGCGGCGGCAGCGCGAAATCGGCGATCAGGCGCAAAGGGGCGAGCCAGGGCGACACGGCCCCCCTTGTCGCCCGACGCCTAGAGCGGC
>NZ_CAXAQF010000232.1:0-505 GCF_963970735.1 Pseudomonas sp. RA_35y_Pfl2_P32
CGCCTGCCGCGTTGTTCTGCACGGTCGACCGGCGGATGGGGCCGCCGCAATGGGCCGATCTTGGCATGTATCTGCAGAATGTCATGTTGCTCGCGGTCGAGGCCGGGCTGGCGACCTGCGCGCAGGAATGCTGGGGGATGTACCCGGAGACGGTGGGCGATGCGATTGGCATTCCGCCTGAGCGGATGCTGTTCTGCGGCATGGCGATCGGGTTCGAGGACACAGAAGAGCCCGCGAACCGCTTGCGCAGTGCACGGGCTCCGGAAGAGGAGTGGTTGCGGATTCATAGATAATCCTCCCCGGCACGGGGAGGGGGACCATTTCGCCCCTTCCGGCGAAATGGTGGAGGGGGCGTGCAACGGGCGTAGCGCTTGTGGCAGGCCCCCTCCACCATTCGCTAAATGCTCATGGTCCCCCTCTCCCCGACGCGGGGAGGAGTCGTTACCCCAGTACCTTTGCCGTCTGCCCGAACAGGATCTTCTTCGCCTCCTCGGTCATCGGCTTG
>NZ_CAXAQF010000233.1:0-504 GCF_963970735.1 Pseudomonas sp. RA_35y_Pfl2_P32
CCTGGCGTTGATCGCGCAGGCCATCGACAAACCATTTTTTGACCCAGGCGGTTTCCCGATCCCAGGCGGTGGCGAAGTTGTGGTTCAGGTCATGCAAGGCAGGGCCTTGCACTTTGATCGACAGGTCCTGCCAGGGACCGAAGCCCGGACTGCGGCGCGCCGCTTTGTCGTCATACAGGTGGGCGCTGGTATCCCAGTAGTTGCGGTGCATGTTGTGGCCCATGACGAAACCCACGGCGTTCGCGGTGTCTTCGTAGTCCACCAACACCATCTTCTGGTGGTGGCTGGCAAACAAGGCCAGTGCCAGCATGTGGGCAAAGTTGGTATCGGGCGCTTCCCCTTTCAGTAATCGATACAGGGTCGCCAGGCGCCCTTTTTCCTTGAGCATCTGCGGTCCGCGCAGGATTGCGTTCAGCGGCGTTTCAATGGAGAAGTCGCGGGTGCGAAACTCGACGTTCTGCATGCGTCCATCGTGGACGCGGCTGAACCACTCTCGCGTGTATT
>NZ_CAXAQF010000234.1:0-504 GCF_963970735.1 Pseudomonas sp. RA_35y_Pfl2_P32
CGCATTCGGGACGCGCTCGAACAGGGCGGTGACGTCGGCCTCGGTGCTGACGACACGCGGAAGGCCGAAGATCGGGAAGGGCGGATCGTCGGGATGAACGACAAGCTGCAGGCCCAGCGCATCGGCCACCGGGCAGACTGCCTCCAGAAACGCTACATGGTTGGCGCGCAACTGATCGGCATCGATCGTGTCATACGTTGCGATCGCCTGGCGAAAGGCGTCGACGGTAAAGCTCTCCTCGCTGCCGGGCAGGCCAGCGATGATGGTGCGTTCGAGCGTGCGGCGAGCGTCGTCGTCCATGGCAGCGAAGCGTCGGGCAGCAGCCTCGACCATGCCAGCGCTGTAATCCTGTTCCGCCCCGGGACGTTGCAGCAGATGAAGGTCGAACGCAGCGACCGCTTCCAGCTCGAAGCGCAGCGCGAGCGCGCCGTCGGGCAGCGGCCAAGCCAGATCGGTCCGCGTCCAGTCGAGCAACGGCATGAAATTGTAGGTGACAACACGAAT
>NZ_CAXAQF010000235.1:0-504 GCF_963970735.1 Pseudomonas sp. RA_35y_Pfl2_P32
TTCTGTCACCCAAAGATCGCCACTGCCGAGCATCCTGCGCACGTCGAAGCGTTTGTTGCTTGGTTGAATGCGCCGACTTTCCTGAATGTGGCGTCGCCCGCGAAGCCGCTCGCCGGACTGGGGATAAAACAGTTCAGCATCCTCGTGATAGATCACATGTTCCGCTTCGAAGTCATTGGCGTCTGACGCCTCCCAATGATGTTGTAGCGCTTCGCGAACGGCCTGAGCGTCCATCGTAATTCTCCGATCTGCAGGCGTTGTAACGCGCTTCGGCGTCAGTGCCCATGCAGCGAAGCCCGCGGCCGCCGACGCGCCGTGAGCGGCGAAGGCTGCCTGCGGCAACGACCCCCGCGGCCACCCTGGGAGAGAGGTGAGGGGGAGCGGGGATGGTGTCCGGAATGTGCCGGACGCCAGAAGGAGTTACTCCCGTGATCCAGTCCATTAAACTCAGCAAATTGCGGCTTTCGCCCATCAACGTCCGCACCGCCCCCGACGAGCAACTGC
>NZ_CAXAQF010000236.1:0-503 GCF_963970735.1 Pseudomonas sp. RA_35y_Pfl2_P32
GACCTGGTGCGCCGTCGCGCCGATGGCGCCCTGGAATACCTGGGACGGATCGACCAGCAGGTGAAGATCCGCGGGTTCCGCATCGAGCTGGGCGAAATCGAAGCCTGCCTGCTGGCGGAACCCGGGGTACGCGAAGCGGCAGTGGTGGCGCGGCACAACCAACTTGTTGGCTATGTGGTGGCCGACCCTGACGACGCCCTGTTGGGCCGCTTGCGTGAGCGTCTGCACGCGCAACTGCCGGACTATATGGTGCCCGCGCGGCTGATGCGCCTGGAGCGCATGCCGCAGACGCCGAACCGCAAGCTGGACCGCAAGGCCCTGCCGGAACCGGAGCTGGAAACCCGTGTGCCTGTGGCGCCGCAAGGCCCGGTGGAAACCGCGCTGGCCGCGATCTGGCAAGCCGTGTTGAACCTGGCGCAGGTCAGCGTCGAGGACAACTTCTTCGAACTGGGCGGTGACTCGATCGTCTCGGTGCAGGTGGTGGCGCGCGCCCGTGAGGCCGG
>NZ_CAXAQF010000237.1:0-502 GCF_963970735.1 Pseudomonas sp. RA_35y_Pfl2_P32
CTTGCGTCGGCTCTTGCGCCGCCGCCTTCTTGGCGCGCGGCTTGCGCGCCGGCTTCTCGCCGCTCGCGCGCTTATCGAAATCGGCGAGGCGGGTGACGCCATCGGCGACGTAGCCAGCGTCCGGCTTGGTCTCGGCCTTGGGCTCCGGCGTGATGATTGCGGTCTCGGTCTCGGCACGCATGCGCGCGGCGAGCTGATCGGCGAGGGCGTTGTGGTTGGTGTTGTCGATCATGACGCAACTCCAGATGTTGCCTTAGTCTCGACCTGGTCCTGCTCGGCCATGGCCTTGTTGATCGCGGCATCGACCCGCCGCACCATCGCGGCATAGATGTCGTCGCCCGATTGCGAGAGGCTAGAAAGGTTGACGCTGATCTTCATCAGCGCAGCGAGCATGTCCGGCGCAGCTGCGATCAGGCGCGCATTTGCCTCCGCGACATCGCGACCGCGGCGGTTCACAGGGACGATTGCGATCGGTAAATCCTCGTCAATGCGAATGACGAAG
>NZ_CAXAQF010000238.1:0-500 GCF_963970735.1 Pseudomonas sp. RA_35y_Pfl2_P32
CGACGGAGCGATGCGCGCTTGCCAGCCATCGTCGAGCGCGGTGGCGGTGCGCGGTGCGGCGGCGATCGGCGTGGCCGCTCCCGTCAGCAATGCAGCGACGATTGCGGCGCGCAACGAGGTGTGCATCAGCGGCGCTCGGTCAGTTGGACCGATGCTACGGCGTAATAAGGATCGGAGGTCGGCGAGGTGAACTGGAAGCACAGGTCGCGGTCCCCGCTCATCTGCGGCAAGGCTCCCTTGAACGTCATCTTGGTAGGAGATGCTGCGGGATCAGGGAGCGGGAAGGTCGCAACTACGACGGGCTTTGGGGCGTCCTTGTCGGGCGCGCCCTTGCGGCCTCCTTGGCACCCGGCGAGCACGACCAATTCGCCATGCGCGGTTACGTTATAGGGCTCGCGCACCGCCGAAGCTTCGTGCGCCAGGCCGTAATGGCGCGCCAGCCGCGCGACTTCGATCGTGAAACCGCCGGCCACGTCCAGCGGGGCCGCCGGATAGGCGCT
>NZ_CAXAQF010000239.1:0-500 GCF_963970735.1 Pseudomonas sp. RA_35y_Pfl2_P32
CCGCCGGCACCGACGTGCTGGTCGCCCGCAAGCTCTGGGCCATGACCGCCGGCGAATTGCGCCATGCCGAGGACCACATGCTGCTGCTCGGCCGCAAGACCGCGATGGAGCGCGTCGCGACCTTCCTGCTCGAAATGGACCGCCGCCTCGCCGTTGCCGGCATGATGGCGCTGCCGATGTGCCGCCGCGACATCGGCGACTATCTCGGCCTGACGCTGGAGACCGTGTCGCGCGCGCTGTCGCAGTTGCACGCCCAGGGCATTCTCGGCTTCTCCGGCGCTCGCCAGATCGTGCTGCGCAACCGCCAGCGCCTGCACAATCTCGACGCCTGACCTGATCTTCCTCCCGACCACTCCGGCCGGCCGAACCCGTTTCGGCCGGCCGTTCTGTTTGCGCCATCAGGCCGTGCGCCGCGTTTCCGGCATCACCAGCAGGATCAGCAGCAGCCCGGTCGCGGCGACCCCGGACAGGCCGATGAAGGCGGCGGCGTTGCCGAACCT
>NZ_CAXAQF010000240.1:0-499 GCF_963970735.1 Pseudomonas sp. RA_35y_Pfl2_P32
GTTCGCCGGGCGCTTCATCAGCTTCAGCACGTTGCGGCTGGCATGTTGGAACGGGATGTCGAGATAGGGGAGGATCAGCCCCTCCGCCATCAGCGGGATGACCTGGTCGACATGCGGGTAGGGGTAGACATAGTGCAGCCGCACCCACGCGCCCAATTTGCCCAGCTCGCGCGACAGGTCGGTCATATGCGCGCGGACTTCCTCGCCATGCCACATCCTCGGCTGGTGGCGGATGTCGACACCGTAGGCCGAGGTATCCTGGCTGATCACCAGCAATTCCTTGGTGCCCGCCTCGATCAGCTTCTCCGCCTCGCGCAGGATCGCATCGGGGCGGCGGCTGGCCAGATCGCCGCGCAAGCGCGGGATGATGCAGAAGGCGCAGCGGTGGTTGCAGCCCTCGGAAATCTTGAGATAGCTGTACTGCCGCGGTGTCAGCTTCAGCCCGCTTTCGGGCACAAGATTGAGGAACGCGCTGGTCGGCATCGGGGCGGCGTCATGC
>NZ_CAXAQF010000241.1:0-498 GCF_963970735.1 Pseudomonas sp. RA_35y_Pfl2_P32
CTCACCACCAAGGAATCCTTGAGTCACATCGCCTGCACCTGCGGGCTCACCGACCAGGCGCATCTTACCCGCCTGTTCCGGCGCATGGTCGGCGACACGCCGCTTTCGTGGCGGCGCACCTGGGCCCACATGTTCGAACGGGGTGAGCTCAACGCCGCTGCTGCCTGATTCAGGATAAGGCCTAAAAGCCGCCACAGCCCCGTCGCGAGACCGGCTCCGCGCGCAAGGATTTTAAAAGCAGATGGTTCCCGGGCCTTTACCCGCCCGCGCCCCGTCAGATGTGACGAAATCCCGATCTTTGAAGTTTATCTTTACAGTTTAACTTCAGATATCTACGGGCACCGATATGTCAGCACCGATACCCGATTCCGACATCGCCCAGGCAACGCAACTGGCGCACGATATTCGCGGGTTGATGGGAAAGCTCAAACGTCGGCTGCGCGAACAATCGAATGTCGGCGACCTGACCCCATCGCAAACCGCCGTGCTGCTTCGTAT
>NZ_CAXAQF010000242.1:0-498 GCF_963970735.1 Pseudomonas sp. RA_35y_Pfl2_P32
TGGTGCGCATCTATCTGCCCGCCGATGCCAATTGCCTGTTGTCGGTCGCCGATCACTGCCTGCGCAGCCGCAATTATGTGAACGTCATCGTCGCCGGCAAGCAGCCCGAATGGCAATGGCTCGGCATTGAAGACGCCGTGCGCCACTGCACCACGGGGGCGGGCGTGTGGGAATGGGCGAGTGATCCGGGCGACCCCGATGTGGTAATGGCGTGCGCCGGTGACGTGCCCACGCTGGAGACGATGGCGGCGGTGCAGTTGCTGCGCCAGTTCGTGCCCGACATCCGCATCCGCGTCGTCAACGTCGTCGATCTGATGGTGCTGCAACCGCAATCGGAGCATCCCCACGGTCTCGACGAACGCGCCTTCGATGCGCTGTTCACCACCGACAAGCCGGTGATCTTCGCCTTTCACGGCTATCCGTCGCTGATCCACAAGCTCGCCTACCGCCGCACCAACCACCGCAATTTTCATGTGCGCGGCTATAAGGATGAAGGCA
>NZ_CAXAQF010000243.1:0-497 GCF_963970735.1 Pseudomonas sp. RA_35y_Pfl2_P32
TCACAAATTTTACCTTAGCCTGATCCGTTACCAGTGAAAGTAACGTTCAGTCTATCTTTCTATCACATACCCAAATTTTTAAAGAACGATCTAATCAAAGACTAGAAATCAACATTCACCATCACCAGGATGGAATGCTCATTTCTAAGCTTTCAACAAACAGAAGCAGTAGTGGTGGAGCCAAACGGGATCGAACCGTTGACCTCCTGCGTGCAAGGCAGGCGCTCTCCCAGCTGAGCTATGGCCCCGTATTTCTACAGGTTCTTCCCACACAAAATTGGTGGGTCTGGGCAGATTCGAACTGCCGACCTCACCCTTATCAGGGGTGCGCTCTAACCAACTGAGCTACAGACCCAATTTCGGGCTGCTTCTTATCGTCTTCTTCAATGAATCAAGCAATTCGTGTGGGAGCTTATGCAGCAGCTGATGTCGTCGATTAAGGAGGTGATCCAGCCGCAGGTTCCCCTACGGCTACCTTGTTACGACTTCACCCCAGT
>NZ_CAXAQF010000244.1:0-497 GCF_963970735.1 Pseudomonas sp. RA_35y_Pfl2_P32
TCGGGCGCGTGCTGCAACAAGTCGCGCGCGGCACCGAGTTGCAGGTCCGCGTCCACCCCGATCTGGTCGAGGCGGTCGAGCAGCGCATCGCCCAGCGTCAGGCCGCCGACCGGCGCAAACTCCACGTCGGCGTCGTACCGGATGCCACGCTGGCACCCGGCGACGCCTTGATCGATTGGGAGCAAGGCGGCTTGCTGCTCGAAAAGGCCGCGCGACGGGCGGCCGTGGAGAGCGAACTCGCCCCGCTGCTGCCCCCACTACCCAGCGCCTGATCTCGCCACACGGCAATTTTTTCCGCCCGGCAGAAATTGCCGCCCGTCTCCATCCTATAAGATAGTCATGGGGGCTCGCCCCGACGGTCAGGATCGGGACACACTTTGGACGCAGCGCGCACTCTCTTTTCGCAATTGGGCGTAAGACGGCTTGCCGTAATGGCCGGTGTGGCGCTCGCGGTATTGGCGGCGCTCGCGTTCGTGGCGACACGAGGCGGGTCGACC
>NZ_CAXAQF010000245.1:0-497 GCF_963970735.1 Pseudomonas sp. RA_35y_Pfl2_P32
ACTCGCGCATCTTCAATTTGCCCTTCTTCTGCTTGTCGAGCAGCTTGCGCTTGCGGCTGGCGTCGCCGCCATAGCATTTCGCGGTCACGTCCTTGCGCATCGCGCTGATCGTTTCGCGCGCGATGACCTTGCCGCCGATCGCCGCCTGGATCGGGATCTTGAACAGATGGCGCGGGATCAGTTCCTTCAAGCGCTCGACCATCCCGCGCCCGCGCACTTCGGCGGTGCCGCGGTGGACGATCATCGACAGCGCATCGACCGGCTCTTCGTTGACGAGGATGCTCATCTTGACGAGATCGCCCTCGCGCTTGCCGATCTGGGTGTAATCGAAGCTGGCATAGCCCTTGGAGAGCGACTTCAGCCGATCATAGAAATCGAACACGACTTCGTTGAGCGGCAGCTCATAGGTCGCCTGTGCGCGGCCGCCGACATAGGTCAGGTCCTTCTGGATGCCGCGACGGTCCTGGCAGAGCTTCAGCACGCTGCCGAGATATTCG
>NZ_CAXAQF010000246.1:0-496 GCF_963970735.1 Pseudomonas sp. RA_35y_Pfl2_P32
CGTGAAGTCGAGCGCATGATCGCCGAAGGGCGCGTCGCGCTCAACGGCGTGGTGCTCGATACGCCCGCGACGATCCTCACCTCGCTCGCCGGTGTCACCGTCGATGGCGACCCCGTCGAGGCGCCCGCCGCCGCGCGGCTGTTCCTCTATCACAAGCCGCGCGGCCTGATGACGACGCATGACGACCCCGAGGGGCGTCCGACCGTGTTCGACAATCTGCCCGAGGGCCTGCCGCGGCTGATCTCGGTCGGCCGGCTCGACTTCAACACCGAAGGCCTCCTGCTGCTCACCAATGACGGCGGCCTCGCACGCACGCTCGAACTGCCCGACACCGGCTGGCTGCGCCGCTACCGCGTGCGCGCTCATGGCGACGTCACCCAGGCGCAGCTCGACGCGTTGAAGGACGGCGTCGAGATCGAGGGCGTCAAATACGGTCCGATCGAGGCCACGCTCGAGCGCGACCAGGGCGCCAATGTCTGGCTGGTGTTTGCGATCC
>NZ_CAXAQF010000247.1:0-495 GCF_963970735.1 Pseudomonas sp. RA_35y_Pfl2_P32
CGCTTGTGTCCCGCTGCTGTTTTCCGCGCACCAGTTTTCCGAAGGCATGGTGTGGCTCGCGCTTGAGGGGCGGCTGGGCCCCTATGCACTCGATCATGCGGTGTTCCTGTTCACGCTCTACGCAATCGGCATCCTGCCGCTGCTGATGCCAGTCGCGGTGCTGCTGATGGAGCCTCCGGGATGGCGGCGCATTGCGATTTTGGGGACGGTTGCGGTCGGCGCGGTGGTGTTCGCTTGGGACATGTCGGGTCTTGTCGTCGCGCCGACCTGCGCCGTCATCGAGCAGCATTCGATCCGGTACACCAACCCGATCACCAGCCAATTGTGGGTGTCGCTGCTTTACATCTTGGCGACGTGTGGGGCGCTGCTGCTGTCCACCCACCGCGTGGTGCGGACCTATGGTGCGCTCAACGTGATCGGGCTGACGATCGTGCATCTGGTGAAGGGGTATGCCTTCGCCTCGGTGTGGTGCTTTTACGCCGCGGTGCTGAGCGT
>NZ_CAXAQF010000248.1:0-494 GCF_963970735.1 Pseudomonas sp. RA_35y_Pfl2_P32
GCCGGGTCACAGATCGAAGGCTCGGGCATCGGTCTATCGATTATCGACCGGGTGGCGCGGGCGCATGGCGGGCGACTGAACGTTCGGCGCGGCGAAGCGGGCCGCGGGCTGGTGTTTGAGATCATGATCCGGGCCTGAAATTCGACGTCACCGACGATTGAACCTCACCGATCATGATCGACTCGGTCATAGGCGGCTTCGATCTCTTTCGCCACGTCGGTGAAGCTGCTCCACGGCAGCGGCTTGTGCAGCGCCATCGACCATCGCTCCATCCACTCGATCCCCTCCTTGCCGGTATAGGGATCGGGGGTGCGATACGCCGGGTCCTTCATCGCCTGCGGCAGCGTCACCGGCTGCAGATGCTCGCGCCGAAGGATGGCGGCGAGGTCGTCGATCGAATCTGCGTTCAGCCGGGTCGCGTGCAGCAGCATGACATAGGCGATATCGCGCCCGAACAGCGCACGCGCTGCGCTGCGATACCAGCGGATCGTCGT
>NZ_CAXAQF010000249.1:0-494 GCF_963970735.1 Pseudomonas sp. RA_35y_Pfl2_P32
CGGCGGTTCGTGTGCGAACGCATCATAGTCTTCATAGGGCGAAGCCGCCGGGTCGGCCGCAGGCGGGGGAGCGGGCTGTCGCTCAACCTCCGCTTCCATCCGGGGCGCGACGGGCGGCGGCGCGATCGGCACCGCTTCCGCCCGCGCAACCAGATCGAGCACGGGGGCACCGGCCTGGAACCAACTGTGCTTGCAGCTCGCGCACCGCACTGTCCGCCCATCCGCCCCAATGGCGGAATCCGGGACGAGGTAACGCGTGTGGCACTCGGTGCATTCGAGGATCATGATACGGCTTTGGCCCCGTTACCGCCCTGTGGCAACGTATCCCCCGAATCTAAGCCTACGCGGCCGCGCTAGGCAAGCGTTTCGCAACGCTATCGTGATGCCTGTGCTTGTGGCGGCGCGCCGGATCGTGCGGTGCAGGCGCAGGGCATTGATAAGAGAGCGAGCAGCACGCGCCACATGGCGAATATCGTACAGTTCGAAAATGTGGG
>NZ_CAXAQF010000250.1:0-493 GCF_963970735.1 Pseudomonas sp. RA_35y_Pfl2_P32
CGGCGAAGCGGGTGCCGCTTCTTAAAATGTGTTCCGATTGCTCTTTCTCAAAACTGGCCGTGGGCAACGGAAAAAGCGAGACACCTCAATGCACGCCTGATCGCAAGGAAAACGACCGGTTTTCTGGCGGTAGCGGTTTTTGCCCCGGCGACGCTGCCTAGTAGTCGGAATACCCGTTGCGAAAACCACCAGCACATTGCAGGGTGTCAGATATCTTTTCTGGCGGGGTGACGATGCTCATCGGATATGTGAGGGTGTCCAAGGCTGACGGATCGCAGACGCTGGCACCACAGCGCGATGCGCTGCTCGCCGCCGGCGTCGATCCCTCACGCATTTATGAGGATCTCGCTTCGGGTCGCCATGATGCGCGCCCCGGCCTGACCGCCTGCCTCAAGGCGTTGCAGCCCGGTAATACACTGGTCCTCTGGAAACTTGACCGCCTCGGGCGCGACCTTCGGCATCTGGTCATCACCGCCGAGGCGCTGCGTGAGCG
>NZ_CAXAQF010000251.1:0-492 GCF_963970735.1 Pseudomonas sp. RA_35y_Pfl2_P32
GTCGCGCTGCTGACCGAGGATTTCGCGACCGGGCATTTCGAGCGGATCGGCTAAGCGCCCTTAACCAGCGTCACCTGTGCGACATCAATCCCGCCGCCGCGAAAGCCACCTTCGCAGTACATCAGATAATAGCGCCATAAGTCGATGAATTTTTGATCGAATTTCTTCGGCAAGCGACCGGAAGCGACCGCCGCGTCAAAACGATCGCGCCAGCGGCGCAGCGTCTCGGCATAATGTAGCCCGAAGCCGTGCCGGTCGCGCCACTCGAGCCCGTTCTGCTCCGCGAACGCGCGAAACCGGCTTTCCGACAACAGCATTCCGCCCGGAAAGACGAAGCGCTGTATAAAATCGACGTCCGCCGCATAGGCCTCGAAGATCGCGTCATCGATCGCGATATATTGAATCGCTGCGCGCGCGCCGGGGTTCTGCGCCCGTGTGATTGCCGCGAGATAGGTGCCCCAATATTCCTGCCCGACCGCCTCGACCATTTCG
>NZ_CAXAQF010000252.1:0-490 GCF_963970735.1 Pseudomonas sp. RA_35y_Pfl2_P32
CTAACGGAGAGAACGTGCTGTTGCTCGGGCCGCCCGGAGTCGGCAAGACGCACTTGTCGATCGCGCTGGGGCGAGAGGCGATCCTGGCCGGGTACACGGTGCAGTTCACCACGGCGACGACACTGGTCGCAGGCCTTGCCAAGGCGCATGGCGAACGGCGTCTGGATGAGAAACTGCTCGCGCTGTCGAAGCCAAAGCTGCTGATCGTCGACGAGCTCGGCTACCTGCCGCTGGAACCTGACGCGGCGCATCTGTTCTTCCAACTGGTCAGTCGGCGCTATGAAACTGGCGCCATGCTGATCACCTCGAACCGCAGTGTTGCCGAATGGGGCACCGTGTTCGCCGATCCCGTGGTCGCCACCGCGATCCTCGACCGGCTCTTGCACCACAGCCACGTGCTGACGATCCGCGGCGACAGCTACCGGCTCCGAGCCAAGCGCAAGAGCGGTCTCATCAAAACGCCGACCGCCGGTGACGGCCCTCCGGTCGG
>NZ_CAXAQF010000253.1:0-490 GCF_963970735.1 Pseudomonas sp. RA_35y_Pfl2_P32
TATTGCTTATGGTCTGCCGGGCTGCCGCTCGGCATTTTCGCAAGAACTCGACTCAAGAACTCGACTCTTGCCGGAGGCCGCCATGTCGCGCATCCTTGTCGTTGCATATTCGCGCAGTGGAAATACGCGCACCGTTGCCCAAGCCATCGACACGCACTGCCATGCCGATTTCGAGGAAATCCGCGAGTTGCGTTTGCGCCGCGGCCCGGGCGGCTATGTCCGCTCCGCCGTCGAAGCGTGGCGACGCGCCCCGTCGACGATCCTGGCCCCACGCAATGACCCGGCAGACTATGATCTGGTGGTGCTCGGCTCGCCGGTGTGGGTTCAGCATGTGTCTTCGCCGATGCGGCGCTACCTGCTCGATCATGGCAGCGCGCTGACGCGAACCGCGCACTTCGTCACCGAAGGTGGCAGCGGCGGCCAAACTGCGCTTGCCGATATGGCCAGCCTGACGCCGCGCGCGCCGATCGCGACGCTGATCCTGACCGAC
>NZ_CAXAQF010000254.1:0-490 GCF_963970735.1 Pseudomonas sp. RA_35y_Pfl2_P32
TACGGGCTGAAAGAGCCCCAGTCGCCAGAGCGGAAGCGCAGCCAATGGCGCGGAACAGCGAACGGCGTGAGAACATGCTGGTGGTTGCTCCACTCGTCGAAGAACGCGCCGTCGACCACATCCCAGTCACCATCACGCATCGCCTTGACGAGCGAGGCGGACCCGAGGCCCGAAAGGCGATCCATGTAGCTCGGATCGTCCTTGGCCATCGACGGGTTGTCTTCGAGGCGCGCCGGAATGAACTGGCGCCGCATGCCGCCTTCCGAGGGCGGCATCTTGCGGATCACGAGCGGCATCGTGCCCGTGATGAAGGTCGTCTTGACCCAGAGATGCCCACTATTGCCGGGGTTCGAGCCGCACAGGATGCGCGGGAACTTGCCGACACAGTCGGCCGGCAGCGTGATGCCGACCATGCGCACGCGGTTGCGCAGGAAGCGGTACATGAACTCGGTAAAGTGCGTCAGCTAGTCGATCAGAAGGACGTGGATTT
>NZ_CAXAQF010000255.1:0-489 GCF_963970735.1 Pseudomonas sp. RA_35y_Pfl2_P32
CTGCTTGATCTGACCGATGTTCATCGTAACGTCTCCTGTGTGTCTGCTGGACCCCATGTCCTCGACAACATCTTCAATTCCTCTCTCCTCCCCGGCCCTTCGGCCGGGCAGGGCGCGAAAGCGCCCCTCACCGACGCGCTTTTCGCGTGGCGGTGGATCGCCTTGAGGGTCTTGGGGCCGACCTTCGTGGAGGGCGTCGCTACGAGGGACCGCAGGGGTGATCAGGGATCGTTGCCGGGGGGTGGCGCTGAAGGTGACGCCGGGCTGTCGCCAGTTTTCGCAGGGCGGAATTGAGGAACAGTCCGTGCGAGCTTTCCGCATCGATCAGCGCGGCACGTTTGGTCAGCTGGGTTTCCCGGTGTCGAATGGCGTCGATCGCCATCATGACATCGTCGAGGGTGAGGGCGACGACCGTCTGAGACGGAAGGAGCGGGACGCAGCGTAGGGCGAACGGGAGGAAGTGCGGCGCAATGGGCAAGTGGTGTGCCA
>NZ_CAXAQF010000256.1:0-489 GCF_963970735.1 Pseudomonas sp. RA_35y_Pfl2_P32
CTTCCGCCGCGACGTTGAAGCATGCCGATACGCCGCGCAGCATTTCGTGCGCGAAGGGCGAGATGTCGGCTTGGCCGCCACCAGGCGCGACCGACTTGATGTCTTCGCCCGGTGCCAGCGTTGCGAGCCGCACACCATTGACCTCCAGATCGCGATCGGCGTGAAAATCCGACCGCATGTCCTGGTACCTGCCGAATGCCCTTTCGTCCTGGTCCTCATCGTCCTGCGGATTGCGGACCATTTCGTCGTCAAAGGGCGAGGTGACGTATAAGCCAAACGCTGCGGCGACGTTTTCCGCCTGAAGCTTCACGCCGTAGAGGCGTGCGAGCATCTTCAGCTTGCCGATGACCGGCGCAAAGATCGAAACACCGCGGTTCTGCGCGACGCGGTCGGCGTCATAATCGTGATAGACCCGGCGCCAACCATCGGGATCTTCGCGTTCGACGCGATCCCATTGCATGCTCTCCACCGAATTGTACCAGTCGAACT
>NZ_CAXAQF010000257.1:0-488 GCF_963970735.1 Pseudomonas sp. RA_35y_Pfl2_P32
GCCGTACAGCGTGTCGGTGCCGATCAGGTTGAGCGCGCCCGCGATCGGCCGCCCGTCGCGTTCGGCGAAGATCAGCAGGACCTGGTCGGGCATGGCCTCGCCGAGCAGCGAGAAGAACTGCCGCGTCAGATAAGGCTGGCCCCATTTGCGCGCGCCGGTGTCCTGATAGAACACCCAAAAGGCATCCCAATCGGCTTCGGTGATATCGGATCCCGACACATGGCGGATCGTCAGCCCTTCGATCGCGCCGCTACGCTCCTTGCGGATCGCCTTGCGCTTGCGGCTGGCGAGCTCGCCCAGGAAATCGTCGAAGGCACCGTAGCCCTGATTTTGCCAGTGGAATTGCGTGCCTTCGCGGATCAGCCAGCCTGCCGCCTCAAAGGCGGGGAGTTGATCGGGACAGACGAAGGTCGCGTGGGCGGAGGAGAGGCCGTGCTGGTCGGTCACCGCCTCGATCGCCGCGATCAGCGCGGGGGCTTGTGCAGGGT
>NZ_CAXAQF010000258.1:0-488 GCF_963970735.1 Pseudomonas sp. RA_35y_Pfl2_P32
TCTCGTCCCCAATGCCGCCGGACGGTATTCGGTTGCGGGGGCGGCGTTCCCCGATGGCGGCAAAGCGGGCTGGACGATCCTGCTCGCCCCGACCGCGCCGCCGCCGTCGAGAAAACGCACGCCCTCTCTGCTTGTCGCTGGGTCGGCTTTCTGATCCTGGGGTGCCATAACTTTGGTCTCGAACGCTGGCTTAAGCCGGACGGTGCGACGACTGGCGCCAGCCCAACCGTGCGGACCAGCATCGACCCTGTCAACATACTACCGTTTTAGTGCAACTGGCGCGAGACGCGGGCTTACGATAAGAAGTTTCATTCGAAACCACATTGAGGCCAGACTCGCGATGCCGCTCCATGACCTTGCTCATTATGGCCTGTCTGACGAACGCGGATTCCTGTCGCCCCATGAAATCGACGAGATCGCATTGCCCTGGGACTTTTTCACGATCGAGGAGGCTTCCGCCAATCTGTCCGGACTGGTTACCACCTGCC
>NZ_CAXAQF010000259.1:0-487 GCF_963970735.1 Pseudomonas sp. RA_35y_Pfl2_P32
CGCTTGGCCTCGCCATCGGGCACATATTCCGAACCGCGGAACGAAAGATGCTCGATCAGATGGGCAAAGCCGCGTTCGCCCTCATTTTCATACAGCGACCCTGCATCGATCCGCACCCGCACCGAAATCTGGCCGGGCGGCACGCCATTCTTGCGCACCGCATAGCGCAGGCCGTTCTTCAGCACGCCGAAATGCCATGCCGGATCGGGCGTGATGTCGCTGCCTTTGTAAAGCCATGCCGCCCGGCTGGCGATGGCCGCGCCGGGGCGTCCATCGGTGGCGTCGGCGCTCGACGACGGCGTGGCCTGCTGCGCCTCGGCGCGACTTTCGGGGGCACGTACCGAATGCTGGGGGGCGGCGCCAATGGTCAGAAAGGCGAGAAGGGCGAGGCGCGAGGCGCGCGAATACACGATCATGCCGGGCACGATAGCGCGGTGAACCCACCTGCGCCAGCGACACCCGTTCGACACCTGGCCGAGGATTGCTT
>NZ_CAXAQF010000260.1:0-487 GCF_963970735.1 Pseudomonas sp. RA_35y_Pfl2_P32
ATCGGCTGGCCCGCCATCGGTCGCCTGGTTGGCCTCGCCGCCGTGCTGGCGCTGCCGTCGGTCGTGCTGATGATGATGTTCGGCCAGACCCGCGTATTCTTCACGATGGCGCGTGACGGTCTGCTCCCTGCCAAGCTCGCTTCGGTCCATCCGAAGTTCCGCACCCCGCATGTGGTGACCGTCGTCACCGGCATCGGCGCGGCGCTGGCGTATAATTTTTTCTTCCTGCCGCCGCTCTACACGCTGACGATCACCGATCCGCAGAATGTCGTCACGCTGATCGTGTTCGTCATCGTCGCGGTCGTCGCGAGCCAATTGGCCGGGCAAGTCCGCCGCGAAGCCAATCTCGGCGCGCGCACCGCCACCGAAAATGCCGCGCTCGCGGCGTTCGGCCAGCGTCTTGCCGCCGTCGCCGATGAGACCGGCACGGCGACCGCTACGTGCGAGGAAACCGCTGCCTTGCTGGGCGTATCCACGGTCCTGTTAG
>NZ_CAXAQF010000261.1:0-486 GCF_963970735.1 Pseudomonas sp. RA_35y_Pfl2_P32
GCTGGCTGGTCAACGCGACGCGAACGCTGGAAATTCCGGGAACATCGCTGGCGGCAGCGCGGACATCGGCCTCCAGCGCATCCCGCGCGGCGTCGTCAAGGCCACTGACGTCGACGATGATGCTGGCGCGTCCTTCCTCGATCCGGGCGGTGGCGCGCCCTTGGGCGACACGAATTAGGGCGGCATCTAGCAAACTACTGTCAGTCATCGTGCGCAGATAGGCGACGCGAACGCGCTTGCCACTGTTTTTCGCAAGAACGCGCCCCTATAAAGGTCGCATGACGATCTTATCGGGCTGGTTTCAGCGCCTCTCCATCCTCGCCGCCGACAATAAGGGACCATGGGGCAGCGGCTCCGGTTCCGACAATGGCGGAGGCGACAGTGGCGGCCCGCGCAACCCGTGGGCGCAGCCACCCGGCGGCAAACCGCGTGGTGTCACGCCGGGTCCGAGCGCGCTCGATGAATTTCTCAAGCGCGCGCGCGGCG
>NZ_CAXAQF010000262.1:0-485 GCF_963970735.1 Pseudomonas sp. RA_35y_Pfl2_P32
GCGTCAGCGCCTGCGTCACCGTGCGTTGCTCGCGCCAGACCATCTCGGCCTTGAGATCGTCGTGCAGGGCGAGGGGGCGGTGCACATCGCGCGGATCGTACGGCGACTTGGCGAACCGCTGGTTGTGGCGCGCCATATAGCCAGGCAGGAACGCGTTCGCCTCGGCAATGCTCGAGATGCCTTCAAGCCGCATCGCCTTCACCAGACGGTCCTGCAGCGTGCCGTTGGCGCGCTCGACCCGTCCCTTGGCCTGCGGCGAGTTGGCGCAGATGATCTCGATGCTGAGTGCTTCCAGGGCCCGACCGAAGTGGGTCATGCCATCGCTCTTGGCCGAGGCCGTATTGTTCCGGAACACCGAGTGCTTGTCCGAGAGCTAGACCCTGCGTACGCCGCGCGCCGATAACTCATGGGGTTCCGCCTGGGCTTCCTTGCCGTCGCTCACCTGTATCGCGATGTCGGCCGGTAACATGCCTTTGAGGGTCTTA
>NZ_CAXAQF010000263.1:0-485 GCF_963970735.1 Pseudomonas sp. RA_35y_Pfl2_P32
GCGTGTTGCGATTGGGCCAGGCGGCGGTGTCGCTCGCCCATGGCCCGGTCGGCGAAATCAGACGCGTGCCCCAGATCATGCCGGTATCGTGATAGGTGCCGCCCATCGGGACGAAATCATTGGCGTAAAGGTAGTTGCTGACGTCCGTCCGGGTCATCACGCCCAGCCGCTTGGCGGGCTTTCCGCAGGTCACATAGCCGTTGTCGCGCAGCGAGGTGTCCGAGACTTTTGGATCGGCCCCATAGTTGCGATGACCAGACGTATCATCGCCGTTCGAATAATCGGTTCCTGTGTTCCAATTGTTGCGGACATATTCGAGGTCCTGCAAATGCGGCCACCAGCGGGTGTCGGTCGAGCCACCGGCGTTCTTTGCCGGGGTCAGATCGGGATTGAGTTCCGATGGCAGGTTGCTGGTCGTAAAGCTTGAGGCCCCAGGACTGTCGACCTTGGTTTCGACGCAGCCGATCCAACTCGTCGTCTGGCCC
>NZ_CAXAQF010000264.1:0-485 GCF_963970735.1 Pseudomonas sp. RA_35y_Pfl2_P32
CGCAAAGCGCGATGCGCGCTGTCGTCGCCACCGCCACGCTCGACGAAGCGATCGGTGCCGGACGCACCGCGATGGAAGTGAAGGTCCAGCAGGCGATGCAGGAAATCCTCGATCGCTATAATGCGGGCATCCGCATCCAGGGCGTCGCGATCAAGGGCGCTCAGGCTCCCGCGCAGGTGGCGGACGCCTTCAAGGAAGTCTCAGCCGCGCAGCAACAGGCGCAAAGCGACATCGGCCGCGCGCGTGGTTATGCGCAGCAGGTGCTGGCCAAGGCGCAGGGTGAAGCCGCCGCCTTCGACGTGATCTACGCGCAGTATAAGCTCGCGCCCGAAGTGACGCGCCGCCGCATGTATTACGACACGATGGAGCAAGTCCTGTCCAAGTCGGACAAGACGATCATCGAATCGCCCGGCGTCGTCCCCTATTTGCCATTGCCCGGTATGCGCCGCGTGCCGTCGGCACCGTCCCCCGCCATTGCCGCTCCT
>NZ_CAXAQF010000265.1:0-483 GCF_963970735.1 Pseudomonas sp. RA_35y_Pfl2_P32
TCACCGTTCGGGCGAGCAATCAGCCGTTCACCGTTGGCTGGATCGGCTCGCCTTCTACGTGGCGTTATGTCGAGCCGCTTCTCCCAACGTTACTTCCAGCCTTGGCGCAGATGGGTGCGCGCTTTCTGGTCGTTGGTGCCGGTGTCGCGGCACGAGGGATCGCGGGGGTAGACGTTGTAGACTGGACGCAGGAAGGCGAGGTGCCCGCAATCCAATCAATGGACGTGGGACTGATGCCTGTGCCGGATGATCGCTGGGAACGCGGCAAGTGCGGCTACAAGCTCATTCAATATATGGCCTGTGGCTTGCCGGTCATAGCATCTCCGGTCGGTGTCAACGCGACCTTGGTGACATCTGACGAGGGTTTTGCCGCACACAATCTCGCGGACTGGATCACCGCGCTTCAGACGCTGTCGCGGAACCCAAGCATGCGTGCGCGCATGGGTGCCAACGGCCGGGCTAAAGTCGTGGCGCATTATTCGC
>NZ_CAXAQF010000266.1:0-482 GCF_963970735.1 Pseudomonas sp. RA_35y_Pfl2_P32
TAGAGGTAAAGCACATCATGTTGTTAATTTTATGCATTTTATTGCACAAGAATTAAGAGAAATTTTAGCATCTTTAGGTTTGAAACGTGTAGAAGACTTAGTTGGAAGAACTGATTTATTACAACGATCATCAACATTAAAAGCGAATAGCAAAGCGGCTAGTATTGATGTTGAAAAACTGTTATGTCCTTTCGATGGGCCAAACACAAAAGAAATACAACAAAATCATAATCTTGAGCATGGATTTGATATAACAAATTTATATGAAGTAACGAAGCCATATATTACTGAAGTGCGTCGCTAGACAGGTAGCTTTACAGTAAATAATGAACAACGTGATGTAGGAGTTATTGCAGGTAGTGATATTTCGATTTATTTTGAATGAGACGGAGTTCCTGAAGATATACACTCTGTCCCTACCGACGGTTATCGAGCTTGATGTCGCGAGCAACCCTCTACACTCCGTTCATCGGAATAGAGCT
>NZ_CAXAQF010000267.1:0-481 GCF_963970735.1 Pseudomonas sp. RA_35y_Pfl2_P32
GCTGGAAAAGGGGACATCGTTGGCGGGCGCACGGTGCGCGGCCCGCCAACGAGGGCGTCACGCGGCCTGGGCGGCCAGGACGACCGGGAAGTCAATGTCGGTTTCGGCGACATTGTTGATGTAGTTGGTCAGCACGTTGAGCGCGACCGACGCCACGATCTCGATCACCTGGGCGTCGCTAAAGCCGGCCAGACGCACTGCGGCGAGGTCGGCGTCGCTGACGCGGCCGCGCGCGTCGAGCACCTTTCGCGCGAAGACAAGGGCGGCGTCGGCCTTGGCGTCGCCCGAATGACCGGTACGGTTCAGCGCGACCTCGGCGTTGTCGATCTTGGCGAGGTTGAGGCCGAGATAGGTGTGCGCCGACAGGCAGTAATCGCAGCCATTTGGCTGCGCGATTGCGAGCGCGATGCGTTCGCGGGTCTTGGCGTCGAGCGTGCGGCCCAATGCGCCGTTGAGGCCGAGATAACCCTCGAGCGCTGCG
>NZ_CAXAQF010000268.1:0-479 GCF_963970735.1 Pseudomonas sp. RA_35y_Pfl2_P32
GAGTTCGGAGGCCAGTTCCGTCAGCTAGAAGCGGCCCGAGCCCGTCTGATGATCGTCGTGCCGGCGGCGCTGCTGATGATCTTCTTGCTCGTTTATTCGGCGTTGGGGAGCGTCCGTCATGCCGCCGTCGTCTATACCGGTATTCCGTTTGCGATCACCGGTGGCGTGCTGGCACTCTGGCTACGTGACATGCCATTCTCGATCACCGCCGCGATCGGCTTTATCGCGGTCTCCGGCATCGCGATGCTGAATGGTCTCGTTCTGATCGATCATATAAATGCGTTGCGGCGGAAGCTGCCTGTTATCGAGGCAGTCCGGCAAGCCGCCACGGATCGGCTCCGTCCGGTATTGTCGACCGCCATGGTCGCGGGAATCGGCTTCGTACCGATGGCGATTTCACAGGGCGCGGGAGCGGAGGTGCAACGACCGCTCGCCACTGTCGTCATCGGCGGCGTCCTGTCGTCCACCGTTCTGACGCT
>NZ_CAXAQF010000269.1:0-478 GCF_963970735.1 Pseudomonas sp. RA_35y_Pfl2_P32
CGCCCCACAAGCCATTCAGTAGCCGACGCAAGCGAACCGTCAAACCGTTATCCGCATCTTCTAGCCAGCACGGTATCGCACGACGCAGCATCAGTAACTCCTTCGGGGCGACTAGACCGTACTCGGCGACCAGTCCACGAATCTGATTGGCTTTGGCCGTTCGCTGTTCGATTAAGCCGGCCCGGATGCGATGCGTCGCCTGGATATCCTGTTGCTCGATGGTCTTGATGGCGACGAAGCGCATGCTGGGACGGCTCATCGCTTCACAGATTGCTTCGGCATCGTTGGCGTCGTTCTTGTTGCTCTTGACGTACGGTTTGACGAACTGCGGCGCGATCAGCCTCACCTGAAAACCGCGTGCCTGTAGCTGCCGCGCCCAATGGTGCGCACCGCCACAACTTTCCATGCCGATCTCACCGCCGGGTTCGATCTTCTCCAGCACCGTTTGCAGCCAGCGATCACGAGGTAAACGTTGCCG
>NZ_CAXAQF010000270.1:0-478 GCF_963970735.1 Pseudomonas sp. RA_35y_Pfl2_P32
GCCTTGCGCCGCAGCCAGCGACACCCTCCGCGCAGGATCGTCAGCTCGCATTCCTCAATCAGACGCCCGACAAGCGCACTGTCTCGCCGGATCGCGTTGCCGCGCCAGCGTCGAAGAACGTCCTGCAGGCCGGCGCCGTCATCGCGGCCGCGCTCATCACCGGCATCCGCTCCGACCTGCCGGGTCAGATCACCGCACAGGTGACGGAGAACATCTATGACAGCCCGACCGGCAAGATCCTGCTTGTGCCACAGGGCACGCGCGTTATCGGCCAGTATGACAGTGGCGTCGGCTTCGGTCAGAGGCGCATACTTCTCGTCTGGAACCGGCTGATCTTCCCCAATGGCCGCTCCATCGTTCTGGAGCGTCAGCCTGGTGCGGACGCCGAGGGCTATGCGGGCCTTGAGGATGGCGTCGACTATCACTGGGGCGAACTGTTCAAGGCCGCTGCACTTTCCACGATTCTGAGCATCGGTGC
>NZ_CAXAQF010000271.1:0-478 GCF_963970735.1 Pseudomonas sp. RA_35y_Pfl2_P32
CCCACTGTTTTTGCCGAACTGCCGCGTTTGTTGGAGCGGGCGGGGCCGGGGTTGCCCGGCCAAGGCTCGATCACCGGTCTGTTCACCGTGCTGGTCGATGGCGACGATCATAATGAACCGGTCGCAGACGCGGTGCGCGGTATTCTCGACGGCCATGTGGTGATGAGCCGCAAGATTGCCGAACGCGGACGCTATCCCGCGATTGACGTCCTAAAATCGGTGTCGCGCACCTTGCCGCATTGCCTGAGCGACGCCGAAAACGCGACGCGCCTCGGCGCGCGCGCGTTGCTGTCTACTTATGCCGACATGGAAGAGCTGGTTCGGCTTGGGGCGTATAAAGCAGGGTCGAGCGCCGAGATCGATCGCGCCGTGGCGATCGCGCCGCAAATCGAGACGATGCTGCGGCAGGGCAAGGACGACCAGGGCGATTGCGCTGCAGGCTTCGCCATGCTCGCCGCCATGCTGGAGCAAGCCGCGT
>NZ_CAXAQF010000272.1:0-478 GCF_963970735.1 Pseudomonas sp. RA_35y_Pfl2_P32
GCGTCCTGGCCTATGCCAGTGGCACCGCCTTGCTGCTCGATCCTCAGATGCAATCCGGCGATTGCCTCGTGGTCGACTATCTTATGCCGGACATCGATGGGATTTCGATCCTGAGGCAGCTTCGGTCGGCGGGCTGGTGCGGGCCGGCGATTCTGATCACGGCGCATTACGCCGACACGCTCGCCGAAAGCGCGCGCGAAGCGGGCTTTG
Source organism: Pseudomonas sp. RA_35y_Pfl2_P32 (assembly GCF_963970735.1). NCBI lineage: Bacteria > Pseudomonadati > Pseudomonadota > Gammaproteobacteria > Pseudomonadales > Pseudomonadaceae > Pseudomonas > Pseudomonas sp. RA_35y_Pfl2_P32. Next base: position 211 of record NZ_CAXAQF010000272.1, read on the forward strand.
CCGCTGTGCTCGAGAAACCGCTGCGCGATGGTGTGCTGGTACAGACCATCGGCGAAGTAATCTCCGCCGGGCGGAGAGCTGGCAGCGATCACTGCTAGGCAATGGAATATCGTGCCGTGACCGGATCCTCTGTGACATCCTCACGCCTTCCCGGGGCCGGCGCTGGTCCCACATGGAATTTTCTCCGCCGCCTTCTGATGGTGGATATGCGCGCTATCTTATTCGCGGCCGCGCCCGGCTCTGGTGACTGCAAGGGCGGGGCCAGTGC
>NZ_CAXAQF010000273.1:0-478 GCF_963970735.1 Pseudomonas sp. RA_35y_Pfl2_P32
CGCTTGCGGTCAAGGCGAACAAGGAAATGGTCAATGCCGCGTTCGACACCACGCTGGCGATGGGCGTGCAATTCGAGCGGCGGCTGTTCCACGCGCTGTTCGGCACTGACGACCAGAGCGAGGGGATGACCGCCTTTGTCGAGAAGCGGCAGGGGGTGTGGACGGGGAAGTAGCACCAATTCCCCTCCCGTTTACGGGAGGGGTTAGGGGAGGGGGGTCCGGGTGATAAGCACTCGGCTAGCGGCGTGACTGCCCTCCCCCAGCCCCTCCCGCTGTGCGGGAGGGGAGTGAGAAAAAATAGGAGAGAGAGATGACTCGGATCGCCTTTATCGGGCTTGGCAATATGGGCGGCGGGATGGCTGCGAACCTCGCCAAAGCGGGGCATGATGTCCGCGCGTTCGATCTGTCGGCAGATGCGCTCGATCGCGCCAAGGCGGCTGGGTGCCTGCCGATGGCGAGCGTCGCGGAAGCGGCTGAT
>NZ_CAXAQF010000274.1:0-477 GCF_963970735.1 Pseudomonas sp. RA_35y_Pfl2_P32
GATCCGCGCGTGGTGCGCGCGACACTCGGCAGCTTCGTCGCAAATTTCCGATCGGTGACGCCTGATGCAGTCGTGCAGAAGCAATACATCGACCGGACCTATGCGCTGCTGCGAACCTCCGATCCCGCCACGCAGAAGATCAATGACTGGTTTCGCAGCAACTCGCCGTTCGAGAAGGCGAAGACGACGACGGTCGCCGTCGAGGTGAACAACATCGTCGCTCTGTCCAACCAGTCCTATCAGATCGACTGGACCGAATTCGAGCGCGACAGGAAGGGAAAGGAAACCGGCGCGCACCGCTTTCGCGGCATCGCCACCGTCACGCTGACTCCACCCCAGGACGAGCAGACTATCCGCCTCAATCCGATCGGCCTCTACCTGCGTGATTTCGACTGGACGGCGCAACTATGAAAGGGGCGGGGACGCCGATGCAACCAAAGACGAGCAGACTTCATACAGGGATTGTTCTCGCGGCGT
>NZ_CAXAQF010000275.1:0-477 GCF_963970735.1 Pseudomonas sp. RA_35y_Pfl2_P32
CGATGGGCATAATACTCAACATCGTCAATCTTAATGCGACGATATCCGCTGCGGCTGACGACACCCGCGATCTCACCGACTCGATCTTTTCGAGCCAGCAACCATCTAAACTCACCCGTGTCAGGGTCGTAGGTCACTCGCTCGCGCAAGCGATCGGCCGTGATGTGGGGCTGAGGTTTGCTCAACGAACGTAGGCGGCGCCGCAGAAGCGCGATTGCTTTCGGCACGTCTTGACCAGAAAGCGAGAGAGCCAACCTTGCTGCGCTATCGAGCAGGATGTTTTGCTCCTCGGTCAATTTATGCCGCATCCAAGAACGCTCCTAAGGCCGCAGCGCGATCCGTCGCCCGACCATAATTGACAGCCTTAAGACCACCAAACTGCTTCACAGCGTCTGGCTCGACCTGCTCGACCTCCTGCGCCAACAGGCCGATCTGCCAAACCGGGCTGTCGAGATATTTGTACTTATAGACGGTCTG
>NZ_CAXAQF010000276.1:0-477 GCF_963970735.1 Pseudomonas sp. RA_35y_Pfl2_P32
CGCCCAACCTTCTGTCGAATGGTCTGAACTTTCTCGGCGCATCGCTGCTGGCGATATCGTTGATGGTCAACTACAACCTCCCCGCGCTCGCCCTCGAATTGGCCTGGGCGCTGATCGCGCTCCTTGGATTGGTTCGCATTTTGAGTTTTCGCCGATGATTATTGCTGTCGATGGACCCGCCGCGTCCGGCAAGGGCACGATCGCGCGCGCGCTCGCCCAGCATTATGGCCTGCCGCATCTCGACACCGGGCTGCTCTATCGTGCGGTCGCGGCGAATGTAGAGCGGTTGGAACTGGACGGTTCGATCGAGGCCGACGCTGTCGCCGCGTGCGATTTTGACGATGCCCTGCTCGACGATCCGATCCTGCGCACCGACGCGATCGGTTCGCTCGCCTCGATCGTGTCGGCGCATCCGCTGGTGCGCGCGGCATTGTTTCACCGGCAAAAGCGTTTCGCCTATCAACCCGGCGGCGCAGT
>NZ_CAXAQF010000277.1:0-477 GCF_963970735.1 Pseudomonas sp. RA_35y_Pfl2_P32
ATTGCGAAAAATTATTGCAATCGATTGCGAAGCGCTTATGAGCATCCCTCAAGCCGCAATACAGCGGACACTAGGAGGGGTTATCATGAAGCTTGCAACGCTTTTGCTCGCCGGTACGGCTTTGGCGTTTCTGCCGCAGATCGCACTCGCGCAGAGTTCCGTGCCCGCGCCGGAAGCGGCCGCCGCGCCCGAAGCCAAAACAGATGCTGCCGATATCATTGTGACAGGTACCGCTCGGCCCGAGCGCCGTTTGACGACCAGCATCTCCATCAGCGCGGTCGACTCTCAGGAAATCGCCAAGCTCGCCCCAATGGGCAGCGCCGACCTGTTGCGCAACATTCCGGGCCTGCGCGCCGAATCTTCAGGCGGCGAAAGCAACGCCAACATCGCGGTCCGCGGTTTGCCGGCGGCAAGCGGTGGCGGCAAGTTCGTTCAGTTTCAGGAAGATGGCCTGCCGGTGCTGGATTTTGGCGATAT
>NZ_CAXAQF010000278.1:0-476 GCF_963970735.1 Pseudomonas sp. RA_35y_Pfl2_P32
TGTTCAGCCGCGTCGGCGCGTCGGACAATCTCGCGCGCGGTCGCTCGACCTTCATGGTCGAAATGGTCGAAACCGCCGCGATCCTGGCACAAGCAACGCCACGCAGCTTCGTCATCCTCGACGAGGTCGGGCGCGGCACCTCGACCTATGACGGGCTCGCCATTGCCTGGGCGGTGGTCGAGGCGATCCATGACGACAATCGCTGCCGCTGCCTGTTCGCCACCCATTATCACGAACTGACGCGGCTCGCCGAACGCTGTGACGCGCTCACCCTCCACCATGTCCGCGCGCGCGAATGGAAGGGCGAGCTGGTGTTGCTGCACGAAGTGTCCGAAGGCCCGGCCGATCGCAGTTATGGCCTCGCGGTCGCGCGGCTCGCTGGGCTGCCGCCTGCGACGATCGCGCGCGCCAAGGCGGTGCTGGCAAAGCTGGAAGCGGGCCGCGCCAAGACCGGGGGGCTGGCGGCGGGTCTGGAC
>NZ_CAXAQF010000279.1:0-475 GCF_963970735.1 Pseudomonas sp. RA_35y_Pfl2_P32
AGGGGGCCGGTTCGGGCGTCGGCGTTACGGCCTCGGCCCGCACCTCGGTCATCGGACGGCGATCAGCCGGCGTGGATGGGCGCGCCCCAGCCACCCCAGACATAGATGGAGACGAACAGGAACAGCCACACCACGTCGACGAAATGCCAATACCACGCCGCCGCTTCGAAGCCGAAATGCTGCTGCGGAGTGAAATCGCCGCGATAGACGCGGATCTGGCAGACGATCAGGAAGATCGTGCCGATCATCACGTGGAAGCCGTGGAACCAGGTCGCCATGAAGAAGGATGCGCCATAGTTCAGGCCCTTAAAGGGGAAGGGGGCGTCGGCATATTAATAGGCCTGGATCGAGCTGAACAGCAGGCCGATTATGATCGTGACCCACAGGCCCTTCTTCAGGCCGTCGCGGTCGCCATGGATCAGCGCGTGGTGCGCCCAGGTGATCGTGGTACCGCTGGTGAGCAGGATCAGCGTGT
>NZ_CAXAQF010000280.1:0-474 GCF_963970735.1 Pseudomonas sp. RA_35y_Pfl2_P32
GGAAAACAGCGCGAAATTGGTGCCGCGTCCGTCCCAGCTTGCACCGAGGCGTGCGGGCGATCCGGCAGTCAGGCGCATCGGTCAGGTTTCCGGAACGAGGAAGATCGCGGCCAGCGGCGGAACGGTGAGGCTGAGCTGGCCGTCGACGGCAAGAACCTCGCCGATATTGCCGACATTGCTGCCGCCGTAATGAGCGGAGTCCGAGTTCAGCGCCTCCCTGCACTTGCCTGCCAACGGCACGCGGACGCGATAGTCGCGATAGACATTGGGCGAGAAGTTCACGATCACGAGGCAGCGTGCGTTTGCCTCGATGCCCTTGCGCAGCCACGCGAACACGTTGCGGTCGGCATCGTCGGCGATCAGCCATTCGAAGCCGGCGGGATCGCAATCCATCTGATGCAGGGCCGGGACCGCACGATAGAGATGGTTGAGATCGCGGATCAGCGCCTGCACGCCGGCATGGGACCTGGATTC
>NZ_CAXAQF010000281.1:0-474 GCF_963970735.1 Pseudomonas sp. RA_35y_Pfl2_P32
TTCGATGTCGGCAATAACGAGCATGTCGTCTCCGCCGCGCGGATCGAGGAGGCCGAAGGCGATGCCGAGGCCGATGTGCGCGACCTGACCGCTGTCGAAGTCGCCCCCGACGATACCGGCGATACCGGTGAGGATCTGGCGGCTGGCCCGGACAATGGCGAATGAGCGAGCTGCCGCTCACTGCCTATAAGGTGCTGGCCGCCGAGCAGATGGAGACGCTGGAGCGCGAGGAATCGTTCGCCGGCGCCCCCATCGACTTGGCTGATGGCTATATCCACCTCTCGACCGCCGAGCAGTTGACCGAGACGATCGACAAGCATTTCGCGGGGCAAAGCGATTTGCATGTCGCGGCGGTCGATCTCGGATCGTTCGGCGCAGGGTTGAAGTGGGAGGAGTCGCGCGGCGGCCAGCTTTTCCCGCATCTCTATGGCGGCCCGCTGCTGCTCGAGACGGTGATCGCTTACGGCCCGCTCG
>NZ_CAXAQF010000282.1:0-474 GCF_963970735.1 Pseudomonas sp. RA_35y_Pfl2_P32
CGCCCATCGGCGCGAGAATGACCGTGGGCTCGATGGCTTCCTGCCGTAACTTGCCCTCTCGCTCGTCCGCAGCCGCGAACAATGGCAGCGCCGCGGTGCCGAGGCCTTTCACGCTCCACAGACCCTCGCGTCGGTTGCGTCCAAGCGCCCCGAACCCATCGGCCTCCCCGGTCCGGTCAAGCGCGCCGCGGCCGACGCCAGAGCGGCGCTGGATCTCCTCGATACTCTCGTAAGGTGTGTCCGCCCGTGAGCTCACGATCGATGCTGCGTCCCCGTTCGCCAGGTCACGGACCATGCGAAGACCAAGCCTTACGGCGAGATATTTGCCTCTTCCGGGCTCCAGCGTGCAGTCCCATCGGCTGTGGTTCACGTCGATTGGGCGGATCTCTACACCGTGCTGGCGCGCGTCACGCACAATCTGCGCCGGCGCGTAAAAACCCATCGGCTGCGCGTTCAACAACGCTGCGCAAAAGG
>NZ_CAXAQF010000283.1:0-474 GCF_963970735.1 Pseudomonas sp. RA_35y_Pfl2_P32
GTTGGTGGACCTGGTGCCTTCCTACACGACGCTGATGGTGCATTACGACCTGCTGGCGCTGAGTCCGGCACAGGCACGGGAGCTGATCGATCAGGCGCTTACCGACCTGCAGCCGCAGGTCCAGGGCAGCGGGCACTGTCACGTGTTGCCGGTGTGGTACGACCTGAGCGTCGGCCCTGAACTGACCTTGCTCGCCCAGCGCAGCGGGCTTGCGGTCGACGAGGTGATTCGGCGCCACAGCCAGCATCACTATCAGGTTTTCGCCCTCGGTTTTGCCCCAGGTTTTGCCTTTATGGGCCTGGTCGAAGAACAGCTCGCCGCGCCACGCCTGAACACCCCGCGCAAACGCGTGGCGCCGGGCAGCGTCGGCATCGCCGAGCGGCAGACCGCAGCCTACCCAGTGGAGTCCCCAGGGGGCTGGAACCTGATCGGCCGCACCCCGGCCAAACTGTTCGACCGCGAGCGCGATGGCTA
>NZ_CAXAQF010000284.1:0-473 GCF_963970735.1 Pseudomonas sp. RA_35y_Pfl2_P32
GCGAGACCGATTTCTTCTTCCCGCCCGAACGCACGCCGGTGACGCGACGGACCTTGCGGACCTTGCTGACCAAGCCTGGCTGGTCGGCGCAGGAGGTTCGCACCGTGCGCGGCGTGCTGAGCGCGCTGGCAGGAAAGCGGCCGCGGGACCGCTAAGCGCGCGGCACAGATTATTCTGCTTTGACGGCATCTTGCGGGCTGGTTACACCGGCGCATCGCATAAGTCGGAGATCTTCATGCTGGTCCGTTCTGCCTCGATGATGGCTGCCATCGCGCTTGCGGCATCGCCGGTGATTGCGCAAACATCCGCTGAGGGAACGTCGTCGGGTCCCACCCCGACGGCAAAGCCCAGCAAACCCGCCAAGCCGCGCAAAATTTGTCGTTCGGAAGCGACGACCAGCTCGCGGGTGCGGGCCAGCATCTGCAAAACTGCGGAGGAATGGGAGCGCGAGGCAGCGGGCAGCGAGCATATGG
>NZ_CAXAQF010000285.1:0-473 GCF_963970735.1 Pseudomonas sp. RA_35y_Pfl2_P32
ACCGCGCGGATGAACAGCTTGCCCGACCGCGCCAGGCCAAAGGCAGCGACCGCACCCAGCAGCGGCATCAGCACCGAGGACAACGGCCCCGCCAGCTTATGCCACATTGCACCCTCCAGCGCCTTGGTGGGGCGACCACCGGCCTTCAGATCGGCGATCGTATCGCGCAGCGCGCCGAACGACAGTCCATTGGCATCGATGTTCGACAGCGCAAATTGATCGTGCCGCACATCGCGGCCAATCTCCACGGTTCCGACCTTCGCCAACTTCCCGCTGGCAACGTCAAAACGTGTTGCCGGGCCGACTTTCCAGCCACTCGCGACCCGCACCCCGGTCTTGGCGGTAATGATGCCGACCAGATTGCCGCCGGTGCGATCAAACAGCGTAATGCCCGACAGGCGTGTCGCATCGCCGCGTCCCCGCACCTGGTCGACTTGCAGCAGATCGTCGCCGTCGCGCACCCACACGTTGGT
>NZ_CAXAQF010000286.1:0-473 GCF_963970735.1 Pseudomonas sp. RA_35y_Pfl2_P32
ATCGGTTCGCGCGACGAAGGGCAGCAATGCGGCAACGCCAAGGTCGAACCCGTCGGTCAGCGCAAAGCCGATTAGCAACACCCCTAGCAGCGCCCACCAGATCAGGCGCAAGGTTTCATAGTCGAACAATAGATGCATCATCATGCTCCTCAGGCAGCGGGGGCCAGGGCGGGCGCGTCGGTGGGGTGCGGCGCGCCATCGAGCGGATCTTCGACCGGCCCGTGCGCGAAGGACGCCAGGATCAGGCGTACCTCGATCACCGCCAGCGTTCCGTACAGCGCGGTGAAACCGATGATCGTCGTCCACAGCATCGCCGGGGTCAGCGTGGAATTGGCGAGGAAGGTCGGCAGGACACCGTCAATCGCCCAGGGCTGACGGCCGAGCTCGGCGGTCACCCAGCCCAGTTCGATCGCAATCCAGGGCAGCGGGATCGCCCAGAGCGCGATGCGCTGGAACCAGCGCGCCTTCATGTG
>NZ_CAXAQF010000287.1:0-473 GCF_963970735.1 Pseudomonas sp. RA_35y_Pfl2_P32
GCAGGGCCCGCCAGATCATGCCGGCGCATGACAGCGCGAAGGCCGTTCCGATCGCCAGGTCCGGATGATGCAGCCCCATCAACAGCCAGAACACGGCGAAGGGAAGCAGAGCGAGCTTGACGGTGAGGAAGGTCTTCATCCGTGCCTCCAGCCATGGCTGACGGCCAGCGTGGCTGGCCGTGCGTGCCGGCATTGAGGCGCATCGGCGGAGCGGCCCCAAGCGATATCTTTCCAATGTAAAGATACGCTAGCCGAGCGGCGCCCCACCGTCAACGACAATCTTGACAGTGGCAAGATTTGGCCGATCGACTGCTTTTCCGCGGTCGATCGTTCCGGGGAAAGGGCCGCCAATGCCGCGCCAGAACCGCCGGAACGACCATGATCTAAGTCCGGTCGGCGTCAATTCGTCCAGGACGGCATCACGCCCTGATGTTGTTGTCCTTCACCACCTTGCCCCAAGCTTCGACCTGCTT
>NZ_CAXAQF010000288.1:0-472 GCF_963970735.1 Pseudomonas sp. RA_35y_Pfl2_P32
GCAGATCGATCGTACTCGTCCGAGGACGGCCGTCTTGCGGGTTTTTCCGATCTGTAGCTGACTGTCGGTATGGATATCCTTACTGATAGTCGCCAAGTGCGTCGCCTTGAAATTGTGGAGACTGGTCGGCGTCGGCGCTGGTCGGTTGCCGAGAAGCTGCGGATTGTCGAGGAGAGTTTTTCGGGTCCGCGGCTGGTGTCGGCGACAGCGCGGCATCATGGGCTTTCGAAACAGCTTCTGTTTTCGTGGCGCAAGGCCTATCGCGAAGGACAGCTTGGCGGCTGTCAGGTAGGTGGATTTGTGCCGGCCCAGATTGTGTCGGAGGTCCAGTCGACGACGGAGCGTGCGGCACCGGCGGCGACTGGCACTCTGGAAGTCGTGACCGCGAATGGCCGACGCGTGATCGTGGACCGCAACGTCGATGTTGCGGTTTTGCTACGGATCATGCGAGGGCTGGAGACACTACGGTGAT
>NZ_CAXAQF010000289.1:0-472 GCF_963970735.1 Pseudomonas sp. RA_35y_Pfl2_P32
GTGAAGGCGACGACCAGCGAGCGGCTGGGCTTCACCGGCCGCGAGGAAGGCATCGCGGCCACCGCGAGCGCCACCATCCGTCTTCCCTGGAGCGTGTAAGGCCATGGGCGGCAGCGACGCACGCGCCCTCTCCCGCTCGCTGCTCGATCTGTGCCGGATGCGCAAGCTGACGGTCGCGACCGCCGAGTCCTGCACCGGTGGCCTGGTTGCCGGCGCGCTGACCGACATCCCGGGCTCCTCCGACGTGATCGACCGCGGCTTCGTCACCTATTCCAACGACGCCAAGCGCGCGATGCTCGGCGTCGAGGCGGGCACGCTGGCCAATTTCGGCGCGGTCAGCAAGGAGACCGCAACCGCGATGGCGATCGGTGCGCTGGAGCGGGCCGGCACCGATCTGGCGGTCGCCATCACCGGCATCGCCGGCCCCGGCGGCGCCACGCCGGGCAAGCCGGTCGGCCTCGTGCATTTCGCC
>NZ_CAXAQF010000290.1:0-471 GCF_963970735.1 Pseudomonas sp. RA_35y_Pfl2_P32
CCAGATCACCTTCCCCGCCGCCATCCTGCAGCCGCCCTTCTTCGATCCCAAGGCCGATGCCGCGGTCAATTACGGCGCGATCGGCGCGGTGATCGGGCATGAAATCGGCCACGGCTTTGACGATCAGGGCAGCCTGTTCGACGGGACCGGCAAGATCAGCAACTGGTGGACGCCCGAATCCAAAAAGGCCTTCACCGCGCGCACCGCCGTGCTCGGCAAGCAATATGACGGCTATGCACCGATCCCCGGCACGCACATCAAGGGGTCGCTCACCATGGGCGAGAATATCGGCGATCTCGGTGGCGTGGAAATGGCCTATGCCGCCTATCAGCGCTATCAGGCCAAGCACGGCAAGGCACCCGTGATCGGCGGGCTGACCGGCGACCAGCGCTTCTTCCTCGCCTGGGCGCAAGTCTGGCAGGAAAAGGACCGCGAAGGCGCGCTGCGCCAGCAATTGCTGACCAATGCGCA
>NZ_CAXAQF010000291.1:0-471 GCF_963970735.1 Pseudomonas sp. RA_35y_Pfl2_P32
CCGCCGCCGCCCAGAGCGAGAGCTGCGCCGTGCAGCCGGTCGAGCGTCACGCCGGGCACCATGATGTCGGTCGCCTTGCCCAGCATATGCTGGCTCTGGCTGGCGACGCCGGTATGTTCGCCGCCCTTGGCACGGAGCGCGGCGTTGGTCGCGGGCGAGCGATAGCCCGAGATCAGATTGATCTTGCTGCCGCCGCTCAATTCCAGCTTGTCGCGCAACTGTACGAGCAAGGCGAGCAGACGGCGGTCCATCACCGTCGATTCACCGGTGCGCCAGTCGCGCAGGCCATGGTTCAGCTCGGCCAGCCCCTCGGGCAGGAAAGTCCCGTTCCGCGCGAACAGCGCATCGACGGTTTCGTTATTGTGGACGTTGCGAATGGCGAGGCGCCATTCCGTGCCGACCGCCATCGCCGGAAAAGGAAGCGCAAGCGCCGCACCGCCAACCAGCGCGCCGCCAAGCATCGCGCGTCGG
>NZ_CAXAQF010000292.1:0-469 GCF_963970735.1 Pseudomonas sp. RA_35y_Pfl2_P32
ATCAGCGTGCTGCTGGAACTGATCGGTGACCTGCTGCCACCGGGCGTGCTGAACGTGGTGCAAGGGTTCGGCAAAGAAGCCGGCGAAGCCCTGGCCACCAGCAAGCGCATCGCCAAGATCGCGTTCACCGGCTCGACCCCGGTCGGCTCGCACATCATGAAATGCGCCGCCGAGAACATCATTCCGTCCACCGTGGAGCTGGGCGGCAAGTCGCCGAATATCTTCTTCGCCGACATCATGCAAGCCGAAGAATCCTTCATCGAAAAAGCCGCCGAAGGCCTGGTGCTGGCGTTCTTCAACCAGGGCGAAGTCTGCACCTGCCCGTCTCGCGCCCTGGTGCAGGAGTCGATCTACGACGACTTCATGAAAGTGGTGATGAAGAAGGTCCTGCAAATCAAGCGTGGCGACCCGCTGGACACCGACACCATGGTCGGCGCCCAGGCGTCCGAGCAGCAATTCGACAAGATTC
>NZ_CAXAQF010000293.1:0-469 GCF_963970735.1 Pseudomonas sp. RA_35y_Pfl2_P32
TATGCGCACACCAAGGACGGCAAGCGCGCCGAGGTCTATTTCAACCCGGTGAACGGTGCCATCGTCAAAAACAACGTCGATTGACGATGGGCAATGTCGTTCCCCGGACGCCGACCAATGGCCCTGCCCGAAAGAGCGGCAGGGTCAAGGTCTGGGATCCGATCGTCCGCATCTTTCATTGGACGGTCGCAGCTGGCGTTATCGCCAATCTCACTGTCCTGAAGCATGAAGAAACGCCACATATCTACGTCGGTTACGTCGTCGTGACCGCATTGGCGATCCGGCTTGTGTGGGGTGTCATCGGCCGCCGCCATGCTCGTTTTGCCAGCTTCGTGACAGGTCCCGTCGGGCTGCTGCGCTATTTTCGCGCGATGATCGCTCGTCGGGAGCCTCGCTATATCGGGCATAATCCAGCTGGTGCGGCGATGATCGTCGTGTTGATGCTGTTGTTGGCGATAGTCGGCTCCAC
>NZ_CAXAQF010000294.1:0-469 GCF_963970735.1 Pseudomonas sp. RA_35y_Pfl2_P32
CAACGGCAAGGGGCGGCGCGTGTCTACGGCGCGCGCGATCCAGTTGCTGGAAGGCGAAGGGGTCGAAACCCCCGAAGGTCTGGTGAAGGTCGAGCCGGGCCTGTTGAAGCGGGCGACGATCGACCGGATGCTGCGCGCGTCGGGGCTGGACCATGCCCGGGTAACGCGCCCCGGTGCAGCGGTACGCTTCCAGGCACGACGTTCGAACGAACTGTGGCACTTCGATATGAGCCCGTCCGACCTCAAGCAGGTGGAGGCACCGCTATGGATCGAGGAAGGACGCGGTCGGCCAATGCTGATGCTGTTCTCGGCGGTGGATGACTGTTCCGGTGTGGTCTATCAGGAATATCGCGGTGCCTATGGCGAGGATGCGGAGTCGGCCCTGCGCTTCCTGTTCAATGCGTTCGCCGCCAAGCCCGAACCCGAGTTGCCGTTCCAGGGCCTGCCGGTCACGATCTACATGGACAAT
>NZ_CAXAQF010000295.1:0-469 GCF_963970735.1 Pseudomonas sp. RA_35y_Pfl2_P32
GCCGAGACGCGCCTCGCGAGCGCATGTACCGCTTATCATCGCTACCAGCTCGACTGGCAGCCGCACGCGATCACCATCGGTGTGGATGGTCATGGGTATATGCGCGTCGTGGACGATCAGCCCGGTGGACATGCGGCGTGGCCGTTTACCGTGCCGTACCATTTGATCCTCAATCTGGCCGTGGGCGGGGATTGGGGTGGAGCGAAGGGGATCGACGATGCCGCGCTACCGCAGCGCATGTCGGTCGATTACGTGCGCTACTGGCCCGCGCGATGACGGCACCTTCGTTGAGCGTGCACCGCGTCGGGCGCGAGGCGCAGCCGGTGGTGGTGATCGACGATTTTACGGCTGATCCTGACGCGTTGCGCGCGGTTGCGCTTGCATCGACCTTCGGCCCCGCCGTGGAGCATTATCCGGGGATCCGCGCAGCTCTCCCCAAGGCATATCTCCCCGCGCAACTGGCGGTCCT
>NZ_CAXAQF010000296.1:0-468 GCF_963970735.1 Pseudomonas sp. RA_35y_Pfl2_P32
TTTCGACCGGAATGACGAAGATCTTGCCGTCGCCGATGCGCCCGGTCTGCGCGGCCGCGGCAATGGCTTCGACGACGCGTTCCGCCAGCGAATCCTCCACCACCACTTCGAGTTTTACCTTGGGCAGGAAGTCGACCACATATTCCGCGCCGCGATACAGTTCGGTATGCCCCTTTTGACGACCGAACCCCTTGGCTTCGGTCACCGTGATGCCGCTGACGCCAACCTCGTGCAGCGCCTCCTTCACCTCATCGAGTTTGAACGGCTTGATGATCGCCTCGATCTTTTTCACGCAGCACGCACTCCCATTATGTCGGTTCACCTTACAACAACCGTGCCAGCCGCGCGAGGGGCGCAAAAGCGCGGGCGGACCCGGTCGGCACCCATGTCACGATGCTCAACAAATGGGCAGGAGGCGGGGGAATTGCCGGATTGGCAGGCACGACGATGCCGTCGCGCATGCGAGTG
>NZ_CAXAQF010000297.1:0-468 GCF_963970735.1 Pseudomonas sp. RA_35y_Pfl2_P32
AGCCGCTCCGCGACGTCGCGTTGATCCGCCAGACCACTGCCGAATTTGACTCGCTGAAGCCCGACGTCGTCATCGCGCGGCTGCGCGGGATCGCGGTCAAGGGCAATCCCTGGTTCGGCAACGCCGGAGAGCTTGTCGCGATTTCCTATCTCCGCCAGAATCGGCGGGATCTCGCGGGTGTGCTGTACGGTCAGATCGCGCGCGATCCGACCACGGAGGAGACGCTGCGGCAACGCGCGGTTCAGATGGCGGGCGTATTGGGTGTGGATGCCGTCACCGAGGCTAAGGAACAGAAATCGCAATGAAGATGACCAACCGCTTTCTCGTCGTGGCCGTGACTGCTGTCGCGCTCAGCGGCTGCGCTTCGATGAAGGGCAAGAAGAAAACGCCGGTGCTGGGGCAGCGCATCGCGATCTTGGCCGGGGAGCATGACGTGCTCGCCGACAAGACCATTGCGGGTGTCGATGT
>NZ_CAXAQF010000298.1:0-468 GCF_963970735.1 Pseudomonas sp. RA_35y_Pfl2_P32
CCTCCCGCCACGAACGCGGCTGCAGAGGCTATAGCGGCCTGCGTTGGCCGAGCGATACTGTGCTCGGAAATGCCCAGTTCGTCACGCAGATGCGCCGCAAGAGCATCAGTTTCCGATAAAGCATGGGCAACTTGTTCCGCCAACGCGATCGGGAGGCCGCGATCGACATAGATCCCAATGAGTTCGCGTTTTTCATGCTCGGGATCGGCAAGATGCTCGAGACGTTCCCGCTCCACATCCGATTTTTCCGCGTCCGCTTGGGAGCTGACCGACACATATTCACCGGCAGCCATCGCCATGGCCCCCGCCGCAATTCCTGCGACCCCAGTAAGCACGATCTGACTCGATCCAGGCGCTGCGGCTGCAACGCCAACCATTAGGCTTGCGGTAGAAAGTAGACCGTCGTTTGCTCCGAGCACTGCTGCACGAAGCCACCCGACGCGAGTCAGAAAATGTCCTTCGCCGTGT
>NZ_CAXAQF010000299.1:0-468 GCF_963970735.1 Pseudomonas sp. RA_35y_Pfl2_P32
CGAAGTCGAGAGCCCCCAGACTCATCAGGTTGCCGGGGACATTGAAGGCATTCATTCCCATTGCCATCATCAGGAACGAGAACGGGATGACCAGCACTGCGATCACCGCGGCACGCCAGTTGCCGAGAAGCAGGAACAGCGCCACCGCAACGAGGATCGCGCCTTCGGTCAGGTTACGCTGAACCGTGGCAACCGTAGCGCCGACCAACTCAGCACGGTTCAACACCACCTTCACCTGGATGCCGGGGGGCAGAGATTTGGTGATTTGGTCGAGCTTCTGCGTCGCCTGTTCGGCGACGATACGGCTGTTCTGGCCGATCAGCATCAGCACCGTGCCGATGACCGCTTCCTGGCCGTTCATGCTGCCGGCACCCGTGCGTAGATCGCCGCCGACACGCACGTTCGCGATCTGGCCGATGGTGATCGGCGTGCCGCCGCGCGTGGCCGCAACCGCGTTGCGGATCTCAT
>NZ_CAXAQF010000300.1:0-468 GCF_963970735.1 Pseudomonas sp. RA_35y_Pfl2_P32
GGCCAAAGCGGACCAGGCGCAGGAAGTCCGTGCTGACTTGTTCGCTCGCCCGCATTCGCACTCCATCGCTTCGGTTGCGAATGGGCACGAGTTCATCGAGTGCGGCGCGGCCGTCGGAAAGCACTGACGGCGGCGAGGTGCGGACATAGTAGCCGGCAACAGCGAATTTTCTTGCCAGCTCGGAGGCGCTGGCGGTGAGCCAGTCTTCCAGATGGGCGTTCCAGAAATCTGCCAGCGCTATGGCCCAGTGGCGCGCCGTCTCGTCCAGCAGCGAGCCGCCTGCGACAAGCGCCGCGATGCAGGTGGCAAGGGTGAATGCGTTCAGCCCGTTGTTTTCTTCCCAGCGGTCTTGGTCCGTCGAAGGACCGAGTCGAGCGATAAAGCCGAGCGCGCGACGGATCATGTCGTGCGGCTCAATCCCTCCTAAGGCATCTCGGTCGGCCAGCAGGGCGGCCAAGAGAACTGGAT
>NZ_CAXAQF010000301.1:0-467 GCF_963970735.1 Pseudomonas sp. RA_35y_Pfl2_P32
TGAAGCCCAATTGCGCGACATTGCCGTTCCAGATCACGCCGTCGATCACGGCGCTGTCGTCCTTGAGGCTGAGATAGGCATGGCCCGAGGCGACGTGCTTATAGCCCGAAATCTCGCCGCGCAGTCGGACGAAGCCGAACTCGCTTTCGACCACGCGCTTGAGCTTGCCTGCCAGTTCGCCCACACTCATTGGCGCGGCGTTGTCCCCTGCGACCGGCTCGTCTAGGAGCGCGCCTACGCTCTCTCGCCGGGCAATCTCTAGACAAGGGTCCGCCATTGAATGTCCTGTTGATCGGCTCGGGTGGTCGCGAACATGCGCTGGCATGGAAGCTCGCGCAATCACCGCGCCTCGGTACACTGTTCGCCGCACCCGGCAATCCGGGCATTGCAGCGCATGCCGAAATCGCAGGGCTGGATGTGACCGACCACGGCGCCGTCATCGCCTTTGCGCAGGGAAATGCGATTGA
>NZ_CAXAQF010000302.1:0-466 GCF_963970735.1 Pseudomonas sp. RA_35y_Pfl2_P32
CTCCTACCTGGAAATCGCCAAGGGCGAAGGCGCCGAGCTGCTGACCGGTGGCAAGGTGGAAAAACTCGAGGGCAACCTGGCGACCGGCTATTACATCCAGCCGACCCTGCTCAAGGGCACCAACAAAATGCGCGTGTTCCAGGAAGAAATCTTCGGCCCGGTGGTGAGCATCACCACCTTCAAGGACGAAGCCGAAGCCCTGGCCATCGCCAACGACACCGAGTTCGGCCTGGGTGCCGGTCTCTGGACCCGCGACATCAACCGCGCCTACCGCATGGGCCGGGCGATCAAGGCCGGTCGCGTCTGGACCAACTGCTACCACCTGTACCCGGCGCACGCCGCGTTCGGTGGCTACAAGAAGTCCGGCGTCGGCCGTGAAACCCACAAGATGATGCTCGATCACTACCAGCAAACCAAAAACCTGCTGGTGAGCTACGACATCAACCCGCTGGGCTTCTTCTGATCC
>NZ_CAXAQF010000303.1:0-466 GCF_963970735.1 Pseudomonas sp. RA_35y_Pfl2_P32
TTTCCGCGTCCACCCCGTTGGGGATGAAGGCGGCGGTGACGTTGGTCATGCGATAGCGATCGTCGCCGAACACGGTAAGACCCATCGCGCGCAGGCCGGCGGTCATGGCGGCGCCGGACGCGCGGTGACGCGCGTAGCGAGCCTCGACGCCTTCCTGAAGCATGATCCGGGCGCATTCCCGCGCGCCGTAGAGCATGGTGGTCGCCTCGGTATGGTGGTTGAGGCGCTTCTCCGACCAATAGTCCATCACCATCGCCAGATCGAAATAGTTGGACCCTATCCGGAGGCCGTCCCCATCGTCGATATCGTCGCGGCGGATGCCGCGTTCGACATGCTTGCGGCGCTGGATGTGGGTCGCCGCCCGGTCCGAAATCGTGATCGGGGCCGAGCCGGATGGTCCGCCGAGGCACTTCTGCAAGCCGCCGGTGACGACGTCGACGCCCCAGCGATCGGCGGCGATCTCCAT
>NZ_CAXAQF010000304.1:0-466 GCF_963970735.1 Pseudomonas sp. RA_35y_Pfl2_P32
TGACGCCTCCTCATAGGAATTTCGCGCGAGGGTTGGGTGGCTCGGCTGCCGCTTCTCAAACCCTTCCCGAGAAACAAGACTTGCCCCGGTGCCGATGGACCTGCCCTGCGCTGGCCGAGCGGTGTCGCTCGGCGAGGCGGGGGGATCATGCGAGATAGGTTCGCACGGCGTTTCTTTGAACTATCCCCTTCCGTTCGTTTCGAGCATCGTCGAGAAACCCGGCACAGCGCATGTGGCTGTTTCTCGACTTCGCTCGAAACGAACGGTTGGGGGAGATGCGAGGCGTTAAGTGCGCCCCCGCCGCTCAATCCTTGGCGAAAAAGCGGTCGATCACGTCGCGCGCCAGGCGGGCCGGGCGCAGGGTGGTGGCGTCGAGGCAGCACCAGCTCGATTTGACTTCGGCGAGCACGTCTTCGCCGCGCTTGATGATCGTTTCGTAGAAAGCGCGCGCGCCCTGCACCTTTTC
>NZ_CAXAQF010000305.1:0-465 GCF_963970735.1 Pseudomonas sp. RA_35y_Pfl2_P32
GGATACAGGCCCGGATTGGCGAAGCCGCGCACGGTGAAGGTGCCGCTGTTCGCGGTCAGCGCGAGATCGGTGAACGACGCGCCGCCCAGCGTGCCAGTCGCCTTGCCCTGCCATGCCTTCCAGCTACCCTTGCCGCCAATGCTGAAATCGAGCGGTGCCTTCAGCCCGCTCATGCTGGCGACCACCCCCGTTGCCGGGGCAACCAGATGCGCATCGAGGTCGAGCCGGTTCGCATCGGGCACGGCATCGAGCTTAAAGTTCAGCCGATCGCCGCCCGCAATACCGCGCCCGGCCAGCGCGACGACGCTGGCGGTCACTTGCGCACGCCGCTCGGCAATGTGGGTTGCGCCGTCGATCTTGAGGATATGCACCGCCCCCGTCACCGGTTGCGCGAGCACCATCCGCGCGACGGTCAAGCGCCCGATATCGATGTCCAGATCGGGCAGGATTGGCGCATTGGGGTCG
>NZ_CAXAQF010000306.1:0-465 GCF_963970735.1 Pseudomonas sp. RA_35y_Pfl2_P32
CGCTGGAAAAAGGCCGGCCGCCCTCGGCGATGCTCCAATACATGAAGCCGTCGATGCGGGAAATTTTCATCTCTGACAGCCAGGCGATGTCGAAGGGGGATGGCGTGGACCCGCGCCCGGCCGCCCCATCGCCCTTGCCAGCCTGGCCGTGACAGGAAAGGCAGTTGGCGGCATAGACCACGGCTCCCCGCGTGATTGTCGTATCGGTCGCGGGGAGGGGGTTCCGCAGTGCTCGGTACGGCTCCGGCACACCCTTGGTCGCTACGAAATGGTGGCGGGGGATGCGATCGATCTCCGCCCAGCGCTGGATGCCGGGGATGAGCCTGGGAGATTGCGCAGCAATCGCGGTCCCTGCGGACAGGGCCAGCGCACCAACGCCCAGCAAGGTTCCAGATGACCGTAATGTCATGGCGCTGCGCCTTTTCCGCCTGTTGATGATGTGGGCATGCGCCGCATCGGCATTGG
>NZ_CAXAQF010000307.1:0-465 GCF_963970735.1 Pseudomonas sp. RA_35y_Pfl2_P32
CCGCGGGCAGGCACGGCTGATCGACGATGCCGCCGCCGCCGATCTGGAACGTGTCCGCGAATTGCTCGACGACCTGGAGGGCAAGCAGGAAATCGCGCGTCTGCTCGACAATGCCAGCGCGGGCGATGCGACGCGCATCTTCATTGGTGCGGAGAACAAATTATTCTCGCTTTCCGGTTCATCTGTCATCACCAAACCCTTCCGTGGTCTTGATGGTCGCGTGATCGGCGTTGTTGGTGTGATTGGGCCGACACGGTTGAACTATGCGCGCGTCGTGCCCATGGTGGATTATACCGCCGCGACACTCGCGCGGCTCATGGGCTAATTGGATAGTGTGACGACATGATCGAAGACGAAAAGATCAACTTGACCAGCGAACTGCGCGCCGAAACCGCGACCGACGCGCCGGAAGTGGCCGAACACGATTACGCGAAAGAGCGCGTCGCCAAGCTGGAAGCCGAACTT
>NZ_CAXAQF010000308.1:0-465 GCF_963970735.1 Pseudomonas sp. RA_35y_Pfl2_P32
GTTTCGCCCATATGAATTTCGTAGCCCTGGAACGGCGTACCAAGCGCAGTGCCATTCACCCGCTCCAATGTCTTGCGCCCGGCAAGAACGGTATCGACCTTCAACAGGCCCAGCCCGGGCACGCGGCCGGACGAACCTTCGACCCCGTGTGGATCGCTGATCGTGTCGCCCAGCATTTGATACCCGCCGCACAGGCCCAGCACATGGCCACCGCGCCGGTAGTGCGCCAGAATATCGATGTCCCATCCTTCGGCGCGTAGGAACGCAAGGTCGGCGATGGTCGCCTTCGACCCGGCCAACACCACCATAGCGGCTTCCGCCGGGATTGGCTGTCCGGGCGCGATCATCCGCACCTCCACATCCGGCTCCAGTTTCAGCGGATCGAGATCGTCGAAATTGGCGATACGCGGCGTGATCGGGCAAGCGATGACGATTCGCTGTTGTTCGCTGACGACCGGGCGTTCG
>NZ_CAXAQF010000309.1:0-465 GCF_963970735.1 Pseudomonas sp. RA_35y_Pfl2_P32
GGGGGCATGCTGGCGGCGGTGTGGACGACAGACAATGCGCGGGCGCGCGGCGTGCGCGATCTTTCGCGGCGGGCATGGGTGGCTGCGGTGCCCGGTGCTGTGCGGCCGGCGCGCTTCGGGATCGTGCCCGCAATCGCCTCGGGCTTGGAGCTGGCGGGCTTTTCGATTCTGATTGCCTTGTCGACCGATTTCGGACCGGTGACCGCGCACGCTTTCCAGATCGTCTTCTCGGTCCACAACGTCACCTTCGGGGTCGCGTTGGGGCTTGGATCGGCGGCGGGCGTGCGCGTCGGCAATGCCATGGGCGAGGGGACGCCCGCGCTGGCGGTACCCCGCACCGTGATCGCGGCCGGGCTGGCGGCGCTGTTCACGGGCCTGCTTGCGATCGTGATCGTGGTGGCGCGCTGGCCGATCGTCGCGGCGTTTCCGGCGGCACCTGGCGTGCACGCGGTGGCCTTGGCGATG
>NZ_CAXAQF010000310.1:0-463 GCF_963970735.1 Pseudomonas sp. RA_35y_Pfl2_P32
GGGTCCTGAGTCCGTCATCGTCAAACTGAGGCGAAAGCGTCGCGTGGCTCGTGGGGCCGCCCCCGGGGCCCGTCGGGTCACGGCAGGCCGGAGCTCCAGGCCTGACCTGAGGCGGCCTTGTCGTAGCCGTATTGGTAGCGCGCCCGCATGTAGGCGGTATCGAAGCCTTCGGAGGGCGGCGCGGGATAGTCGCGCGCGATGTAGGAGAGATGGAAGCCGAAGCGGTTGCGCTTGGCGAAATCATAGGTCGCGTAAATGATCGAGCGGGTCTGCGACTGCGTGATCGCGGACAGGCTGCGCGAGGCGACGTCGATGGTGCTGTTGGACACCAGCTCGAAGTTGCGCTCGATCTTCTTGTTGACGAGGATGTAGATGTCGAGGCGGGACTTGCCGGGCAGGCCGCCCTGCAGCAGCAGCGCTTCCGGCAAGGTCAGCACCGGCGCGGTCACGCCGCCGTCGACAT
>NZ_CAXAQF010000311.1:0-463 GCF_963970735.1 Pseudomonas sp. RA_35y_Pfl2_P32
CGAGGCGACGTTGAGGCTCAAGCGGAACAACGTCGCGAACAGCAACACCGTCGGGAAGGCCGAGAAATCGAGCGGCTTCTGCGCGTTGAGCGACACCATCAGCACGGCCAGGCTGATCGTGATGTTCATGATGAAGAACACATCGAGCAGCGCCGACGGGATCGGCACCACCATCAGCACGACCAGCAGCAGGATCGCCACCGGCAAGGCGGCGGAGCGCAGCAGCGGCAACACGCCGCCAGATTTCAGGCCACCCGACTTCAACGCAATCGCCACCGCTTACGCTCCCATCTGCGCGAGCATCATGTAGGCCAGCCGGGCATTGGCAGGCGTCGGACGCAGCAGGCTAGCGCTTTCGACGCGCGCGCCATTGCCGCCGGCCGCACCGCTTAGCCGATCGAGCGTCGACTGCGCCCACACGGCCGCATCGGCGGTCGAGCTTTCGTCATTGCCGGGAATGACA
>NZ_CAXAQF010000312.1:0-462 GCF_963970735.1 Pseudomonas sp. RA_35y_Pfl2_P32
CAGGCAAGGCCCGCCTCGATCGCCGGCCACAATTCGCGCAGCGTCGCCTCGTCGCCGGTGCGCTCGACATAGCGGCCGGCCAGCAGGACAAACAGCGCCGTCGAGTCGACGCTGCCGTAATATTGCGCGAACGGGACCTCGCGCAGCGCCGCCATCTCGCCGCCGCGCATCTCGTGCAGGATCTTGCCCGGTTCGGCATCACGGTAGTCGTCCCGTTCACGCGCCTGAAGGTCGCCAAGCACCTCCAGCGTGCCGCGGGCAAGGTCCGGATTGACCATCATGTTCTGTAGGCTGACGATCAGACTGTCGCGACCGAACAGGGCGAGAAACCATGGCAGCCCAGCGGCGGGGACAGAAACCGTGTGATCGACGCCCGCGTGCGGTAACCGCAATGCAGTGGTATCGTCGATTGCTTGGTGGAAGAAGCGATAGAATTCCTCGTTGCTGGTGCGAATTTTAAGT
>NZ_CAXAQF010000313.1:0-462 GCF_963970735.1 Pseudomonas sp. RA_35y_Pfl2_P32
TGCGCCGGTCGGTGTTGATGACGAGATTGGTCATCAGATCGGCCCGCGTTGGCTTCACGAGGATATGGACCTGCTTGGCCGCGCCAACGCCGCTCTCGGTATCGCCGATGATCCAGCGCACGGTATCGCCAGCGGCGACCGGTCCGGAACCGACGAGCTGTTCGCCTTCCTGCAAGGCGACGTCAGTCACCTGCCCCGGCGCGGCATACACCTGATAAAGCGCGCCCGCAGCGAACGGATAGACCTGCACCGCGTTGATATAGCCATTGCGGGTCGGCTGCATGCGGGCCGCGGCATTGGCCTTTTCAACACGCTTGCGGGGATCGCCAGACTCAGGCTTCGGGTGTCCGTCATGCAGCGGCTTGAGCTGGCCGGGAAGCGGCAGCAGTTTCGGCACTTCGACGATTTCGACCGGCTTCGGTGGATCGGCAAGCTGGACGGCAGGTTGCGCCTCACCGTCAT
>NZ_CAXAQF010000314.1:0-461 GCF_963970735.1 Pseudomonas sp. RA_35y_Pfl2_P32
CCCCCAAAAAAACAGGTGACCTTCAGTCCATCCGCCCCCAATATTTTATGTTCTTTCGAATACGCACCTCATTTGCGTCGCCACCGAGTGACGGACACAGTTCCCCCTGCCGCACAGCACGGCATTGAAATAACCCTGCAGATAATTTGACACGACCATCTTAGTCGAATGCAGCACGCCGCATTCGGTATCTATGTATGTGGAATCCTTGTGATGCTGAACGCTCTAACGCGACATTTTATTGCCGGAATCGAGTTCGCCTCATCTGTTCCGAATCGGATGACGCCATAGACCGTTTGGCAATGCAACATAAAGTTCACGCAGAGCGGATAGTTCATCCAATATTAGGACGGTTCCGGACCAACTATTGCGTTTGAGCAACAACTTTACGACGCATACGGCGCGCCTCTGCGGTTGACAGCGCGGCCTGTGTCGCATAGTCCGCGCTTCTTTCCCGCGCT
>NZ_CAXAQF010000315.1:0-459 GCF_963970735.1 Pseudomonas sp. RA_35y_Pfl2_P32
CAACCCGTGCGATCGAAATGGAGACTGACCGCACCCCCGTCATACCGGAGGGTTCGCGTATCCTCTTGCCCAGCCCTTTCGTCACCCCCGCGGTCGACGACGATGACCTTTAACGTCCGTTGCCGCACCATGCCGGGGAAGGCCCCGCGCCGCGCGCCGATCATCAGCGTCCGCTTGGCGTCGTCCCACACCAGATCATATTGCGCCGACTGCCCTTTCTCATAGGCATAGGTCTCGTTGTCGTCTTCATAGAGCGTGAAGCGACCGTCCGCTCCCGGATAGACGCGGATCTCATAAGGGGCATCGGGCCGCTCGGTCGCATATTGCAGCACGGGCCCCATCGGGACGATCGCCCCGGCGCGGACATAGAGGGGAATTACGTCGAGCGGCGCTTCGCGGGCAGCGGTCACGCCGCCGGGGTAGCGCTAGTTGGTCCAGAAATCATACCAGTCGTTCCCG
>NZ_CAXAQF010000316.1:0-459 GCF_963970735.1 Pseudomonas sp. RA_35y_Pfl2_P32
TTGCTCGATATCGACGATTTGGCGCAGGGTGGCAGCGAGCCCAGCCCCGAGGGGCTGCGCGATGCGGCGCTGGCCGCAGAAGATGCCGCGCGGGCAGTGGCGGGCGTCACCAATAGCGAGGGCGGCTCTGCCAGCGCCTCGCGCTCGATCTGGGCGCTCGCCACCAGCCACGGCTTTGCCGCCGCTTATGCCGCGACCGGTTATGGCCTGTCGGCCAGCGTACTGGCGGGCGAGGGCGGGGCGATGGTGCGCGACTATGCCTATAGCTCGGCGCGCCACTTGCGCGCGCTGGAAGCGCCCGAGGTGATCGGCACGCGCGCGGGCGAGCGCGCGGTCGCCCGCGTCAATCCCGGACGGCTTGCCAGCGGGCCGATGACGGTGGTGTTCGATCCGCGTGTGGGCTCCAGCCTGCTCGGGCATCTGACCGGGGCGATTTCGGGGCAGGCGATTACGCGCAAG
>NZ_CAXAQF010000317.1:0-458 GCF_963970735.1 Pseudomonas sp. RA_35y_Pfl2_P32
GTTCGGACGTGATCGCGTAAATGCGGCCGACCAAGGCCATGCGGATGAGGAGTTCGGGATCGATCGATGGCCGTCCCCTTGCGCTGTAGTGACCGGCCAGTGCCTGTCTCAACTCGCCGATGTCGAGACATCGATCGACGCGACGCAGCAGGTGGTCTGTGGGCAACATGGCTTCTACGGTGCGGGGGGACGCCCCTTCCCGCTTACCGCGACAGGCTGGTCCCATCATAGCGACGCTCCTTTCGGCAGGGGTGAAACGAAGGAGCAACCCGGCATGTCCGGCATTTTTCAACAGGCCCGGTCGTTTGCGACGACGCCGAGCGGTCAGGCCGGAGCACCGACCAAAGGCGTAGTCGATAATACGAAGTCGGACGGCGCTACCGGCCCTCTCCCCTGCACGGGAATGTCATTACCCCCGAAATGCGGTGCAGAGTTCGTGGTATCGACTACGCCTGGCG
>NZ_CAXAQF010000318.1:0-458 GCF_963970735.1 Pseudomonas sp. RA_35y_Pfl2_P32
TTCGTGCTGGCGGGTCTGTTGCTCGTGCTGCACGGCGTTCCAGCCCCGGTGCCCCCCTTCACCCTGGCGCGCTTCGCGGTCGATAATCTCGGAAATTTCCTGCAGATCAACGTGTTTCTCGGTATCTTCAACCTGATCCCGTTGCCGCCGTTCGATGGCGGGCATGTCGTGCAGGGCCTGCTGCCGCGCGCCGCCGCGATCCACTATGCGAAGCTCGCCCGCTACGGCTTTCCGCTGCTGCTCGTGCTGCTGTTCGTCCTGCCGATGATCAGCCCGCAGACTGATATCGTGCACCGCTTCGTCGCTCCCATTGCGGGTGCCGCCACCGACTTTTTCTTCGGCATCGCCTATCTGGGCGCGGGATGACCGGGCTGCATGGCTGGCTGATCCTCGACAAGCCTTTGGGCCTTGGGTCGACCCAGGGCGGCTCGGCGGTAAAGCGCGCGCGGCGTGCCGCC
>NZ_CAXAQF010000319.1:0-458 GCF_963970735.1 Pseudomonas sp. RA_35y_Pfl2_P32
AGTCGGAAAAAGGGTCTCCTCCAATGTCCGTCGCACTCATCTGATTGATCCGTCAGCGGTTCGACCGACTGGCGTTCCACTTTTTTTAGCTGGTCGACAGGAGCGCCGCGCGCTTGCTGCCCAGGTTTTGCACGCTTGAAGACAGTTTTGCCGGGACGACCGCTCGTTCCCGCTCGGGGCTGTTCGCCCACAGGATTGACAAAGACCCAAAAGGGGGATTTTTCATGGCTTATCTGGATATCGATTCAATGTTCGCTGGCCCCGTCACCACGTCGACCGACGATGCCGCGACGACCCCGCAGGAGGGCTTCTCCGCACTCGAATGGAGCGTCATCGCCCTTGCGCAGCGCGACACCCTCGCCAGCCTGACCGAACCCGGCCGCATGTCGCGTGCGCTGGGTAGCCTGTTCGGGCGGGGCCCGTCCTCCCGGCTGGCCGACCCCAAACTGGAAGCGTTA
>NZ_CAXAQF010000320.1:0-456 GCF_963970735.1 Pseudomonas sp. RA_35y_Pfl2_P32
GTGCGCGGCGAGGCGGTCGACGTGACAGAGCATCGCGGCGTGCGCGTCCTGCTGGCCGATGGTGCCTCGGTCGAGGCCGATGCCGCTGTGCTGGCGGTGGGCAATTTGCCACCGCATACGCCGGTCGAGCTGGTGGCGGAATCGCTTGGACCCGGCTGCTATGTCGGCGATTGCTGGAGTGCGGAGGCGACCGAGGGCTTGCACGACGATGATACGGTGCTGATCCTCGGCACCGGGCTGACGATGGTCGATGTCGTGTTGCTGCTGGAGGCAAAGGGGTTTGCGGGGCGGATTATCGCGCTGTCGCGGCGAGGATTGTTACCGCACGCCCATGCTGCACCGGCTGGCGCGTGGACTGCGATTGCGGAGCGGCCGTCGACGGTTCTCTCCCATCTGGTGCGAGCCCTCCGCAGGCGCAGCGCGGCCATCGGCTGGCGCAGCGCGATCGACGAGTTG
>NZ_CAXAQF010000321.1:0-456 GCF_963970735.1 Pseudomonas sp. RA_35y_Pfl2_P32
GGCCTTTCAAAACCGTAACCATCGTCCATGGTTTCCCCTCAGCTTTATCGTCGCGCGATTCCTGCGGCTGCGCGGATCACACAATGGTCCGCTCCCGATGGCTGGGCGCTGCGGCGCTTCGACTGGGGCGTCGAAGGACGACCGCGCGGTCGGATGCTGTGTCAGGGCGGCCGCGGCGATATCTTCGAGAAGTATCTCGAGGCGTTTGCGCACTGGCATGCGCTCGGCTGGTCGATCACGTCGTTCGACTGGCGCGGGCAGGGCGGGTCGGGGCGGCTGTCGCCCGATCCGCATGTTGGCCATGTCGGCGATTTTCAGCAGTATATCGACGATTTTCGCGCCTTTTGGGCGGATTGGGTTGCGGAAGATGCCGGGCGCGACGGCGGACCGCATGTTGCGCTTGGCCATTCGATGGGCGGCCATCTGTTGCTGCGGGCGCTGGTCGAAGGCGCGGCG
>NZ_CAXAQF010000322.1:0-455 GCF_963970735.1 Pseudomonas sp. RA_35y_Pfl2_P32
CTCCCGGCACCGAATGAAACCGTGCAATGCGCATGCGCCCATCGCGGCATGGCGCGCAGCGGCCGTCGACAAGGCGGGGCATATCCTCGCCGCAACTCTCGCATTCGCCGGGAATGCCTTCGGGCACCGGGACGCGGGCGGCCGCGATCGCGCGGGCGAGGTGTTCGCTTTCCAGTTGCTGGGCGGCGTCGACGAGATCAACCATGGGTGGCGCTTTCGGGAAAGGGCAGCCCGACCTGGCGGGCATAGGCTTCGAGGTCGCGCGCGCGGGTGCGCGCATCGGCGATGCGACGGGCGAGACGACGCCAGAGTTGATCGCGGGCATCGACCAGACGACCAAGTTCATGATCCTGATCGCGCGTGCGGTTGCGACGGCCGATCGCCTCAAGCTCGGCGATGCGCGCGTCGCGACGCTGGAGGTCAGCGAGGCCCATCGGTGCCCCCGGCGTGTGTCC
>NZ_CAXAQF010000323.1:0-455 GCF_963970735.1 Pseudomonas sp. RA_35y_Pfl2_P32
GACGGTGACTGCGATGACGATGCCGCCGGTGGCACTTTGGCCAAATACTGTGCCCTGAGGTCCGCGGAGTACCTCGACCCGCTGGAGATCGAGAAAATCCTGCTGGAGGGCATAAGGGCTGACGATGTAGACGCCGTCGATGTGGAAGGACGTGCCTGGCTGCGCGCTGAGATTGTCGGTGGCTTCGTAGCCGATGCCACGGATCGACACGACCCGCACGAAGCTGCCGCTGTTGGCAACCGTCAAGCCAGG
This sequence comes from Pseudomonas sp. RA_35y_Pfl2_P32, assembly GCF_963970735.1. NCBI lineage: Bacteria > Pseudomonadati > Pseudomonadota > Gammaproteobacteria > Pseudomonadales > Pseudomonadaceae > Pseudomonas > Pseudomonas sp. RA_35y_Pfl2_P32. The sequence goes on from NZ_CAXAQF010000323.1 coordinate 253, forward strand.
AACGAAGCCGTTCATGTCGATGAGCTGCGTGATGTTGGACTGTTTGAGCGTATCGGCAGTCAGCGCAGTGATAGCCAGCGGCGCCTTTTGAAGAGTCGTTTGCCGCTTTTCGGCAGTCACGACGATGTCGCCGGTTTGTTCTGCCAAAACTCCAGCGGAGGCTGTGGAAACCTGCGACGGGGCGCTCGGCGCCGTAGTTGCCG
>NZ_CAXAQF010000324.1:0-454 GCF_963970735.1 Pseudomonas sp. RA_35y_Pfl2_P32
TACACGCGGGTTTCAGAACCCAAGCCGAAGCTGGGCGGTCACGCGGCCGCGCTGGAGCAGCTGCTGGCCGAGAACGAGCGCAAGCCGCGCCGCGAGCGTCTGACGTTGATCAGGTTATACGAGGTGCTGCGCGGGCTGGGGTTTGAGGGCGGCTACGATGCCGTTCGCCGCCATGCCCGTCGCTGGCAACGCGAGGAGGCGGGGCGGACAGCGACCGCATTCGTGCCGCTGAGCTTCGATCCTGGCGAGGCGTACCAGTTCGACTGGAGCCACGAAGACGTGGAGATCGCGGGCAAGCCGATGCGCGTGAAGGTCGCCCACGTGCGGCTTTGCGCATCGCGGGCTGTCTATGTCCGGGCGTATCCGCGTGAGACGCAGGAGATGGTGTTTGACGCGCATGCGCGCGGCTTCGGCTTCTTCGGAGGGGTGCCGCTGCGCGGCATCTACGACAACA
>NZ_CAXAQF010000325.1:0-453 GCF_963970735.1 Pseudomonas sp. RA_35y_Pfl2_P32
ATGTTGGTGCAGCATATCGTGGCGACGGATCCGTTGGTGGCGGCGCGGTTGCGCGCCGGGGCGGGGCGGGTTGCCGGGGTCGTCGGCGACCCGGCGTTGCGCAGTGCGGAAGGGGCCGCGCTGCTGGCGCAACAGGTGGCGCGCGAAGCCAATATCCTGGCGTTTAACGACGTCTTCCTGCTGGTCGGCGTGCTGGCTGCGCTGACGGCTGTGTGGGGCTATGCGATCCGCTGGTCGATCCGGCGGCGCGGCGAGATATCGCCGATTCTGCTCTTGCAACAAAAACAAACCCAGGCAGCCCAGGGTCACCAGGGATAATGAAATGAGCGACGCTTCCCCATCGACACCGACGGCCACCGCCCCCGATCCGAGGTTGCGGCCCCGCGCGGCTGGGCCCCGCCCGTCAAATCGCGTCCGGCGACGATCACCATCGTCGCGCTGGCGGTCGTTGCG
>NZ_CAXAQF010000326.1:0-453 GCF_963970735.1 Pseudomonas sp. RA_35y_Pfl2_P32
CGGTGGATCGTCTCGAAATAGCGCTCGAGCGGGGGCGGTTCCATGCCCGGATAGGACGAGGGGAACCCGCCGCCGACATCGATCACGTCGACCGTGACCGCTGCATCGACGATGGCGGCGCGAACGCGCTCATCGCATTGGCATAGGCTTCGGGCGTCATCGCCTGGCTGCCGACATGGAAGCAGATGCCAAGGGCATCCGCCGCCTGGCGAGCGCGGAACAGCAGTTCCTTGGTCTCGCCGGGGGCCGCGCCGAATTTCGACGCGAGGCTCAGCTTGCTATGCTCCGACGACACGCGAAGGCGGACGCACAGCGTCAGGTCTTCGGCGTGATCGGTCGCGTCGACGATCTTCTCCAGCTCTTCCACGCTGTCGAGAGAAAACGTCTTCACGCCATAGTCGAAATACGCCGAGCGGATCGCTTCGGAGGCCTTGACCGGGTGCATGAAGCACA
>NZ_CAXAQF010000327.1:0-453 GCF_963970735.1 Pseudomonas sp. RA_35y_Pfl2_P32
ATATGCGTTTCGGAGGCGGCCCCGAAATGGCGCAAGACATAGGTTGGCGTCAGCCCGAGCGCCTCGGCCCAGCGAACCTGCGGCCCCTTGCGACACAGCACCGCCTCCAGCAATTGCGCGGGGTCGAGGCCGGGGAAGGACGACAGGATCGCCTCGGCATCGATCGCCGCGATGCAAATCGCCTCGATGCGGCGATAGATGCTGGCCGCGATGCGCCGCCGGGTAAAGCGCGTGATCGCGAGATGATCGCTGCCCAGGCCAAGGCTGAGGATCGCCCAGGCCACCGCCTGCACGCCACGCCCGCTTGTCGGGTGGGAAAATGTCTCGCGCAGGCCGACACAGGCGACGGGCGTAGTGCCGCGCCAGGCCGTCCATGCCTCGCCGCCTTGGGCCAGGTCGTTGGCCATCTCGATCGTCATCACGCGATCAAGGCCGAGCTGCACGCGTTGCGAC
>NZ_CAXAQF010000328.1:0-453 GCF_963970735.1 Pseudomonas sp. RA_35y_Pfl2_P32
TGTTCTCGGTGCGCCAGTCGACCTGATCGGCCTTGAAGGCCTCGATCGCCACCGTCGCGTCGCGGAAATATTCGTAGCGCAGCTCGTCGAAATTGTTGCGGCCGACATTGGCGGCGAGGTCGCGCCCCCAATAGTCCTTCACGCGCTCCAGCGCGATCGAGCGTCCGGCGACGAACTCCTTGACCTTGTAGGGCCCCGATCCCAGCGGGACTTCGAGGGTGGTGGCGGACACATCGCGCTTGCGGCCCTGTGCGTCGGTGCCCTCCCACCAGTGCTTCGGCAGCACCGTGAGCTGGCCGACGATCTGCGGCAGTTCACGATTGCCCGGCGCGTCGAACACGAACCTGAGCTCGCGCTCGCCCACCTTCTCGGCCCGCACAACGTGTCTGTAATAGGCCGAGTACATCGGGTGGTGCTTCTTGAAGGAGTCGAGCGAGAAGATCACGTCCTCCA
>NZ_CAXAQF010000329.1:0-452 GCF_963970735.1 Pseudomonas sp. RA_35y_Pfl2_P32
GGCGATACAGCACGGTGGCGGCTGCCGGAGGACTATCGGAGGTCGGCGGGCTTGTGTCGGTCATACAGAACCCTATTCGAGCCAAGGGACGGCGTGGTTACAGCTACGCCAAATCGGTCGCGCACGATATTCGAATTTCGAACGGAAGGCCTGCTTCAAGATGACAGAGCACCATTTCTACGAACCACGCAACGGCCACAGGACCGTCCCCGGCCTGGCCCACGATCCCCTGAACGCGATCGTGGCACCCCGGCCGATCGGCTGGATCAGCACGCTCAGCGCCGAGGGCGTGCGCAACCTGGCACCGTACAGTTTCTTCAGCCTGTACAATTACCGCCCGCCCATCATCGGCTTCACCTCCACCGGCTGGAAGGACAGCGTCGCCAACGTCACCGCCACGGGCGAGTTCGTATGGAACCTCGCCACGCGCGATCTTGCAGAGGCGATGAATG
>NZ_CAXAQF010000330.1:0-452 GCF_963970735.1 Pseudomonas sp. RA_35y_Pfl2_P32
CGTGCTCGCGCTTCAGAACGGCCACTGGCTGGCCCATCCGCCGGGCTTCCGGGTCGACGGCCGCCAGCATGCGAGCCGCGAGGCCGCGCTGCGCAGCGCCATCGCGGCGATGGTGCGCAAGGCGCGCAAGAACATGCGGGCCAAGGAGGGCGAGGGCCTGCACTGGACCGAGGGCTATGCGGGGCGGGTGATTGATTGGGCGCTGTCGCTGAAGCCTCAAGACGCCGCAGGCGAGCCCGCCGGTTACGGACGTCCCGGCAATGCCGGGATGGTCGGGAGCGGTGACGCCTCGATGGCGGCGGGCTCACCTGCGGCGCCCAGCTTATCCGACCCCGTGATCCGCGCCCTGGTCGCCGCCCACAAGGCCCGCAAGGCCTATCCGGCCGGCCACATCTTCAGCATGACCAACCCGATCGTGAACGGGCAGATGGTCACGATGGGCACCTGCAGCT
>NZ_CAXAQF010000331.1:0-452 GCF_963970735.1 Pseudomonas sp. RA_35y_Pfl2_P32
CTCTTTCCTCGCCGCTATTCCCTTTCCTCTCTATTCGGTTCAAGCCTGGCCCTGGCGCTTGTGATCAACAGCCCACACGTTCTAGCCAAGCCTGCCCCTGTGCGTGCGCCCTACATAGATGACAACCTGATGTGCCGGGCACAGCCGCTGCCGGCAGTCGTGCAGCACCTGACCGGTTAAGCCTGGAAGCTCGATGCCAAGGGACGCCCCAGCGTGTTGGAAGAAGGCATGCTGATTGATGAGCAGGAAAGCGTAAAAACCTCGCCCTCGGCGTTTGTCAGCTTGTTGCTGGGTGACGGCTCGCGGGTTGTCCTGCCCTCCAGCTCCGAGGTGCGTCTGCACTTGGTGGAAGAACAGGCGATTCCCCAGGTGATCCTGCAACAAGGGCAAGTGGAAGCCTACGTACTCAAGCGCGCCAGTGACTATGACCGTTTTCAGATCGTGACCCCGGT
>NZ_CAXAQF010000332.1:0-451 GCF_963970735.1 Pseudomonas sp. RA_35y_Pfl2_P32
CAGCTTTTTCGTCTTGACGGCGACGCGCGTCTTGCCGGCCATGATGTCCTTCAAGACCTTGTTGATGTCGGCCTTGGTGAGATCCTTGACCCGGCGCGCGCCGATCAGCGGGATGATGTGCCGCTCGATACGGCCAGTGTCGGTGACGATGGTGGTGGGCTTTTTCGGTCGCCCGCCCTTACCCAGAATGAGGCCCGCGTTCAGATCAGCGGTATAGAGGGCGCAAAGCTCCTTGACCGTGATGGCCTTGTGATCGAGCTGACGTTCTTCGGAAGGGTTGTCGCCGCGCGCGACGCGCCCGAGTTGGACCTTCGCTTCTTGCCGGGCTGTCTCCGGCGTCCACACGCCATGCAGGCCGATGGTGTAGCGTCGCGTGCGTCCAACAGCGCGATATTGGATGAGGTAGCTGCGCTTGCCGGAGGCGAACACGCGGAGGCCGAAACCGGGCAGT
>NZ_CAXAQF010000333.1:0-451 GCF_963970735.1 Pseudomonas sp. RA_35y_Pfl2_P32
GCGTCGACCACTTCGGCCGAGGCCGGGGTGCGGGTGTCGAAATCGGAGCCTTGCAGCGACAGCCGGTCGAACACGACGCGATAGGCGCGAAAGCCGGTCGTGGACGCGTTCGCCATATTGTTGGCGATCGCCGCCTGCGACGCGAGATGCGCCTTGAGGCCCGAGGCCGCCGTATAGACCAGCTTGTCCATGCTATGCTCCGATTAGGCTCCTGTCAGGCGCGCAGGTTGACGATCGTCTGCGTGATCTGGTTGCTGGTATCGAGCGCCTTGGAGTTCGCCTGGAAATTGCGCTGCGCCGCGATCAGGGCGACCAGTTCCTCGGTGATGTCGACGTTCGATCCTTCGAGCGTGCCCGAAAGCAGCGAGCCGAAGCCGTTTTCCTTCGCCGAGCCAAGCGTCGCCTGGCCGGACACACCGCTGGCCGACCAATAGCTGTCGCCATCCTGGCG
>NZ_CAXAQF010000334.1:0-451 GCF_963970735.1 Pseudomonas sp. RA_35y_Pfl2_P32
GAGGGATATTCGAGCACGGGCACCTGCGCTTCCGCCCCCAATTCGCGGATCGCGAGCGCGATCACGCCGCGGCCTTTGGCAACGACGACGGGCACCTGGTCGGACTCGCGATTATAGCGCAGCGCGACCGCAAAATGCGTCGGGTTGGTCAGGATGACATGCGCTTCGCCCACCGCCGCGCGCATGTTGCGCTTGGCCATCTCGCGTTGACGCTGACGCATCGCGCCCTTGGCCTCGGGCGAGCCTTCGGTTTCCTTATGCTCGTCGCGGATCGCCTGTTTCGACATGCGCAATTTGCGCAGCAGCTGGATCAATTGCAGCGGCACGTCGATGCCCGCGATGATCACGAGCCCGCCCGCCATCGCGAACAAAATCCCCATGAAGGTGCCGCCGAGCGCAGCGACGGCCGTGCCGATATTGGTCGAGGCAAGGCCGATCGTCATGTGCGACG
>NZ_CAXAQF010000335.1:0-451 GCF_963970735.1 Pseudomonas sp. RA_35y_Pfl2_P32
TCGGCATGATGTTCGCCAACAAGATCACGGTGGATTGCCCTTGACCGATCGCCTTCAGTCTCCGCTCGCCCGCGGGCTGCTCGCCTGTGCGGCCGTCGTCGCCGTGCTGGTCGTGGCCGAGATGATCGGCGTCAAGGCCGGGCTCGGCTGGTACCTGCAATGGGCGCAGGGCTGGGCGGCCTATGCCAACATGTATGCCGCGCTGATCGTGATGTCGCTGCTCTGCTCCGGCGCGATCACGCTGTTGTTCGCGATCCGCGACCGGCTGCTGGTCTGGCAGAAGGGGACCGTGAAATGGTAGAGGCCGCGCTCGCAGAAGCGGTTGCGCTTCAACCCTCCGCCGGCGCCGCGCTCGACATCGCGAATGTCAGCCACGCCTTCGACATCGACGGCGCTGAACTGCCCGTGCTCAGCGACGTCAGCATCGCGGTCGAGCCTGGCGAATTCGTCG
>NZ_CAXAQF010000336.1:0-450 GCF_963970735.1 Pseudomonas sp. RA_35y_Pfl2_P32
TTGATATCGCGTGCACCCCTGCCGAAGGCGCGCGTCTGCACGATTGCGGAATGCAGGTACAGGTTGTGCGGCATGACAGTGGCCCCCAGAATTCCCAGCGCAACGACCAATGCCGCTTCATTGGGAATCGATGGCGTAATCGCGCCAAGCGCAGCGGCAGCCCAATCGGGCTTCGCGAGATAGATCGTATAGGCGAAGCACAATGCGATCGTGGAAACGAGCACGATCACCACTGCCTCGATCTTGCGGAAACCCAAATTGATCAGCAGCAGCAGGAATAGGACGTCGAGCCCGGTTACCAGCACACCCCACACCAGCGGCAACCCAAGCAACAGGTTCAGCGCAACGGCCGACCCGATCACTTCGGCCAGATCGCACGCGATGATCGCGATTTCGCACAACAGCCACAGGCCGACGGCCACAGGACGGGGGTAATGGTCGCGACAGGTT
>NZ_CAXAQF010000337.1:0-449 GCF_963970735.1 Pseudomonas sp. RA_35y_Pfl2_P32
CGGCTCGCGCGCGTTTGGCATCGAGCCTTACATCGGCGTGATGGGCGGCTGGGAACAGTTCGATAACGAGCGCAACCACGGTATCCCGCAGGCGCTGAACGCCGATGGCTCGCTGCGCAACAACTACCGTCTCGCAGGCGCGTTGGTACAGGGCGTGGCCGGCATCAACGTGCCGCTGGGGCCGGTGTTCGTCGGTGCGGAAGGCAATCTTGCCAAAGGCGTCTCTGGCAACATCAACTGGGAATATGGCGCAGCCGGTCGTTTCGGCGTGCGCGCCGGTGACAGCGGCATGTTCTACGGCAAGGTCGGCTATCAGTGGGTCGAGTTCGATCATTATTCGACCTACTCGACCGGCAATACCAGCAAGAAGCAGTATGGCGACATCACCTACGGGATCGGCACCGAGTTCGGCCCGAAAGACATCGGCCTGAAGGGCATCACCGGCAATG
>NZ_CAXAQF010000338.1:0-449 GCF_963970735.1 Pseudomonas sp. RA_35y_Pfl2_P32
CGCCGAGAGCACGACCCAATCCGCATTGAGCTTGAGCTGGGCGACTTCGCTCGCCGTCAGAAGACCATCGTCCAGTTCGGTCGGCTGACTGGGAATGGACAGCGCCAGCGAAGGCTCGCCGACGCCCTTGATGTCGCCGGCGACGAGGCCGTGGGTGGCGAAATAGACGATGCCGTATTGAGCGAGCGGCGCACGCTTGAGCGTCGTTTCGCTGGCATCGCGGCCGAGATGGATGTCGGCATCGGCTGCGCCGACATCGCGGGCGACGGCGTTCAACTCGTCGGCGGTATCGGGAAGCTGCGGCAATGCCTGCGCCAGCCGCGCCCGATCGACGCCCGCACCACGCCAGAACTCGCTATAGGCCGACGTCGCGATGCTGCGCGCCGCAACCTTGCCGCCGGTGCCGCGTCGCTCGGCGGGCGCTTCCAGCGCCGGATTGAACACGGGAT
>NZ_CAXAQF010000339.1:0-448 GCF_963970735.1 Pseudomonas sp. RA_35y_Pfl2_P32
GATCGGATACGAATGGTTCGATCCGGGTGCCGGCGTCGCTGTGCGGCGTGTTCGGTCTGAAGCCGACGTTCGGGCGTCTGTCGCGCGCTGGCACCTTTCCTTTCGTTGCCGACCTCGACCATATCGGGCCGTTCGCGCGTGATCTCGGCGACCTTGCCGCGGTCTATGACTTCCTCCAGGGTGTCGATCCGCGCGATCCGGCCTGCGCCGGGCGCAAGGACGAACTTGTCAGCGACCTCATCGACCGCCGGCTGCCGCCGCTGCGCGCCGGCGTGTTGCAAGGCTGGTTCCAGGAAGGAGCGACGGAGCAGGCGCTTGCAGCGGTTGATCACGTGGCATCCGCATTCGGGGATGCGGGCAGCGCAGTATTCGAAGGCGCCGCGGCGGCGCGCTCCGCTGCGTTCTGCCTGACTGGCATGGCGGGTGCCAGCCTGCATGGCGAGAAGCT
>NZ_CAXAQF010000340.1:0-448 GCF_963970735.1 Pseudomonas sp. RA_35y_Pfl2_P32
TCTTCGTTGAGCGTTTCCTGCAGAATCGCGGCAACATCGGTGCGGCCGAGCTGATTGGCCCAGGCGATCAAGGTGCCGTAGCGCGTAATCTCATAATGCTCGACCGCCTGAGCCGATGCGATCAACGCTGCATCGAGCACCGCTTTGTCGGCAATGTCGCCCGCGACTTCATTGGCTTCCTTGATGATGCCTTCGATCGCCGGACACGTCGCCCCTTTGGGCTGCTCTCCGATCAGGTCGAACACTTGCTCGAGGCGCTGAACTTGGCCCTCGGTTTCGCGCAGGTGGGTTTCAAAGCCCGTCTTGAGCGATCCATTGGTCGCTTTCTCGGCCATCTTGGGAAGCGCTTTCAGGATTTGATGCTCGGCATAATAGACGTCCTGCAACTGATGCAGAAACAGATCCTCGAATGTCACGATGTCTTTGGTGAACAGTCCCACAGCATGTC
>NZ_CAXAQF010000341.1:0-448 GCF_963970735.1 Pseudomonas sp. RA_35y_Pfl2_P32
TATATGGGGATGACCTTCGATCCCGACGTGATCGCCGCCGGTCACGCAGCACTCGACCAGTTCGGGTCGGGCACCAATGGCAGCCGGATGCTCAACGGCACCTTCCGTGACCATATCGAGGTCGAGGATGCGCTGCGCGACTTTTACGGCGTGTCGGGCGCGATCGTGTTCTCGACCGGATACATGGCCAATCTCGGCATGATCTCGACGCTCGCGGGCAAGGGCGAATATGTCATCCTCGATGCCGACAGCCATGCCTCGATCTATGACGGCTGCCAGCAGGGCAATGCCGAGATCGTCCGCTTCCGCCACAACAGCGTCGAGGATCTCGACAAGCGGCTCGGTCGCCTGCCCAAGGAGCCGGGCAAATTGGTCGTGCTGGAAGGCGTCTATTCGATGCTCGGCGACATTGCGCCGCTGAAGGAAATGGTCGCCGTCGCCAAGAAGC
>NZ_CAXAQF010000342.1:0-448 GCF_963970735.1 Pseudomonas sp. RA_35y_Pfl2_P32
TGCATGCGGTGGCCCAGGCGCTGGCGAAAAACCCCTACATGCTGATCGTGCCCTGCCATAGGGTGCTCGAGGCCGGCAACTACCCGGATCGGCTGTCGCCCTATGGCGGGATCGTCTCGAAGCGGCGGCTGCTGGCGCTGGAGGGCGCCCACCCGATCGCCAGCAAGACGCTGTTCGAGGTGCTGCTGCCGGCGGCCCCGCAAAGGCCGTCGACCTGAAGCGCATGCCGCTACCCTGCGGCGCGGATCACGCCTAGACTGACCGCATGGACGCGACCACGCTGCTGACGACGCCGACGATGACCGTCTCCGAGTTCCGCTGCGATGCGGGACCGGACGATACGCCGTTCGCCGAATGCCGCAGCATGCATTCCATTGCCTATGTGCGCGCCGGCAGCTTCGGCTGCCGCTGCCGGGCCGGTTTCTTCGAACTGGTGGCCGGTGCGCTG
>NZ_CAXAQF010000343.1:0-447 GCF_963970735.1 Pseudomonas sp. RA_35y_Pfl2_P32
TGTGCGGCGAGCATTTCGGCGGCTTCCTGCACGATCCCCTCGATCGCCCGGCGTTCCTCGTTGAGCCGGTCGAGCTCGGTTGCGATTCGTTCGGCTTCGCCCGGGTCGCGCGTTGTCAGCAAGCGGACACCGAGATCGGACTTGCCGACGCGCCCACCGGCATTGATGCGGGGGCCGAGCGCGAAGCCGAGATCGGTGCTGGTCGGCGCGCGAGTCAGCCGCGAGGCGGTGAGCAGCGCGTCGATCCCGATATTGCCGCGCTTGGCCATCACCTTGAGCCCCTGCGCGACGAAGGCGCGGTTGAGGCCCTTGAGCGAGGCGACATCGGCCACGGTGCCGAGCGCCACCAGATCGAGCAAATCGAGCAATTTCGGTTCGGGACGATCGGCGAAGAATCCGCGCGTGCGCAGTGCACGAATCAGCGCGGCCCCGAGCAGAAAGGCGACG
>NZ_CAXAQF010000344.1:0-445 GCF_963970735.1 Pseudomonas sp. RA_35y_Pfl2_P32
GAACCAAGGCTGTACGGCTGGATATACGGATTGGTGCCGGCATTGCACGACGTCAGCGTACCCGTACCGCCATGTGCGAGGATGAAGCTGCACGGCGGGGTGAAGGTCACGAAACCGGCATAGCTCGAACGCGGATTGTTTTCGGCGAAGGTCGGCGCACGGAACCCGTTCGAATAGGTACCGCGGATTGCGATCTGCTTGATCGGCGTCCACTTGGCACCAACCTTGGGCGAGAAGTGGCTGAATCCTTCCGAATAATGGTCGTAACGTCCCGAACCGTTCACCTCGAGGGTCGGCAGGATCGGCGCGTTGACTTCGAAATAGCCAGCATAGACGTCATGCGTACCAAAGGCTGCCGACGTGTTGGCATATATGGTGAGACCGACGTCAACGCCATTGTTCTCTTCGGTTTCGTGGCGGAACTGGCCGCCGACCGCAAACTGCA
>NZ_CAXAQF010000345.1:0-445 GCF_963970735.1 Pseudomonas sp. RA_35y_Pfl2_P32
GTGTTCATTTCCGGAACCACGATCCGCTCATAACCCTTTAGCAAAGCACCCAGATTGGCAGGCATCGGCCAGATGTGGCGGATATGGATGTGGGCGACATCCAAACCCCTGGCGCGGGCGCGGCGCACCGCCTGGTGGATCGGTCCGAAGGTCGAGCCCCAGCCGACGATCGCCAGCTTGCCCGAGGTTTCGCCCAGTTCCACGATCTGGTCCGGCACCGCGATATTGGCAACCTTGTCGCGGCGGATTTCGGTCATCTTCTGGTGGTTTTCGGCACCATAATCGAGGTTGCCGGTGCCGACCGCTTTCTCGATCCCGCCGATGCGGTGGAGCAAGCCGGGCGTGCCGGGCTTCACCCACGGACGCTTCAATTTCTCATCGCGGCCATAGGGCAGGAATTTCCACTCGTCCGGATTTTCCGACGCGAGCTTGTCCTGCATTTCCT
>NZ_CAXAQF010000346.1:0-444 GCF_963970735.1 Pseudomonas sp. RA_35y_Pfl2_P32
TGGCGGCAGCGACATAGGGCAGGCTCAGTCCGTTCGGCACGCCATAGGCACCCGCGTCATAGAGCGAACCGTTGGCGCACCCTTGGCTTAGCTGGGCACGGATGGGAAACCCGTTGGAAACTTCCGGCACAGCCAGCCCTCCAACCGTGCTGGGACCGGGATCGTAGTGGCACAATTGCTTGCCGGTGCGGGACCGATCGTCCTTTTCGTCGAAATGCTCCCAGACGAAGCTGGCCGTGAAATCATCCACGGGACGCCACTGCGCGGTGGTGCGCAAGGACCAGAGATCTCGACCGTTGATCGCGCGGTTGGTCACGGTGTTGTAGTCGAACCCGCTACGATTGGTGTAGGCACCGGCGACGCGCACCGCGAAGGTATCGGTCAGCGGGACGTTGAGCATGCCGCTTACGCGGCGCGTATCGTAATTGCCGACCTCGCCCTTCA
>NZ_CAXAQF010000347.1:0-444 GCF_963970735.1 Pseudomonas sp. RA_35y_Pfl2_P32
GGGCTGCCCGCCACCGCATGCGTGCCGTCCCGCACCAGCGCCGGATTGGCCACAATGGCGGGATTGACGGTAATGGCCGAGGCAAAGCCCACATAGCCGCTTTGTGCCGGCGTGCCGCCGCCTTGCGGCACATTGCCCTGCGGATCGGAAAACAGCGTCAGTCCCTGGGCGTCGAAACGGCTTGCGAGCGTCTGCGAGAACTGGTCGATTTCCGCCTGGTAGGTCGGGATCGTTTGATCGCGCAACGTGATGTTGGCGCCGATCTGTCCGCCTGACATGCCGGCGGTGACATCCTGGCCATCCAGCATGATGCCGGGCAGGCCGCCGCCCGGATAATACGCGCCGCTTCCCGCGTTGGCGGTGGCGATGGACAGCGCGGTGCCGCCGCGGGTCGGCAACTGGACGCCGGAGGAAGTGAAGACCTGCACATCGCCGTTGCCGAGG
>NZ_CAXAQF010000348.1:0-443 GCF_963970735.1 Pseudomonas sp. RA_35y_Pfl2_P32
TCGAGGCCCACGCCACCTACACGGATGGGGCGATCGACGAGGTCTACACGATGGCGGAGCGCGCCATGACGACGGGCCGCCGCGCGCTGGGACTGGCCGCTCTGGCCGCCCTGCTCGCGGCGGTCGCGCTCGCGCTGGCCATGAGATGACAGCTGCCCGGTCATGCGAACACCCTGCGGCATTCCTGGTCGGCGCGATGATTGGCAAGGTGCCTCGCATCGGAGGCGTGCAGCGCGATTTGCGTGCGCGTCCAGCCCATCACTTCGAGATCGTCCTGGTTGATCGAGCCGGCATTGGCCGCGAACATCAGGAAGTCATTGGCCATCTGGTCGATCGCCTCCTTGCCGCGGAGCTTGGCCCGGTCCAGATACGGGCTGTAGGTCATCTTCAGCGCGGAGCGCTTGGCGGCAGGTGTGAAGGAGCGAATACTCATGACTGCACCT
>NZ_CAXAQF010000349.1:0-443 GCF_963970735.1 Pseudomonas sp. RA_35y_Pfl2_P32
TCGAAGCGTGCAGTCTGCTGCGACAGCGAGCTGACCTCGGTGGTCAGGTTGCGGGCGGCAGCCGAGGTCTGTTCGACCATCGCGGCGTTCTGCTGCGTCGCACGGTCCATGCCGCCGACGGCAACGCTGATCTGCGAGATCGCGGCGGCCTGGGCCTGGTTGTCGGCGGCCATGTCGCCGAGCAGCTTGTGCACTTCGCCAACGTCACCGGCGATGTTGACCAGCGCGCCATCGACCTTCTGCACCGCGCCGACTGCGGACAGGATTTCGCTCTGCGTGACGGTCAACTGGTCGCGGGCGCGCTTGGCTTCCTCTTCGGCGCGCATTGCCAGCGCCGAGACGAGATCGGCGACGACCGCGAAGCCGCGGCCGGATTCACCGGCACGCGCTGCCTCGATGGTGGCGTTGAGCGCGAGCAGGTTGGTCTGCGCCGCGATCGAGTG
>NZ_CAXAQF010000350.1:0-442 GCF_963970735.1 Pseudomonas sp. RA_35y_Pfl2_P32
TCGCCCATCACCGCCGCGCCCAACGCTTCGGCAGCATGGACACGAATCTGATGCGTACGGCCAGTTTCGGGAATGAATTCCACAAAGCTGCGCCCGTCCTTGATCTCGAGCACGCGCCATGCCGTGCGCGAGGGCTTGCTGCCTTTGGTGCCAAGGGGATCGCCAACCATGCGCCACCCCGTCTCGATCGTGCTGACCTTGGCCAACGCCAGGTCGATCAATCCGCTTTCGCCTTCGACCACGCCATCGAGCACGGCGAGATAGCGCTTGCGCACAAGCCCTTGCTCGAACGCCTGCTGCAGCCTGGCATGCGCCTTGGGATTGCGCGACAGCAGGAGACAACCAGACGTATCGCGATCGAGCCGATGCACCGGCACCGGCCAGCGTTTGAACCCGAAGGTCAGCCCGTCGAGGTGGTTTTCGAGGCTAAGCGAGCCATCGC
>NZ_CAXAQF010000351.1:0-442 GCF_963970735.1 Pseudomonas sp. RA_35y_Pfl2_P32
TGGCATATTGCCGGGTAGCGACGCACGTTAGATCAAGCGCTTGATCTTCGGTCATTTCTCCGGCCAGCACCGCCGTCAGTTCCGGTACGCCGATGGCACGGCGGATCGGTGCGGCGGGGGCAATGTCGGGGCGATCGCGCAACGCCGCGACTTCCGCGCGGGCACCGTCGGCAAACATCGCCGCCGCGCGGGCATCGCAACGCGCCATCAGCCAGTCGCGATCGGGCAGCAGGACCAGCGCGGCGAGTGCGACGCGGTCGCCGATTCCGCCGCTGCGCGCCGCTTGCCAGTCGGCGAGGGGCTTGCCGGTCGAGCGCACCACTTCCAGCGCTCGCGCTACCCGCGTGGTGTCTGCGGGGGCGAGCCGGGCGGCGGCGGGAGGGTCGAGCAACGCCAGTGCGGCATGGGCCTCGGCCACTGGCAGTGCGCGGACCTCCTCGCG
>NZ_CAXAQF010000352.1:0-442 GCF_963970735.1 Pseudomonas sp. RA_35y_Pfl2_P32
GATCATCGACCACGGACGGATCGGCGAGTGTGCTGGTATCGCCCAGGCTCGACACGTCGCCCTCGGCGATCTTGCGCAGGATGCGGCGCATGATCTTGCCCGAGCGCGTCTTGGGCAGGCCTGGCGCGAATTGCAGCTTGTCGGGCGCGGCGATCGGGCCGATTTCCTTGCGGACCCAGCCGATCAGCTCCTTGCGCAACTCCTCGGACGGGGTGTTCCCTGAATTGAGCGTGACATAGGCGTAAATGCCCTGGCCCTTGATATCGTGCGGCATGCCGACGACGGCGGCTTCGGCTACTTCCGGGTGCAGCACCAGCGCGCTTTCGACCTCGGCGGTGCCCATGCGGTGGCCCGAGACGTTGATGACGTCATCGACGCGACCGGTGATCCACCAATAGCCATCGGCATCGCGGCGTGCGCCGTCGCCGGTGGTATATTTGCC
>NZ_CAXAQF010000353.1:0-441 GCF_963970735.1 Pseudomonas sp. RA_35y_Pfl2_P32
TGAAGTCGAGCAGCACGGCCGCGACGTCCGGATGCTCCCGCATCAGGGTGCGGCCTTCCGCTGCGGAATAGGCCGACAGGATCTCCAGTCCCTGTCCGTTCAGATTGTAGTCGGACAGCGCAAAGCGGGTGCTCTCATGCACCGCATGATCGTCGTCGATGACGGCGATCTTCCACTTCCGGGCCGAATGGTCGTCCTGGTCAACTCCGCTATCCTCGATCAGGTGGAGGACATCGTCCTGTTCGGCCATTGGGAAGTCCCGTCAGTCTCTGTGCTTGGCGCGCCGCCCTTGGCGAGGCGGGGCATGATAATGCGAAAAGTGGTGCCCTGTCCCAGCTTGGATTCCAGCATCATCCGTCCGCCCAGCTGCCGGGTGACGAGGTTATAGACGATATGGAGGCCAAGTCCCGTCCCGCCTTCATTGCGCCGGGTCGTAAAGAA
>NZ_CAXAQF010000354.1:0-441 GCF_963970735.1 Pseudomonas sp. RA_35y_Pfl2_P32
CCAACGATCAGCAGCCCGACCACTCTCACGGGTGGTACGGACGGCGCCTACGGCGTTGGGTCCGCCCAGATGCTCGGCAGCGACGTCTCCCCGCGCAAGGGCATGTATGCGCTGCGCGCGACCGGGGCCGACTGTTTCGCCCTGTGCGACGTCACCGACACCACGACCTGGGCGGCTCAGCAGGCCTTCGCGCAGTCAGAGACCATGATCGCCGTGCTCGCCACCGCTTCGGGCGACAGTATCGCTGGTGCGGTTGCGGCTCGCCAGAGTGCGGCCATCGACGACTACGGCGTCTGGCTCATCGAGGGTGACTGGCCGACCTTCTATGACACCCAAAACGGCCTACCTCGCCTCGTCTCGCCCCAGGCCTATGCTCTGGGCTTGGCGGGCAATCTCTCGCCTGAGCAGTCGCCAATCAACAAGCCGATTGGTGGCGTCGTG
>NZ_CAXAQF010000355.1:0-441 GCF_963970735.1 Pseudomonas sp. RA_35y_Pfl2_P32
GCCCGCTTCGCGGACCGCGGCTTCAGACCATAGGGGCGTGCTGTTCGTCGGCTGAAATCTCGCTAGGGTGTCGGTTGGAGGGGATCGATGACCCGATGAGATTGCGGTGGTTGGCGATTGTTGGGCTGTTGGCGATGAGCGCCTGCTCGCGGGCTCCAGCGGGCGCGCCCGTTCAACACGCGTGTGCCACGTTCGCGCCCGGAGCGATGCGCTGGATTCCGGCGGGGCGCTTCGTCCAGGGGGAAGATCCGCATTATCCTGAAGAAGGACCGCCACGCACCGTCACCGTGCCCGGCTTCTGGATCGACACGCATGAGCTGACCAACGCCGAATTCGCCACCTTCGTGAGGGCGACCGGCTATCGCACGATGGCGGAACGGAGACCGCCGGTTCTGCCGGGCGCGCCGCCCGAGATGCGGGTCCCGGGGTCGGCGGTGTTCG
>NZ_CAXAQF010000356.1:0-441 GCF_963970735.1 Pseudomonas sp. RA_35y_Pfl2_P32
GACGATAAAGCGGCAAATGCCAATGATACTTGGCATCGACCACATGCGCGACCAGCCGCTCGGTGGGCAGTCCCCCCTTGATCAATCGTTCGGGCGCCGCATGCTGGAGAACGACGCCATGACAGGCGCGGCAGGCCAGTTTGGGCCGGCGGGTGACGATTACGCGATACTGCGCCGGTACCACGTCCAGCCTCTGGCTCTCATCGCTCCCAATCTCAAAAAGGACGCCTGCGCAGCAAGGGCAGCAGGTTGCAGCGGGCATCAGGGTTTCGACGATGCGCGGCAAATGCTCCGGCAGTTGACCACGGTTGGCTCTGCGCTCGGCAGTTCTCTTCTCGCAGGTTCTGGGATTGGCGCGACCCTCGGCTGCTTCGAGAGCCGCGACGGCCTCTTCGATGTCCTCCAAAACAAGCTGTAGCTGATCATCGTCCAGCTTTTCCG
>NZ_CAXAQF010000357.1:0-440 GCF_963970735.1 Pseudomonas sp. RA_35y_Pfl2_P32
TGCTGGCGCTGACAGAACCGATCATCGCCACAGCACCGCCAAGCGAGCAAGATCGACTCTTCCTGACGCGCAGCATCCATAAGGAGCATTCGCGCCGATCGCTTCGCAGCCGCACCGGGGTCATCGAACACACCGTTCTGAGGCGTGCCATCCTCAGATTCATCGAGCGCGCCAACCAACGCATCGACGCGTGGAACACGGACCATCCGGACCAACTGCGGGAGCCGATCGCAGACTTTGCGCCGGCGTTATTTCGTGGAAGCGTGGCGACTGAGCACTACCGCGCGTCGGGCGGAGACGTTCTCGTCGCTCAATCGATCCTGAACCATGCCAGCGTCGCAACAACAGAGACCTATCTCAAGAGCGAGGAGACGACCCGCCTCCAGCGCCAGACGATCGCGCACCTGCAAGAGCAGATGATCAACTGGGTGCTCGGCCCC
>NZ_CAXAQF010000358.1:0-440 GCF_963970735.1 Pseudomonas sp. RA_35y_Pfl2_P32
CTTCTTCCCCTTCATAAAGTTTCGTTCGAGACTGCGCCGGGAGATCGCCGCGACGGGTGACCCCGCATGTGAATCGAGATGGTTTGACGCAAGCCGCCAAAGAACGGCTGTGTTCGAGGTCGACAGGGAGAGAAACAAGATGAAGCCATTCGTTCTGAATGTCGCGGTGGCGGCCCTCGTGGTTTCGTGCGCCGGCAGCGGGGCCAGCCAGGCCGCCTGGGAGCCGGTCCGCCCGGTCGAGTTCATCGTGCCGGCGTGCACCGGCGGCGGCGCCGATCAGATGGCTCGCACCATTCAGGGCATCGTCACCAAGCACAATCTGATGAAGCAGCCGCTGGTCGTCATCAACAAGGCCGGCGGGGCCGGCGGCGAAGGCTTCCTCGACGTCAAGACGTCGTCAGGCAATCCTCACAAGATCATCATCACGCTGTCGAACCTGT
>NZ_CAXAQF010000359.1:0-440 GCF_963970735.1 Pseudomonas sp. RA_35y_Pfl2_P32
CTATATCCTCTTGTTTATCGAGCTGGCCGCCGCTCATCTGCGCCGCGCCGCGATGAACCCCGATCCAAATGCCACGGATGTTTCGGTATGCATCACGCAAGCCGAAGAATTGATCGAGAGGGCACGAATGCGAGCGTCAGAGCTCTGATGGACGGCTGCGCGCCCGGTTTCGGAAACAGCGCGTTGACATCATAGTTAAGTCTGGTTCGATGACTGGGACTTGTTCCTTTCCCTATATTGGGGTTCTGAATTGGCGAAACGGAAAGACGAATCCATCGACGCAGCTATCGGTGCCCGTATCCGGAGCCTGCGTCTCCATCAGGGACTCACCCAGGAGACACTGGCCGGCAAGCTCGGGATCACGTTCCGCGTGCCGCTGGAGAGGCGCATAGCGGGCGCCGAGGCAGTGGGACATCACAAGACCTCCATGCTCCAGGACG
>NZ_CAXAQF010000360.1:0-440 GCF_963970735.1 Pseudomonas sp. RA_35y_Pfl2_P32
CAAGGCGATGGCCGATGCCGGCGTCAAGGCGTCGGACATCAGCGAAGTGGTGCTGGTCGGCGGCATGACCCGCATGCCCAAGGTGCGCCAGGTCGTGAAGGACTTCTTCGGCAAGGAACCGCATTCGGGCGTCAACCCCGATGAAGTCGTGGCGATGGGCGCTGCCATTCAGGCAGGCGTGCTGCAGGGTGACGTCAAGGACGTGCTGCTGCTCGACGTGACGCCGCTGTCGCTCGGCATCGAGACGCTGGGTGGCGTGTTCACGCGCCTCATCGACCGCAACACGACCATCCCGACCAAGAAGAGCCAGGTTTTCTCTACGGCCGAGGACGGGCAGAACGCGGTGACCATCCGCGTCAGCCAGGGTGAGCGCGAGATGGCGGCCGACAACAAGCTGCTCGGCCAGTTCGACCTCGTGGGCATCCCGCCCGCACCGCGCG
>NZ_CAXAQF010000361.1:0-440 GCF_963970735.1 Pseudomonas sp. RA_35y_Pfl2_P32
CCGGAGGCCCCGCCGGTGACGACGGCGGCTTTGGTGGAATCGAGATTCATGAGGTCTCCCCTAGTTCGTCGCCCCGGCGGCGGCCGGGGCCGCTTTGGGGTGTGCAGTGCCGGTGTTGCGCTTCGCAACGTGGCGGCCCCGGCCTTCGCCGGGGCGACGAACATGAGAAGATTTATGCACGCCTATCGCACTCATACCTGTGCCCAGCTTCGCGCCTCCGATGTCGGGGCCTCGGTCAAGCTTTCCGGCTGGATTCACCGCAAGCGCGACCACGGAAACCTGCTGTTCGTCGATCTGCGCGACCATTATGGCATCACCCAGATCGTCACCGACAGCGACAGCCCGACCCATGCGGTGCTCGACAAATTGCGCCCCGAGTCGGTCGTCACCATCACCGGCGACGTGGTGGCGCGTTCGCCCGAGACAGTGAATGCGGCGCT
>NZ_CAXAQF010000362.1:0-439 GCF_963970735.1 Pseudomonas sp. RA_35y_Pfl2_P32
AATCGCTTAATCGCCACGCAGAGCACGGTAATGGCGGCAGAGGACGGCAGCGTGACCATCGCGCCCGAATTTGCAGCAATGGCCCAGGCGGCCACGCATGTCTGGGCACAAGCCATCAGTGATGGCTCTTACAAAAGCGAATACACCCGTGACATTCCAACCCAAGGACTTACCGGGTTGACCAGCACTGAATCGCTGTCAGCCGCTCCCGCAGCCCCATCGATTCAGATTGTGGAGCCTGGCTTCCATATCGTGCAAAGCGCTGCCCCCCGCTCATAGCTTGAAGCACTGCTATTCGAGCAGCCAAATGCTGCCGTCCTGGATAAGTTCCGCACCCTGAACCCACAACTATCAAGCTTCGCCAAGCCAGGGCAGTTGGTTGTTTTAAGTGACCCACAGAACACCCAGTGCACCCGAGAAGAAGCGTTGCTGATGGAAG
>NZ_CAXAQF010000363.1:0-439 GCF_963970735.1 Pseudomonas sp. RA_35y_Pfl2_P32
CAGCTCGATACGCTCTCGGCGATCCTGCCGATGAAACGGCGCGACCGGCTCGCCGCGCTCCTGACCGACGACGACGTCGAAACGCTGAAGCACCTCGCGCGCGAGGGCATGGCGAGAATAGTCTGCGGGCGCTGGCCTCGGACCTCGCCTATCTCGAAGCTTGGCGCGAAACTCGTCCGAGGCCGAATTTTTAAGGTTAGCATTCTATGAATGCCACCCCTCCTCTTTGGTGCCTCCCCGCGAGCCTGTGCTGAATGGCATTGGGAGCCAGCGCAACAGGGAGATGTTGTCAGCTGACAACATCCATCCCAGGCAAGCCCCCTGTTGTCAGCTGACAACAAACTCTTCCCGGGGCGCTGTTATCTGGCAAGAGTTCCGCCCGTCCGATGTCGCTATGTTGGAGTGGCTCGCAGCTCGGATCTCGGCGGATCTCCCATCG
>NZ_CAXAQF010000364.1:0-439 GCF_963970735.1 Pseudomonas sp. RA_35y_Pfl2_P32
TGCTGATAATTCTCGACGAAGCGTCGGTGGATCAAGCGCGCCTCGGGGCAATTCGCCGCCGCTGCCTGTGACCGGTGGGCGCGCACGCGCCGTAGCAAGTAAGGAATATCGCACTCGTTCATGACCGCCTCCATGCATTGAAAGTCGCAATTGGGTCGCGCCGGGTCTCTACGGAAATATACGAATGCTTCTCGTGCTTGTCCCGGCTCGGATGCGGCGCCCTATGAGTGCGGGACGGATATGCCAGATGCTGTTGCGCCAGGACGCAAAGCGCCGGGAAGTTGTTGCTGGCTCAGACGGGTGGCCTGGGGGCGGCAAACATGCGGTCCGCAGCGGAAATCTGGCACGATCGTGCCCGCGGCTGATTGGCCCGTCGCGTGGCTTGCGGAATGAACGTCGGGTGCGGATCCGGAGGCAAGCGGTGACCGGCCAGATCACA
>NZ_CAXAQF010000365.1:0-438 GCF_963970735.1 Pseudomonas sp. RA_35y_Pfl2_P32
CGTTCGACGCCTATGCGCTCAATTGCGTCGCGGCGATGCAAAACAAGTTCAGGTATCCCGATCCGCGCAGCCCGGGTTCGCCGCTCGGCGGACTGGACTATGCCTATCATTTCGATGCGTCGCTGTTCGCGCGCTATTTGCGTGGTCGTTCGGAGGCCAATGGCGTCATCCGGATCGAGGGAAAGATCGTGGATGTGACCCGCGATCGCGAAAGCGGCCATGTTGCGCAGCTCGTGCTCGACGATGGCCGTGCGGTCGATGGCGACCTGTTCGTCGATTGTTCGGGTATGCGCGCGCTGCTGATCGGCGATGCGCTCGGCGTCGGCTATGAGGATTGGAACCACTGGCTGCTCAACGATCGTGCGCTGGCGGTCCCATGCGAGCGGGTGGCACCGTTGACGCCTTATACGCGTGTGACGGCACGCGGGGCCGGCTGGC
>NZ_CAXAQF010000366.1:0-438 GCF_963970735.1 Pseudomonas sp. RA_35y_Pfl2_P32
CGGATTGTCTTCCTGGCCGACCCGGCGAACCCGACCGGAACCTGGCTGCCGTTCACCGAAGTCAGGCGCCTGCACGAGGCGCTGCCGCCGTCGGTGCTGTTCCTGCTCGACGGCGCCTATGCCGAATTCGCCAGAGGACTGAATGGCTTCGGTGACGGACTTGAGTTGGCGCGCGAAGCGTCGAACATCTTGGTCACGCGCACCTTCTCCAAGATCCACGGGCTTGCCGCCGAACGCATTGGCTGGGGCTATGGCTCGGCCGAGGCGATTGCCGCGATGCACCGCATCCGCGCGCCGTTCTGCTGCACCACGGCGGGCCAGGAAGCGGCGATTGCGGCTTTGGGCGCGGCCGACTTCATCGCTGCCTCGCGCGAGCATAACCGCGTGTGGCGCGCCTGGTTCAAGGACGAGATCGCCAAGCTCGGCAATGTGGGCCTG
>NZ_CAXAQF010000367.1:0-437 GCF_963970735.1 Pseudomonas sp. RA_35y_Pfl2_P32
GACGCGATATCCCGCCCCTTCCAGCACGGGTTTCAGGAACGTTGTCATCCAGGCGGTTTCGGGGCCATCGAACAGGCACAGCGGCGCGTCGCTGACGGTGCCAGCATCGGCGTGGCTCGCAAACAGCCAGTGCAGATCGATCACTTCGATTTGATCGCCATCGATGGCCACGACGCCAGCGATTGGCCCGGCATCATGCGCCGGTACAACGGTTTCGGGCAGTTCGACGATGTCGAGCGCCTCGCCAATGGCATAGCCGATCTCGGCCGATCCATCCCGCAGCCGCACCACCGACACCGTGGGGCGTGCCGCCCATTCGCCCAGTGCAACGAGCGGGATGATTGCCCCCTCCACCGACAACCGCAAACGCCCCGCCGAAAAACGGATCGCCGCCGCCGGAACGGGTTCGACCCGGTCGATCACCGACAGCGGCAGCG
>NZ_CAXAQF010000368.1:0-436 GCF_963970735.1 Pseudomonas sp. RA_35y_Pfl2_P32
CGTACCGCGTTTCAAAATCGCGCCGACGCGCGCCACCACTTCGCGCGGCGAGAACGGCTTCACCACGTAATCGTCGCCGCCAATCTCGATCCCGACGATACGGTCGATCTCGTCGTCGCGCGAGGACAGGAACAGGATCGGCAGCGCCGCCGCCGCCCCGCCCTCGGCGCGGAGCGCACGGCACAGATCGAGCCCATTCAGCCGCGGCATGTTGATGTCGAGCACCATCAGATCGGGCATACGCCGCGCGATCGCGGCCTGCGCGTCCTCGCCATCGCTCGCCTCGGCCACGCTCATCCCGGCCTTGCCCAGCGCGAAGGCGAGCAAGTCGCGGATATGCGGGTCGTCATCGACGATCAGGATGTGGCTCATGCGGGTCATTGTGGCTTCCGGGCGGGACGGGTCAACCGTGTACTCCACGCCGCGTCCACGCATG
>NZ_CAXAQF010000369.1:0-436 GCF_963970735.1 Pseudomonas sp. RA_35y_Pfl2_P32
GGCATAGTAATTCGAGGCATATTTGTCGCCGCCCACGCCGATCGGTGGCTTGGTGCCGCCTTTGGCTCCCTCGGCACCCTCACCGGTGCCGACGCGCTTCTGCTCGGCCTTGGGGACCAGCCGTGGGCCAGTCGGCTCGGGTGCGGCCTTGCTGCCGCCAAGCAGCCCGGCATGCATGGCGAACACCGCGCCGCCGACGCTGCCGCCGACGAGCACCAGCCCGCCGACGCTGAGCAGCAGGATCTTCATCATGCCGCCCTTCTTCTTGGGCGTTTCCTTGGTGGCATCACTCATGGTTACTTTCCTTCATCTTTAGGCGAGGCGGTGGTCGACGGGATCGTCAGTGGCTTCGGAGCGCGCGCGGGGCGGCGTTCGCGAAGGTTGCGGGGTTGGGCGCGGCTGCGGGGCGGCACCGTTGCCGCCGCCCGCGCTATCG
>NZ_CAXAQF010000370.1:0-436 GCF_963970735.1 Pseudomonas sp. RA_35y_Pfl2_P32
CTCCGGGACTGGCTGCGTGCTGCAGCTCAGTCCCCCGCTCCCCCTCCCCTTCTCAGCCCTTGGGCTTCAGTACATCGGCCCAGTCGCCGTATTGTTGCGGCGGCGCCATGCGGGCGAGCGTCAATCCGCGTTCCCGATAGGCGCGCCAGGCCTTGGTTCGCGCTCGACGTCCTTCGGGATCGTTGTCTTCGGCGATGATCAGCCGTGTCACGTCTGTCGGGATCTGAATGCGGTCGAGCCGCGCCGCTCCGAGGGTCGCCCAGCACGGTATCTGGTTGATCTGGGTGAAAGCAGCGGCCGTCTCGAAGCCTTCGGCGAGAGCGAGCGTGTCGCCTGTCCTACTGCCACACCACGCGCCCGCACCAGGAGTGCCAAGCATCACCTTGTCGAGATAACCGCCGTGCGCGACGTCCAGGAAGATCCGATGGATCGCCCG
>NZ_CAXAQF010000371.1:0-435 GCF_963970735.1 Pseudomonas sp. RA_35y_Pfl2_P32
CGGCATTCCCAGTCATGCGTCACCCGATACGCCCGGTTCAATCCATGAAGGTGGTGAACTGGGTTATTCGCTTCTGCATGCGTTTGGCGCCGCCTTCGACAATCCCGATCTGATCGTTGCTTGCGTCGTCGGCGACGGCGAAGCGGAGACCGGACCGCTGGCGACCTCGTGGCACAGCAACAAGTTCCTTAATCCCGCGACCGACGGGGCCGTTCTGCCAATCCTGCATCTCAACGGTTACAAGATCGCAAGTCCGACTGTCCTTGCGCGCATTTCGCACACCGAGCTCGACGCGCTGTTTCGCGGTTATGGCTACCTGCCGATCTTGGTCGACGGCGAGGAGCCGGACGCGATGCACCAGGCGATGGCGGCCGCGCTAGACGATGCGGTCGATCGGATACACGCGATCCAGAAGGCCACGCGCGAAGGTGGGGT
>NZ_CAXAQF010000372.1:0-435 GCF_963970735.1 Pseudomonas sp. RA_35y_Pfl2_P32
TCTCGTTGCAGCCAATTGCCAGCCGGTTGGTCAAGGAAATCGCGCTTTATGGCGGCCCGATCGACCGTTTCGTCAGCCCGACCGTGGCGGCGGAACTTGCCGCACGGGTCGATAAGATCGGCCGCAAGGGCACTCAGCCCTAATATGGTCGCTTTCGCGCGCCACGTTCAGATTGGCGCAAGCGGCGACTTGGTCTAAGCGCGGGTCCACACCGAGTTTTTCGCGGGGAAATGATGCGTTTCGTTACCACCCTTCTGGTCTTCATCCTCGCGTTCGTCGCTGGGCCCGCCTTTGCCGCCAAAAAGAAGCCGGACCCGAAGAGCGCTGTCGTCACCGCCGTTGGGCGGCCCGATATCCCCTCGGCGAGCGACCCGGAGAATTTGCTCTATCTCGACCTGTCGACCGGTGGCCGTGTGGTCATCTGGCTGCGCCCCG
>NZ_CAXAQF010000373.1:0-435 GCF_963970735.1 Pseudomonas sp. RA_35y_Pfl2_P32
GTTGATGACGAACGCGATATTCGCGATCTGGTCGCCGGTGTGCTCGAAGACGAAGGCTATGGCGCGCGCGTCGCGGCCGACAGCGATTCGGCCCTGGAAGCCATTTCGGTGCGGCGGCCGTCGCTCGTGCTGCTCGACGTGTGGCTACAGGGCTCGCGGCTCGACGGCCTCGAGTTGCTTGATGAGATCAAGCGGCGCGACCCGTCGATCCCGGTGCTGATGATTTCGGGGCATGGCAATCTCGATACCGCCGTTGCTGCGATCCGGCGTGGTGCGGCCGATTTCATCGAAAAACCGTTCGAGGCCGAGCGGCTGCTGCTGATGGTGGCACGCGCGACCGAGACCGAGAGCTTGCGCCGCGAGATCGCCAGCCTGCGCGCGGTGGTGGGCCGCGATACCGATTTGACCGGCAATTCCGGTGCGATCAACGGCGTG
>NZ_CAXAQF010000374.1:0-435 GCF_963970735.1 Pseudomonas sp. RA_35y_Pfl2_P32
GCCAATGGCATGATCGAACAGGTCGCAGCGCACGCGCA
Organism: Pseudomonas sp. RA_35y_Pfl2_P32; assembly: GCF_963970735.1. Lineage (NCBI taxonomy): Bacteria > Pseudomonadati > Pseudomonadota > Gammaproteobacteria > Pseudomonadales > Pseudomonadaceae > Pseudomonas > Pseudomonas sp. RA_35y_Pfl2_P32. The sequence continues at coordinate 39 of NZ_CAXAQF010000374.1, forward strand.
GCCCTTGCAGCGCGCGGGCACCGCCGACGACATCGCCCCGCCGTCGCCTATCTGGCCAGCGCGGACGCAGCTTTTGTTACCGGTACGCATATCGTCGTCGATGGCGGCATGACGATCGGCCCGCGGCATAGCTGGGACCCGAAGACGCCGTCGCTCTTCTCCAGCCTTGAGGCGTTTACCGCGTGACCGCGCCGCTCGCGATCCCGGCGGCGCGACGCCTCGGCGCGCGTAGCCGTTGGTCGTTCGGGCTCGGTTCGATCGCTTATGGGGTGAAGGACAGTGGCTTCGCGACCTTCCTGCTGCTGTTCTACAATCAGGTGATCGGCTTGCCCGCCGGGCTGGTGGGCGTGGCGATCATGGCGGCGTTGGTGGTCGAGGCGTTTGTCGATCCGCTGGT
>NZ_CAXAQF010000375.1:0-435 GCF_963970735.1 Pseudomonas sp. RA_35y_Pfl2_P32
TTACACTGATCGGAGATACGACGCGGTTAGGTGTCCCGTTCATCCACTAAACCCCTCGACGAGAGGCGCGCCGGACGGGCTGAGGAGCAAAGAGCCAAGACATGAGACTCTTGCCATCGTCCGGGACTGGCGTGTCAGTCGCTTTCGCCAGCTTCCGCTATATAAAACGCTGCAGACTGGGATTTAAGCAGTGTAGCTTTCACCTTACGCGTCTTGCCCTGACCGGCATCGCTCCTTTACGACTGGAACGCATTCGGCCTTACTCCAAGCATGCTATTGTCCCCTGTCCGTTTCCGGATTTCAGGTCTTTCGAACCCAAGGTTAGCTTGGCGGGCAGAGGTTTCCTCAACTTACCTCATCATTACTGATACTCCTTTCAGCGCCACAACGGCGCACTGTCCTTGTACCCGAAATGCTCGCCAGTCTTGCTTCGAG
>NZ_CAXAQF010000376.1:0-434 GCF_963970735.1 Pseudomonas sp. RA_35y_Pfl2_P32
TGCTTGATCAGGTCGCGCAGGTCGGGAATGCGCGCGGCCTGGATGCAGATCCAGGCCACCGCCAGATATGTGATGGCGAAGGCGAGCTTGAAGACGATGTTCTCGCTGTAGAGCATCGCGACGATGGTGCCGATGCCCGCGGCGATCACGCCGATGATCAGGATCTTGCGGTCGCTCGAGGTGAAATCCTTGTGGTGGATCGCGGCGAGTACGATGGCGCCGACCGCGCCCATGGCGCCGGCTTCCGTCGGGGTCGCAAGGCCCATCATCATGGTGCCGAGCACGACGAAGATCAGCACGGCGGAGGGAATGATGCCCATCAGGCACTTCTTCCACAGCGCCCAGCCGGTGAGGGTGCGCGCTTCCTTGGGCACCGGCGGCACGTGGCTCGGCTTGATCAGGCCGAGCACGAAGGTGTAGCCGGCGAACAGCAT
>NZ_CAXAQF010000377.1:0-434 GCF_963970735.1 Pseudomonas sp. RA_35y_Pfl2_P32
AGCGCGCCAGCTACGCCTCGGCATTGACCCGCGAATGGAGCCGGAAGATCGCCAGCGCGGCGGCATTTATCTTCGTCACACCACAATATAATTGGGGTTATCCGGCAGCTCTAAAAAACGCGATCGACCACCTCTACCGCGAATGGGCCGACAAGCCGGTCATGATCGTATCTTATGGCGGGCACGGCGGAGGCAAGGCTGCGGCACAGTTGCAGGAGGTGTGCGAAGGGATCGGGATGCGGCCGATCGCTGCGCGGCCCGCGCTGCGCCTGTCACGGACGCAGATCGAGGCCAATTCGGGCGAGATCGACCCTGCGGAGGCGTTCGCCGGACATATTGCGGACGTGCGCGCGGCACTGGCCGAACTGTCCCACTCGCGCAATGCGACCACCCAGCCGACCGCCGCATAAAGAGGACCGATCGGCGGTCGTGGC
>NZ_CAXAQF010000378.1:0-434 GCF_963970735.1 Pseudomonas sp. RA_35y_Pfl2_P32
TGCAGGCCATCCCGTTACCATCGCCGCCGTTCCTCAAAGCGTCGCGGCCCGTCAATCGCTCGACAATTATGTCAATTCCGGCCGGGCGATGACCGATTCCGGTGCCTACCGCACGTTGCAGCAGCGTACAGATACGCTTCACGCCGAAGGAGCCTTCGGGGCACCGCTTGGCAAGAGCGTGGACGGTTCGCTCAACCTTTCCGTTCAGGCAGACCGCAACAGCGGGTTGAGCGGGCTCGCCTCGGGCATCATTCAGGTGCCCGGAGGTACAACGGCGCTGCCCTTTTCCGGGCCAGTACTGGTCTATCGCGCCTTTCCCGGGGCGGTGCTGCACCAGAACAGCTCCATGCTGACCGCGCATGGAGGCCTGACCCTTCAGGGCAGTATCCGACGGTGGTCGTGGAACGTGACCACTAGCTATGACCGCGTATTCT
>NZ_CAXAQF010000379.1:0-434 GCF_963970735.1 Pseudomonas sp. RA_35y_Pfl2_P32
TGCCGCATCTGGATGCGGTCGCCGGGCAATCCCACCACGCGCTTGACCCAGGCCTGCGAGCGATCGCCCGGCCAGCGGAAGACGACGACGTCGCCGTGCTTCGGCGTCTCCGCGAAGACACGGCCGCTTTCGGGCAGGTTGATCTGGATCGGCAGGGAGGACGTGCCGTAGCCGTAGGGGAATTTCGACGCGATCAGCGCGTCGCCGATCAGGAGCGTCGGCTCCATCGCGCCTGACGGCACGTAGAACGGCTCTGCGAGCGCGCCCTTGGCGATGAATACGGCCGCGACGATGCCGGCCAGTTGCACCAGCTGGCCGCCCCAGCCGCTGCTCTTCGGCTTGGTCGTGACGGTTGCTTTATCAACGCTCATGCGCCCGTTCCGCCCACTGTGATCCGTTCCATCAGAAGCGAGGGCTGGCCGACGCCCACAGGC
>NZ_CAXAQF010000380.1:0-433 GCF_963970735.1 Pseudomonas sp. RA_35y_Pfl2_P32
GTGTTCGAGCAGGTCAACAGGGCCAAGGCCGCCGCGCGTAATGCCGGCGCCGACATCATCGACCTCGGCATGGGCAATCCGGATCTGCCGGCGCCGCCGCACGTCTTGGAGAAGCTGAAGGAGACGCTGGGCAAGCCGCGCACCGACCGCTATTCGGCCTCGCGTGGCATCCCCGGGCTGCGCCGGGCCCAGGCCGCCTATTATGCGCGCCGGTTCGGCGTGAAGCTCAATCCGGACACCCAGGTCGTGGCGACGCTGGGCTCGAAGGAGGGCTTTGCCAACGTGGCGCAGGCCATCACCGCGCCGGGCGACGTCATCCTGTGTCCCAATCCGAGTTATCCGATCCACGCCTTCGGCTTCCTGATGGCGGGCGGCGTGATCCGCTCGGTGCCCTCGGAGCCGACGCCGCAGTTCTTCGAAGCGGTGGAGCGGG
>NZ_CAXAQF010000381.1:0-433 GCF_963970735.1 Pseudomonas sp. RA_35y_Pfl2_P32
TCGGGCGCAATCGACTATGTCGTGCCGATCAACGTTGGCGACGCGAGCGTTCGCCTGCACCTCGACGGCAACTATTCGAGCAGCCAGTACAGCTTCCAGCTCGAGCCGACCAAGACCGACGCAAGCTTCGTCATGAACGGTCGCCTCGCACTGGCCGACATCGCGGTGAACGATCATAACAAGGTCACCGTTTCGGTCTGGGCGCGCAACCTGCTCGACACCACCTACATCTACCGTCGCTCGGCTGCGAACTCGTCGCCGGTCGTCAACTACAATCCGAACGGCACGGTTGCCTCGACCAACTATGGCGGCATCCTCGGCGACTATGCCAACTTCAACGCACCCCGCACTTGGGGCCTGGAGCTTTCGGCTAAGTTCTGATCTGCTCTAACGACGGATAAAACCCGGCCCGAGCATTGCTCGGGCCGGGTTT
>NZ_CAXAQF010000382.1:0-433 GCF_963970735.1 Pseudomonas sp. RA_35y_Pfl2_P32
TGGCGCGCGCGACGTGCATTTCCCAGTGCTGGTCCTTCGTGCCCAGCCCGACCAGATTGATCGGCCCTTGCGGAACGCCGGTGGTCGGGCTGGCCAGGCGTTCGGCGGCACCGGGGTGGCGGATGGCGACGCGCACATCCTCGCCCACGATATGCTTGCCGAGCAGCGCCAGGGCGACCGCATTGGCATGGGTGACGCGCCCGTCCGCCACGATCAGGACGGGGTGCACGATCGCCTGAATCACGTCCTGTACGTCGGGCGGGCTGGGCTGGCGGATGCTTTCGACGGGGCGTAGCATTTCGATCGGGCCGTCGCCCGTGCCCGTTGCCGCCAACGCCGCCGCGATGCCGCCGACCAGGGTGATGATGGCGGGCTGCAGATCCCAGTCGAGCAAAAACACCGCGATCGCCGCCACGACGACGATGGCGATGGC
>NZ_CAXAQF010000383.1:0-431 GCF_963970735.1 Pseudomonas sp. RA_35y_Pfl2_P32
TCGATGCGAAGCTCGCACCGTTTGGCAGATTAGTCTTGAACTGGGCGTAGCTCTGAAAGCGCTGCTTGAGCACGTCGTCGATATTGCCCATCGAGAAGGCCATGCCCTGGCCCTGATTGACAATGTTCTGTAGCTGCTTGAGATCGTTCTCGGCCTGCCCCCAGACATGCGACGGCAGCTGCGCGGTGTTCTGCAGCATGTTCTGGTAAATCCTCAACTGATTTTGAATCTGCTGGGCGAGCTGGGCGATCTGTTGAATCTGGTTGTTGATCTGCGTCGTCGACTGGCCGACGAGGCTGATCAGTTCGCCGTTGTTGAGGATCTGCGTGAACTCGGTCGCGCCCCCGGCCGCGGCGCCGGCGAAGGCCGGACCGGCCGAGGAGGATCCGATCATGATCGCGACGAAGAGCGCCTTACGAATCGGCGAGAAG
>NZ_CAXAQF010000384.1:0-431 GCF_963970735.1 Pseudomonas sp. RA_35y_Pfl2_P32
GCCATTGATGTCGCGACGAGCGGCGACGGCCTGGCCCCGGGCGAAGCGCAGCGCCTCGCCGGGTGGATGGCGTCGTTGCGGGTCGGCTATGGCGACAAGGTCGCGGTCGAGAATCCCACGCCTTCGAGCGGCGGCGTAAAGGACGATATCGCCCGCGAAGCGTCGCGTTATGGCCTGCTGGTGTCCGACGAGGCCCCGCTGGTCGGTGCGGCCGTTACGCCGGGAATGGCACGCGTCATCGTCAGCCGCACAAAGGCGACGGTTCCGGGCTGTCCCGATTACAGCCGCGACACCTCGACCGAATATGAGGCCAATACTTCCTCCAACCACGGCTGCGCGATGAACGCCAACCTCGCCGCGATGGTCGCCAACCCGGCAGACCTGGTGCGCGGGCAAGGCGGCAGCGCGGTCGCCGACCAATTGGCCTCGGC
>NZ_CAXAQF010000385.1:0-431 GCF_963970735.1 Pseudomonas sp. RA_35y_Pfl2_P32
TTCGACTGAGCCCGACTAATTGCGAGGTGCCTGACGGCGATAGCTTAGCGCCTCGGCAACATGAATGTGCCCGACCGTCTCGGCACCGGCCAAGTCGGCAATCGTCCGCGCAACCCGCAGGATGCGCGTATAGCCCCTTGCCGACAAACGCATCGCTTCCGACGCTTGCGCCAGCAGCGTGCATCCTGCCGCATCGGGAGTGGCGACGGCGTCGAGCAAAGCGCCGTCCGCATCGGCGTTGGTGCGCGCCGCATGGTCAGCATAGCGCGTTCGCTGCACCGCCCGCGCCGCCGCGACACGCCCCGCGACCTCGGCCGAGCCTTCGCTTGGCGGCGGCAACACCAGATCGGCGGCGCTCACGGCCTGCACCTCGATATGCAGATCGATGCGGTCGAGCAGCGGCCCCGAGACCTTCGCCTGATAGTCGGCTG
>NZ_CAXAQF010000386.1:0-431 GCF_963970735.1 Pseudomonas sp. RA_35y_Pfl2_P32
TTTCGACCGGGGTCCATTGCACCAGCCCGAGCGTGAACACCACGCGGCGGTATTCGCGCTGGGTGTTGTTGATGATTTCCTTTTCGAGCAATTGCTTGTTGGCGACGATGCGTTCCTCGCCGGTGACGCCGCGGATGCGCGTCGATTTGAGCCCGATCGCCTCGACCGTGCCCGCCGATTTGTCATAGCTGATCGCGTCGCCACGCCGGAACGGGCGATCGAGCAGGATCGCAAGCGCCGCGAACAGATCGGCAAAGATGCCCTGTGCCGCCAGACCGATCGCGATGCCGCCGACGCCAAGGCCTGCGATGAGGCCGGTGACGTTGACCCCGAGATTGTCGAGCACGACGATCGCCGCGATCGCGAAGACCGCAAAGCTGACCAGCAAGCGGATAATGTTCATCGCGCTGCCGATGGCTTCACCCGCATAA
>NZ_CAXAQF010000387.1:0-431 GCF_963970735.1 Pseudomonas sp. RA_35y_Pfl2_P32
CGCCTGCGCGGGTCCTTCCGCCGGGAACGCCATTCGTAAAGCATCGCTGCCGGGCGCCATCACGCCATCGCACGGAAGAAACAGACTATTTCCTTGACCTTCGCCGCACGGCACTACGCACGATAACGCCAAAACACCGCATTTTTGTACAAGCTATTCGGCTGTTGCGCACCCATTCTCCGCCGCACCGCGCCTTGATCGCTTACCGGTAGCCCCACCTCCAGAACCTTTCCCGATCGCGTGAGTTTCCTATATGGACGACCCGACATCCTCGAACGACGCGATGCCGATCGGCGAATGGGCGGGGGTTGGCATTGCCGTCGCGCCGACCGATGCCGTCACCGCCGCAGTCGATTTGGCCGCAGCTGGGGTGTTCACGCACGAGTTGTCGCCAGATGGCGCGGTCGGCGGCCTGCGCCACCTCGACAAGG
>NZ_CAXAQF010000388.1:0-430 GCF_963970735.1 Pseudomonas sp. RA_35y_Pfl2_P32
ACCGTTTACACAGGTTCACTTTCAATCAATTCCACATGTGGATTGGTTGCAATATCTCCCGGTACGTATCGAGCTCTCGCACTCTTTAGCTCTCGAAAACCTTGCTGTGTCCTTTTCCGCCTAAATCTAACAATCGATCCTGTCATAACATTCGTCACATCTGCCCAATCATTCACAGTCATATCCATGCTTTTATTTCCCTTCTTTCAAATGTCATCCGCGATTCTCTTTTCTGTCTTCGTAAAATCACTCAACTGCTTATCAATGCGATATAAAATATTTGTCATCATTAATCACCCAACAAATCTGTCTGTCGCATCGCCTTTGTCGTTCCAAATAAAAATGTACAAACGAATCCACCAGCATACGCAGCAAGTAACCCTGCAATATAACCTAAATACATATTATCTGAGATTAATGGTAATAGTGA
>NZ_CAXAQF010000389.1:0-430 GCF_963970735.1 Pseudomonas sp. RA_35y_Pfl2_P32
GGTGACCAAGGAAGAACCCGTCGCCGACATCATCGCCAGCCTGATGGAGGAAGCCGCCGCCGCGCTGGCACAGCGCGCGGCCTGAGCCTCAGCCGAGCTGCGCCAGCCCTCCGCCGAGCATAAACACCGCCAGCGCCGCGCCGCCGCCGAAGATGAAGGCGATCAGCAGCGACAAAATGCCCGCGACCACGCCGCCCTGACGGCGGCGCACGAAGGTGCTGCGCTGGCCGGGTTTGCCGAGCTTGAGTTCGACATAGCCGGCCGCCGCGCCGCCAAAGGCGGTCATCACCAGCGTGATCGCGGCACCCAGCACCGTCTGGGTGGCGATGGCGATCGGCAGCAGCAGCGCGAACGGCGCGGCCATCGCGAAGGCGGCGAGCAGCTTTGCGAGATCGACTTCGTCCTTGCCGACGGGCGCGACCGCCAGCAG
>NZ_CAXAQF010000390.1:0-429 GCF_963970735.1 Pseudomonas sp. RA_35y_Pfl2_P32
GGATGTCGAAGCCCTCGGCATAGGCCTGCATCAGGCCATATTCGATGCCGTTATGCACCATCTTGACGAAGTGCCCCGCCCCCGCAGGCCCGGCATGGATATAGCCCTGCTCGGCGCGCGGATCTTCCTTATCGGCATTGCGGTCGGGCGTGCGCGGGATCGTGCCAATGCCCGGAGCCAGCGCGGCTAGGATCGGATCGATCAGGTCGACCGATCCCTTGTCGCCGCCGACCATCATGCAGAAGCCGCGCTCCAGGCCCCATACGCCGCCCGACGTCCCGACATCGATATAGTGGATGCCCTTTTCGGCGAGCATTTTCGCGCGGCGGATGTCGTCCTTGTAGAAGCTATTGCCGCCATCGATGACGATGTCGCCCGCTTTGGCAAATCCACCGATCGTGGCGATGGTCTGCTCGGTCGGTTCCCCGG
>NZ_CAXAQF010000391.1:0-429 GCF_963970735.1 Pseudomonas sp. RA_35y_Pfl2_P32
TCCTGTCGGCGGCGTCCTTCCTGTTCGTCCCGCAGATGGTCGCGACGAGCGACCTCGTTGCCCTGGTCCCCAAGCGGCTGCTGCAGGGGGTTCCCGACCGCCTGACGGCGATCGAGCTTCCCTGGCTTGCGGAGCGCTTCGACGTCAGCCTGATCTGGCACGAGCGCACCCATGGTCATGGCGGGCAGCGGTGGATCCGCGAGCTGATCGTCGAGCTCACCGCGGACCCGGACGAGGTTCAGCCGGGCGCCCCTGCGCCCTGAGTTTGCCGCAGGGTCGCGACCACGGCCGCGGGCGTCCAGCAGCCCGTAGGATGGGTTGAGCGCAGCGATACCCATCAGCTGCGCTATCGTCTTTCACCGTATTCGTGTGCATTCTCCGAACGATCACCAGCCCAGTCGACCGGATAGTTGCCGAGCTGAACGTGGC
>NZ_CAXAQF010000392.1:0-429 GCF_963970735.1 Pseudomonas sp. RA_35y_Pfl2_P32
GGCGCGTGAACGAGGCCTCGGTCGGCTTGGCGGCGTACCAGCCCCAGCCGGTAAAGATCTTGGCGAGCCCCGCAATGTCGTCGTGGGTGTAGGTGGGCTGGCTCAGGTTCGGCGTCCCCGAGCCGTCCAGCGCGAACAGGCCGATGGACATCAGCTGCATGATTTCGCGGGCGTAGTTCTCGTCCGGATGCCGGGTCGGGTCCTTGTCCGCTTCGGTATTGCCGATGATGTTGAGATACATGCCCATCCCTGGCGACAGGGTCACCGCTTCGAGCAGGTCGCGATAGTTGCCCAGAGCACGGGCGCGCAACATGTCGTAGTAGGCGGCCCCGATGCGCGGCGTGATCTGCGAGCCGGTTCATGACAGAGGGGTCGAGATAGACGGAGAGGCGTTGCTTGCGGGGTGGTTTCGTCACGGGCGTCTCACAG
>NZ_CAXAQF010000393.1:0-428 GCF_963970735.1 Pseudomonas sp. RA_35y_Pfl2_P32
CACATGCTCGACGACAGCCGCGCCGCGTTGCTGCTCAGCCAGACCTCGTTGCAGCCGGCGCTGCAGGCGCTGGGTGCAGCGGCCGAGTGCTGGTGCCTGGATCAACTGGACGAGCAGGGCCGCGACAGCAACCCAACGCCGGTGGCCGGCGGCGAGCACCTGGCCTACGTGATCTACACCTCCGGCTCCACCGGCAAACCCAAGGGCGTGGCCGTGCGCCGCGCCGGGCTGGGCAACTTCCTCGCCAGCATGGCCCAGGCGCCAGGGCTGGAGGAGAGCGGACGGTTGCTGGCCCTGACCTCGCTGTCGTTCGACATCGCGGTGCTGGAGCTGTACCTGCCTTTGGTCCGTGGCGCCAGCGTGGTGCTGGTGGACCGCGACACTGCCCGTGATCCGCAGCGCCTGTGGGCGCAGATCGAACAGCAGCA
>NZ_CAXAQF010000394.1:0-428 GCF_963970735.1 Pseudomonas sp. RA_35y_Pfl2_P32
TTCGCGATGCTGCGCGAAGTCGGCCGCGACCATCTGGCGCATTTCGGCGTGACGGCCCGTGAACGCATCTATCTGGATCGTGCGGGAGAGGTCATCCAGCGTCACCATATGCCGCAGACGCAGCTGTCCTGGGATGTTCTGTTTCGCACCTTCCACGAACTCGTTCCCCCGGATCGCTACGAGAACGGACGAAACGTTGTCGGTGCAGAGCACAGGAGCGCCGGTGTCGAGCTAAGGTACACCGACGGAACTCGCGAGCAGGCCGACGTGATCATCGGTGCCGACGGAATCGGATCGCAGATCCGCCCGACCGTCGCGGGCAGCAGATCGCATCCCACCTATGTCGGCTATGCGACCTGGCGCGGGCTCGTACCCGAACAGGCGATGCCGAAGATCGCGGCGCAGACCTTGTTCGAGCGCTTTGCTTT
>NZ_CAXAQF010000395.1:0-428 GCF_963970735.1 Pseudomonas sp. RA_35y_Pfl2_P32
TCGGGGACGCTCATACAATGGCGCCATGTTGGCATCCGGTTGCATCGACCGTCTGCCCTCATCAATCGAAGATGCCGCGGGCGCAGAATCGATCCGGCTCATCGATGTGCTCTGGTTGGATGCCGCGAGCGATCGCGTGGTCGCTGCTTTCGAGGTCGAACACACGACCTCGATTTATTCCGGGATCGTCCGCATGCTCGATCTGGCGCTAAGCGGCGACCTGCATACCGCGGGCGGACTGTTTCTGGTTGCTCCGGACGGCAGGGAGGACGAGGTGCGTAATCAACTTCGTCGGCCGGCGTTCAGTCGCGTCGCTGACTTGCAGGTACGCTACCTGCCGTATGGCGAGCTGGAGCGGAACAAGGATGCGATCGCCCGCTTCGGGACAGGCATGAAAGGCATTCAGGCGATCGCGCGACTTCTTTGAC
>NZ_CAXAQF010000396.1:0-415 GCF_963970735.1 Pseudomonas sp. RA_35y_Pfl2_P32
GCTTGATCGACCTTGACGGTGAACTTAGGTGCGGCGTTTTCCAGTACGTCGCCGTTGCTTTCGATGGTGACGGTGATTTTGTCGCCGTCCGCACCTGGCTCGTCAGTCACGCTGGTAGTCAGCGTGGTATCGCCCAGTGTCAGCTTCTCGAAGTTGTTAGCCGAGACCGACTCGAGTTTGTTGACGATGGCGTCCTGACCGCCGGTGAAGATGTCGTCCTTGGCGGTGACCACAGCAGTGCCGGTGGTGCCATTGGCCGGGATCTTGATCTCGGTGCCGTCGGTGAGTTTGAAGGTCAGCTCGCCGTGGTTGCTCATCGGCAAGCCAGCAGCGTTGGTCAGGGTCACGGTGTAGGTGACGGAACCGCCTTCGGTGACGGTGGTTTTATCCACAGACAGAGTGGCGACCACTTCGG
>NZ_CAXAQF010000397.1:0-408 GCF_963970735.1 Pseudomonas sp. RA_35y_Pfl2_P32
CAGTAATCATCGGTGAGTTGAGCTCCGTGACGGGCAAGGCGCCAACACTCAACGTGAGCGGTAGCGAGGTCGTGGGCTTGCCATCCCGGGTGACGGTGTAGGTCACGCTCACTGTCTTGCCCAGGTTTAACGCCAGCACCGTGACCGGCAGCGCGATGCTCAGGCCCACTTCACTGATTGGCTTGGCCGCGGTGGTGTGTGAGCCACCCGCGGCGGTGCCGGCCGCTCCCGTCCAGGTCACGCTCAACTGATCGGTGAGCAGCAATCCGTCCGGCGGGATTACCGCGGTCAGGGCCTCCTCGGCCTTGAGCGGCTGCAAGGTCTTGCCGTCGGCTTCGGCCTGCAGAATGCTCGGGGGGTTGAGGTCGAGCACCACCCCAACGTCGAATTCCAGCGCTTGGGAATAGC
>NZ_CAXAQF010000398.1:0-405 GCF_963970735.1 Pseudomonas sp. RA_35y_Pfl2_P32
CCGCGACCCTGACCAACCCGGCGGGTACGCCGATGACCGTGACCTTGAGCAATGGCTCGGTCATCGTTATCGAAGCGGGTAAAACCACCGGTACCGTGCTGGTCGATACCCCGGCCAACGATGTGTATGTCAATGGCAGCACCGTTAGCACGACTATTACCGGGACTACTGGCGGCAACTTCGAAAACCTGGTGCCAAGCACCACGCCAGCCGTTACCACCATCAGTGATTCGACTGACACTACCGGCCTGACCTTGACCGCCACGGGCGGCATCACCGAAGGCGGCCAGATCACCTACACCGCGACCTTGACCAACCCGGCACAGACGCCGGTGACCGTGACCTTGAGCAATGGCTCGGTCATCACCATCGAAGCCGGTAAATCCACCGGTACCGTGGTGGTCG
>NZ_CAXAQF010000399.1:0-403 GCF_963970735.1 Pseudomonas sp. RA_35y_Pfl2_P32
CCGAAACTGACTCGAGTTTGTTGACGATGGCGTCCTGACCGCCAGTGAAGATGTCGTCCTTGGCGGTGACCACAGCAGTGCCGGTGGTGCCATTGGCCGGGATCTTGATCTCGGTGCCGTCGGTGAGTTTGAAGGTCAACTCGCCATGGTTGGCCATCGGCAGACCAGCAGCGTTGGTCAGGGTCACGGTGTAGGTGACGGAACCGCCTTCGGTGACGGTGGTTTTATCCACAGACAAAGTGGCGACCACTTCAGAGACGGTATCGCCGACTTTAACGACGGCTTCGTTACCGAGAACCAGATTTTCGAAGGATTTGCCGTCGACTGCGGCGTCAGTGACGCCGAGTTTGATGGTTTCGCCGTCTTTGTAGACGTCATCACCTTGCGCAGCCAGCTCGTACGG
>NZ_CAXAQF010000400.1:0-399 GCF_963970735.1 Pseudomonas sp. RA_35y_Pfl2_P32
ATGACCGTATATGGACTCCTCCTCATTGCAAGCCCCTTCGCTTTGGCCCCCGTGCCGACTGCACACGTATATTCGGCCTCTGACTTTGGCATCGATTCGATGCAGGGCCATGATGGGCTATTCGCGCGTCGGCTCCCAATCGCTTCTACGTGCTTTACGCACCTGGACATTTGAGGGTTTTACCGACGCCGGTTCGACCGGTTTGCCATCGTTCGGGTTGCTTAGCAATCTGGGTAGACGGTTTGTTTACTCGTTGGACGTGACGGTTTGGTAGATCAGGCCGCAGCCCGATCCGGTTGGTAATCGGTCCCGTTGCGCAGCATCGCCCAAGCCATGCGTGCGGTTTTGTTGGCCAGCGCGATAGCGGCCACATTGGGATGTGATCGCTCGGCCAAACGA
>NZ_CAXAQF010000401.1:0-380 GCF_963970735.1 Pseudomonas sp. RA_35y_Pfl2_P32
ATTTGATAGCGACCCACCATCACTCCAACCACGTGGTCTGCGCGCTAGCCAACAAGTTGGCGAGGATCGCTTGGGCAATTGCGGCACACCACACTGTATTCGATGCGGGGCCAAGCGCGATGAACGCCTGACCCCGCTGTCACCCGAGCACCAACCCACCTGGTTTTGCGATGCTGGATAACTGATGACGTGAACGGCCAACCGGCCTGACGACAACCCTGGGCTCCCACACGGCTGAAAGGCCGTTTCACTAATCAGGATCGTTGGGCATCGATTCTCATCGAGGCGCGGGGTAGCTCCCCCACTCAGACGCCGAATAGATGAAAGCAAGCCAAACACGACATCAGAAACAGTATTGCAGAAAAGGGGGTAACCATAGA
>NZ_CAXAQF010000402.1:0-362 GCF_963970735.1 Pseudomonas sp. RA_35y_Pfl2_P32
ATAACGAATGGAGAGTAACTCTTGGGGCTCTGCGTCATTCATACGAATGGCATGGGGAACTTGCAAGCTGATACGAGCGATACGTGCACCGGTCAGGTGTATTGAATAGTACCGCTCTTGGCCGCCACTCGCAGAGGTGCGGTAAAAGTTTATTTTGCACTCCACTTCTTCAGTCTCATGCAGCGCACTTGCCAGCAATGGTGATGACTTGTCGATACCCTTGGTAATCATGATTGGCATGTGCTTGCCACGCCCACCTGCCACGCTACCGTCATTGCCCGTGAGCATGTCGTGTGAATAAGCCAGCACCATGATTTCATCCTGGTGGCCGATCTGACATTTGTTACCGATGGAGTCGGAGC
>NZ_CAXAQF010000403.1:0-360 GCF_963970735.1 Pseudomonas sp. RA_35y_Pfl2_P32
TTTTTTTAGCGATTTTATAGAATGCGGCCGTTTCTATAATCGCTTCTGGGATGTGTTGAGCTCCAGCGCATCGAAAGTATGGTTCGGCCATTTGGTCGTCTTGCTTATCTCGCGGCAACTCAAATGAGAAGTGATTTCCGATTCTAACTTGGGCTAAAGGACTGCCCAATTGCGCGGCCCGGAACATATAGGAACTGGCCATCCGGTCCGACTTCAATACCCCGTGCCCACGCTCGGCCACCACAGCCCAATTGTAATAACCCAGCGGGACTTTGAGCTTTACCATACGCTCGTAGAGGTCGAGCATCTTGCTGATATCTTTTTCAACACCAGGCTGTCCGGGCCAGCCCGTGCGATAGA
>NZ_CAXAQF010000404.1:0-344 GCF_963970735.1 Pseudomonas sp. RA_35y_Pfl2_P32
CCTTCGCGCACTGGATGAACGTGTTGGCGAACTCGACAGCGAGATATCTGCAATCGCGGCAAGCGAGCCGAGTGCCGTCCGTTTGCAGCAGCTGCGCGGGGTTGGCCCGATGATCGCCACCGCACTTATTGCTGCCATCGGTGATGCCCGACAGTTTGCCAATGGCCGACAGTTAGCCGCCTCGTTGGGGCTGACGCCGAAGCAACACAGCTCTGGTGGTAAAGATCGGCTACTTGGCATCAGCAAACGTGGCGATGCTTATCTGCGAACACTGATGATCCACGGTGCGCGCTCGGCCCTGCGTACAGCCAAATCCAAAGACGATCGGCTCAGCCAGTGGGCTG
>NZ_CAXAQF010000405.1:0-328 GCF_963970735.1 Pseudomonas sp. RA_35y_Pfl2_P32
TACACATCGTTGGCCGGGGTATCGACCAGCACGGTACCGGTGGTTTTACCCGCTTCGATAACGATGACCGAGCCATTGCTCAAGGTCACGGTCATCGGCGTACCCGCCGGGTTGGTCAGGGTCGCGGTGTAAGTGATCTGGCCGCCTTCGGTGATACCACCTGTAGCGGTCAAGGTTAGGCCAGTGGCATCAAGCGAGTCGCTGATGGTGGTAACGGCTGGCGTGGTGCTTGGCACCAGGTTTTCGAAGTTGCCGCCAGTGGTGCCCGTAATCGTCGCGCTTACGGTGCTGCCATTGACGTACACGTCGTTGGCCGGGGTGTCGACCA
>NZ_CAXAQF010000406.1:0-327 GCF_963970735.1 Pseudomonas sp. RA_35y_Pfl2_P32
TTTGCCTGAGCTACGCCGAACTGAACCGCCAGGCCAACCGTTTGGCCCACCGCCTGCAAGCGGCGGGCGTGGGGCCGGATGGGCTGGTGGGCGTGTGCCTGGAACGCGGGCCGCAACTCATGGTGGCTTTGCTGGCCGTGCTCAAGGCCGGTGGTGCTTATGTGCCGCTGGACCCTGAATTCCCCGCCGAACGTCTGCGGCACATGCTCGACGACAGCCGCGCCGCGTTGCTGCTCAGCCAGACCTCGTTGCAGCCGGCGCTGCAGGCGCTGGGTGCAGCGGCCGAGTGCTGGTGCCTGGATCAACTGGACGAGCAGGGCCGCGACA
>NZ_CAXAQF010000407.1:0-327 GCF_963970735.1 Pseudomonas sp. RA_35y_Pfl2_P32
TGTCGCGGCCCTGCTCGTCCAGTTGATCCAGGCACCAGCACTCGGCCGCTGCACCCAGCGCCTGCAGCGCCGGCTGCAACGAGGTCTGGCTGAGCAGCAACGCGGCGCGGCTGTCGTCGAGCATGTGGCGCAGGCGTTCGGCGGGGAATTCAGGGTCCAGCGGCACATAGGCGCCACCGGCTTTGAGCACGGCCAGCAAGGCCACCATGAGTTGCGGCCCGCGTTCCAGGCACACGCCCACCAGCCCATCCGGCCCCACGCCCGCCGCTTGCAGGCGGTGGGCCAAACGGTTGGCCTGGCGGTTCAGTTCGGCGTAGCTCAGGCAAA
>NZ_CAXAQF010000408.1:0-316 GCF_963970735.1 Pseudomonas sp. RA_35y_Pfl2_P32
CCAACTCTCCCTCCAGATAACGAGCCCGTTTAAACCATTGGTCAGCCTCCGCATCCAACGGTGGGTTATGGTCTTTTTCGTACGCACAGGTAAAGGTGGGATAGGCCATAGCCGGAGCTCCGCTCAACAAGGTGGAAAAAATGAGGGCACAAAGTGAGATCGCTTTAGTCGATGGCTTTGGCATATGGCGTCTCCACATCCCAGAAGCGTGTCAAGTGGGCGATCAGCGGTTCATTTTTGTTTTTATTTTTCCAGTTTGTATCCATCACGTAATTCCATTCATCGAAGTTTGCCTCTGCATCACACCGCCCCTTGT
>NZ_CAXAQF010000409.1:0-311 GCF_963970735.1 Pseudomonas sp. RA_35y_Pfl2_P32
ACTGGGGTGAAGTCGTAACAAGGTAGCCGTAGGGGAACCTGCGGCTGGATCACCTCCTTAATCGACGACATCAGCTGCTGCATAAGCTCCCACACGAATTGCTTGATTCATTGAAGAAGACGATAAGGTTTCTCCTTAAGAAGAGACTTTTTTGTTTTAAAGCTTAGAAATGAGCATTCCATCTTGGTGATGGTGAATGTTGATTTCTAGTCTTTGATTAGATCGTTCTTTAAAAATTTGGGTATGTGATAGAAAGATAGACTGAACGTTACTTTCACTGGTAACGGATCAGGCTAAGGTAAAATTTGTGA
>NZ_CAXAQF010000410.1:0-307 GCF_963970735.1 Pseudomonas sp. RA_35y_Pfl2_P32
AGTTCCTCGTCGATGGGCAGCCCTTCCAGGGGCGTGCCCTTGAGCCTGACGAATATCAGGTCGTCCTTCGCAAAAAACTCGGTGGCGATGGCCAGGATCTGGGCGGTGCCATTGGCGTTGCCCAGATCGTCGACATCCAGCACGTTGTTCAGCGCCTCCTTGAGCAGGGGCGCAAGCGGGCGGCGCTGATCGACGCCGACCATCACCCATTGGGGCAGGCTCCAGTCCTCGGAGCGGTTGTCGACCAGGTCGTAACACTCATAGGCCACCGGTAACCCCTTGGCGTCCGAATCGCCGGCCTCGCGGA
>NZ_CAXAQF010000411.1:0-301 GCF_963970735.1 Pseudomonas sp. RA_35y_Pfl2_P32
TGGCAAACGGCGGGTAGCGGAAGTACTGGTTTTCAAAGTAGGCGTAGTTGCGCACGTTGCCCAAGGCGTTGTGGTACAGCTCCAGAATCGAGGTCTCTGCGCCTTCCTGTGGTTGTGTGCGGCACATCTGCGTCATGGTTGAGCCGGCGGCTTTGAAGTGGCTCGGCTTGATGGCCTGGCGTTGATCGCGCAGGCCATCGACAAACCATTTTTTGACCCAGGCGGTTTCCCGATCCCAGGCGGTGGCGAAGTTGTGGTTCAGGTCATGCAAGGCAGGGCCTTGCACTTTGATCGACAGGTC
>NZ_CAXAQF010000412.1:0-300 GCF_963970735.1 Pseudomonas sp. RA_35y_Pfl2_P32
CTTGCGCAGCCAGCTCGTACGGAACGCTGGTGGTGCCGGCCTTGATGACGACGGTATCGCCGTTGCTCAGAGTCACGGTCAGGTCTTGTTTGAGGACCTGGTCGACCTTGACGGTGAACTTCGGTGCAGCGTTTTCCAGTACGTCGCCATTGCTTTCGATGGTGACGGTGATCTTGTCGCCTTCGTTAGCCGGATCTTTCGGATCACCCGAACCTGGTTCGTCAGTCACGCTGGTGGTCAGCGTGGTATCGCCCAGGGTCAGCTTCTCGAAGTTGTTAGCTGAGACGGATTCCAGCTTGT
>NZ_CAXAQF010000413.1:0-300 GCF_963970735.1 Pseudomonas sp. RA_35y_Pfl2_P32
AATACACGCGAGAGTGGTTCAGCCGCGTCCACGATGGACGCATGCAGAACGTCGAGTTTCGCACCCGCGACTTCTCCATTGAAACGCCGCTGAACGCAATCCTGCGCGGACCGCAGATGCTCAAGGAGAAAGGGCGCCTGGCGACCCTGTATCGATTACTGAAAGGGGAAGCACCCGATACCAACTTTGCCCACATGCTGGCACTGGCCTTGTTTGCCAGCCACCACCAGAAGATGGTGTTGGTGGACTACGAAGACACCGCGAACGCCGTGGGTTTCGTCATGGGCCACAACATGCACC
>NZ_CAXAQF010000414.1:0-297 GCF_963970735.1 Pseudomonas sp. RA_35y_Pfl2_P32
ACACTACCGATCTGACGCTGACCGCGACTGGCGGTATCACCGAAGGCGGCCAGATCACTTACACCGCGACCTTGACTAATCCGGCCGGCACGCCGATGACTGTGACCTTGAGCAATGGCTCGGTCATCGTTATCGAAGCGGGTAAAACCACCGGGACCGTGGTGGTCGATACCCCGGCCAACGACGTGTATGTCAACGGCAGCACCGTTAGCACAACGATCACGGGCACAACCGGCGGCAACTTCGAGAACCTGGTGCCAGACACCACGCCAGCCGTTACCACCATCAGCGACTCGC
>NZ_CAXAQF010000415.1:0-294 GCF_963970735.1 Pseudomonas sp. RA_35y_Pfl2_P32
GTTGTTTTTGTGGTTCATACACTAAATTCAGAAGCGCCCTACAACCGAAGTTTTTCTTTTTGTCTTAGCCTGCCACTCCGAACACAAAGGAGTGGGACGTATGGCCAGTCACAGCTACATGAGTATTACCGGAAAACGCCAAGGTTTGATTTCTGCCGGTTGCTCCGGCTCCGACTCCATCGGTAACAAATGTCAGATCGGCCACCAGGATGAAATCATGGTGCTGGCTTATTCACACGACATGCTCACGGGCAATGACGGTAGCGTGGCAGGTGGGCGTGGCAAGCACATGCC
>NZ_CAXAQF010000416.1:0-290 GCF_963970735.1 Pseudomonas sp. RA_35y_Pfl2_P32
TGAATCACGATCGGCGTCTTGCCATCGACCTGGTCCTGGGTCAGCGGCAGGCTGTACACAAACACCCCACCCCAAGTCAGGCGTTCCACATCGCCCACGGCCACCTCGGGATACGGCTCGATGGTGATATCGACACCCTCCGCCACGTTGTCCTTGTCAATGCCGCCGGCGATGATATGGGGCGGGAGACGCATGATCAGCTTGGAGTGCCCCGGCGTGTCGTTGTCGTCCTTGCCCCCGGGGCGGGTGAGCTTGACCAGCACCTTCATCACGTCGGAAGGCTCGGGGAG
>NZ_CAXAQF010000417.1:0-285 GCF_963970735.1 Pseudomonas sp. RA_35y_Pfl2_P32
GCAGCATGTCCTCGGTCAGTGTGCGCTGGGCCTGCGGCATCAGTTGCTCCTGTCCCAGTTCCTGCAAGGTCGCATAGGTGGTACTGGAGAAGTTGCCGGAGTTCGGGGTGTTGGTCACCACGAACAGGTACAAGCCTTTGTCTCTGCCCTTTGCAAGATAAGCCGCCGCCAATTCACGCAACTGCCTGGCAAACGGCGGGTAGCGGAAGTACTGGTTTTCAAAGTAGGCGTAGTTGCGCACGTTGCCCAAGGCGTTGTGGTACAGCTCCAGAATCGAGGTCTCTG
>NZ_CAXAQF010000418.1:0-279 GCF_963970735.1 Pseudomonas sp. RA_35y_Pfl2_P32
TCCAGTTTGTTGACCAGCGCCGGCTGGCCGCCGGTGAAGATGTCATTGCTGGTGACCACGGTTGCCGTGCCAGTGGTGCTGTTGGCCGGAACGGTGATGGTGGTGCCGTCGGAAAGCTTGAAGGTCAACTCGCCGTGGTTGCTCATTGGCAAGCCAGCAGCGTTGGTCAGGGTCACGGTGTAGGTGACGGAACCACCTTCGGTGACGGTGGTTTTATCCACAGACAGAGTGGCGACCACTTCGGAGACGGTGTCGCCGACTTTAACGATGGCTTCGTTA
>NZ_CAXAQF010000419.1:0-277 GCF_963970735.1 Pseudomonas sp. RA_35y_Pfl2_P32
TCGTTGGCCGGGGTATCGACCAGCACGGTACCGGTGGTTTTACCCGCTTCGATAACGATGACCGAGCCATTGCTTAAGGTCACGGTCATCGGCGTGCCGGCCGGATTGGTCAGGGTCGCGGTGTAGGTGATCTGCCCGCCTTCGGTGATACCGCCCGTGGCGGTCAAGGTCAGGCCGGTAGTGTCAGTCGAATCACTGATGGTGGTAACGGCTGGCGTGGTGCTTGGCACCAGGTTTTCGAAGTTGCCGCCAGTAGTCCCGGTAATAGTCGTGCTAA
>NZ_CAXAQF010000420.1:0-273 GCF_963970735.1 Pseudomonas sp. RA_35y_Pfl2_P32
GCAGGGTGTAGGGTTTGAGTTCTTCCTCTGCGCCGTCTTTCGGCTTGCCCAGTTCCGGGATGTCGCTTGGCTTGAGGCCTCCCAGACGCTCCTCGACCTCGGGGGTGATGCCTTTTTCTTCCAGGGCGGCAATTTGGCGTTGCAGCACCTCGGCTCGATTGAGTTGGGCCCGTTGCACGTAGGCGTCGGTGTGCGGGTTGGCCTGCAGATACGCCAAGTGGCTGCGCTTGCGCAGCATGTCCTCGGTCAGTGTGCGCTGGGCCTGCGGCATCA
>NZ_CAXAQF010000421.1:0-273 GCF_963970735.1 Pseudomonas sp. RA_35y_Pfl2_P32
CGACGGCTTCGTTACCGAGAACCAGATTTTCGAAGGATTTGCCGTCGACTGCGGCGTCAGTGACGCCGAGTTTGATGGTTTCGCCGTCTTTGTAGACGTCATCACCTTGCGCAGCCAGCTCGTACGGCACGCTGGTGGTGCCGGCCTTGATGACGACGGTATCGCCATTGCTCAGGGTGACGGTCAGGTCTTGTTTGAGGACCTGGTCGACCTTGACGGTGAACTTCGGTGCAGCATTTTCCAGTACGTCGCCGTTGCTTTCGATGGTGACGG
>NZ_CAXAQF010000422.1:0-273 GCF_963970735.1 Pseudomonas sp. RA_35y_Pfl2_P32
ACCACCAGAAGATGGTGTTGGTGGACTACGAAGACACCGCGAACGCCGTGGGTTTCGTCATGGGCCACAACATGCACCGCAACTACTGGGATACCAGCGCCCACCTGTATGACGACAAAGCGGCGCGTCGCAGTCCGGGCTTCGGCCCCTGGCAGGACCTGTCGATCAAAGTGCAAGGCCCTGCCTTGCATGACCTGAACCACAACTTCGCCACCGCCTGGGATCGGGAAACCGCCTGGGTCAAAAAATGGTTTGTCGATGGCCTGCGCGATC
>NZ_CAXAQF010000423.1:0-272 GCF_963970735.1 Pseudomonas sp. RA_35y_Pfl2_P32
GCCACCATGAGTTGCGGCCCGCGTTCCAGGCACACGCCCACCAGCCCATCCGGCCCCACGCCCGCCGCTTGCAGGCGGTGGGCCAAACGGTTGGCCTGGCGGTTCAGTTCGGCGTAGCTCAGGCAAACGTCCGCCTGGCGCAGGGCAATCGCCTCGGGCACACGGGCGGCCTGGCGCTCGAACTGGTGCACCAGGTCGAAATCGGCCACCCCGTGATCGTGGGCGTTACCGGCAGCCAGTACCGCCGCCCGTTCGCTGGCGCCCAGTAACGG
>NZ_CAXAQF010000424.1:0-269 GCF_963970735.1 Pseudomonas sp. RA_35y_Pfl2_P32
TATGGCCTATCCCACGTTTACCTGTGCGTACGAAAAAGACCATAACCCACCGCTGGATGCGGAGGCTGAACGCTGGTTTCAACAGGCCCGCGCGCTCGAGAAAGTTCGAGGGGTTAAAAACTGGCGAAGCATCGTCGGGCTTTACGAGAAAGCCATCGCTAAAGATCATTGGAAGGCGATGCACAACCTGGCGGGGCTCTATCGCACGGGCTGGCCCGGACAGCCTGGTGTTGAAAAAGATATCAGCAAGATGCTCGACCTCTACGAGC
>NZ_CAXAQF010000425.1:0-268 GCF_963970735.1 Pseudomonas sp. RA_35y_Pfl2_P32
CTTGCGTAGCGGTGCTCTGCGGGCAATTGCGCAACTTCTTGCGCAGTTCATGTTGGCTACCATTGCGCACCTTCAAGTGCTGGCGTTTACCGGCACTCACGCGCAGGCCGATCAGCTCGAGCCGCTAATCGCGAACCCGGCAGCACGCCGAAGCACCTCTGAGTGCAGGGAGCCCTCCAATGACCACGACGTACAGCACAACCGTGATCCCGTTCACGCCCAAGGAGCACAAGGTGATCTTCTTGACCATGGACTGGTACGCCAAAAA
>NZ_CAXAQF010000426.1:0-263 GCF_963970735.1 Pseudomonas sp. RA_35y_Pfl2_P32
AGCCATCACTGATGGCTTGTGCCCAGACATGCGTGGCCGCCTGGGCCATTGCTGCAAATTCGGGCGCGATGGTCACGCTGCCGTCCTCTGCCGCCATTACCGTGCTCTGCGTGGCGATTAAGCGATTGCTGCCCGCAGGGCAACCGCATTGCACCGCGTGCCCGTGAGTTGCGACGGCAACGCCCTCAACGATAAAGGTCGGATTGCCTTCAGCGATAAACCCCATGCTGCTGCATTTTGGGCACCATACCGGATCGCTGATT
>NZ_CAXAQF010000427.1:0-256 GCF_963970735.1 Pseudomonas sp. RA_35y_Pfl2_P32
GGTTGCTCATCGGCAGGCCAGCAGCGTTGGTCAGGGTCACGGTGTAGGTGACGGAACCACCTTCGGTGACGGTGGTTTTATCCACAGACAGGGTGGCAACCACTTCGGAGATAGTGTCGCCGATGGTGACCTGAGCTTTGTCGCCCAGTACCAGGTTCTCGAAGGACTTGCCGTCAACGGTGGCGTTGTCGATGCCGACTTCCACAACTTGACCGTCTTTGTAGACGTCATCACCTTGCGCAGCCAGCTCGTACGG
>NZ_CAXAQF010000428.1:0-255 GCF_963970735.1 Pseudomonas sp. RA_35y_Pfl2_P32
GAAAACTGTACTTTTAGGTATCAGCAAACGTGGAGACAGAAACCAGAGACGGCTGCTGATCCAGTGCGCCCGGGTTTACTTGATGCATCTGGATCGACAGAAAGGCGCGCTGGCGGAGTGGGTCCGTAATTTGATAGCGACCCACCATCACTCCAACCACGTGGTCTGCGCGCTAGCCAACAAGTTGGCGAGGATCGCTTGGGCAATTGCGGCACACCACACTGTATTCGATGCGGGGCCAAGCGCGATGAACGC
>NZ_CAXAQF010000429.1:0-255 GCF_963970735.1 Pseudomonas sp. RA_35y_Pfl2_P32
GGGGGGGGGGGGGGGGGGGGGGGGGGGGGGGGGGGGGGGGGGGGGGGGGGGGGGGGGGGGGGGGGGGGGGGGGGGGGGGGGGGGGGGGGGGGGGGGGGGGGGGGGGGGGGGGGGGGGGGGGGGGGGGTGGGGGGGGGGGGGGGGGGGGGGGGGGGGGGGGGGGGGGGGGGGGGGGGGGGGGGGGGGGGGGGGGGGGGGGGGGGGGGGGGGGGGGGGGGGGGGGGGGGGGGGGGGGGGGGGGGGGGGGGGGGGGGG
>NZ_CAXAQF010000430.1:0-255 GCF_963970735.1 Pseudomonas sp. RA_35y_Pfl2_P32
GCGTTCATCGCGCTTGGCCCCGCATCGAATACAGTGTGGTGTGCCGCAATTGCCCAAGCGATCCTCGCCAACTTGTTGGCTAGCGCGCAGACCACGTGGTTGGAGTGATGGTGGGTCGCTATCAAATGACGGACCCACTCCGCCAGCGCGCCTTTCTGTCGATCCAGATGCATCAAGTAAACCCGGGCGCACTGGATCAGCAGCCGTCTCTGGTTTCTGTCTCCACGTTTGCTGATACCTAAAAGTACAGTTTTC
>NZ_CAXAQF010000431.1:0-255 GCF_963970735.1 Pseudomonas sp. RA_35y_Pfl2_P32
CAGTGTATCCGCGGCTAGACGGAAAGACCCCGTGAACCTTTACTATAGCTTTGCACTGGACTTTGAATTTGCTTGTGTAGGATAGGTGGGAGGCTTTGAAGCGTGGACGCCAGTCTGCGTGGAGCCAACCTTGAAATACCACCCTGGCAACTTTGAGGTTCTAACTCAGGTCCGTTATCCGGATCGAGGACAGTGTATGGTGGGTAGTTTGACTGGGGCGGTCTCCTCCTAAAGAGTAACGGAGGAGTACGAAGG
>NZ_CAXAQF010000432.1:0-255 GCF_963970735.1 Pseudomonas sp. RA_35y_Pfl2_P32
CAGTGTATCCGCGGCTAGACGGAAAGACCCCGTGAACCTTTACTATAGCTTTGCACTGGACTTTGAATTTGCTTGTGTAGGATAGGTGGGAGGCTTTGAAGCGTGGACGCCAGTCTGCGTGGAGCCATCCTTGAAATACCACCCTGGCAACTTTGAGGTTCTAACTCAGGTCCGTTATCCGGATCGAGGACAGTGTATGGTGGGTAGTTTGACTGGGGCGGTCTCCTCCTAAAGAGTAACGGAGGAGTACGAAGG
>NZ_CAXAQF010000433.1:0-255 GCF_963970735.1 Pseudomonas sp. RA_35y_Pfl2_P32
TTCCTGCAAGGTCGCATAGGTGGTACTGGAGAAGTTGCCGGAGTTCGGGGTGTTGGTCACCACGAACAGATAGAGAGGTTTTTTGCGTTTTCTGTTTCGGTAAGCCGCCGCCAATTCACGCAACTGCTTGGCAAACGGCGGGTAGCGGAAGTACTGGTTTTCAAAGTAGGCGTAGTTGCGCACGTTGCCCAAGGCGTTGTGGTACAGCTCCAGAATCGAGGTCTCTGCGCCTTCCTGTGGTTGTGTGCGGCACAT
>NZ_CAXAQF010000434.1:0-255 GCF_963970735.1 Pseudomonas sp. RA_35y_Pfl2_P32
CCCGCCAGGGCGCACTGGACCCGGACCTGCCGCGCACCCGCATCGAAATCCCCTTCGATGCCTCGTTCGTCGCCGGCCAGGCGATCAAGCTGTTCTGGCTCGGCACCTTGCCGGATTTCACCCCCTATCTGCCCGACCTGCCGTTGCGCCTGATTACCCAGGGCGACATCGAGGCCGGGGTGTCGTTGTTCATCACCGTGGAGGCGGCCCACATCAAGCCGGTAGAAGGCGGCACGCTGGAGCTCTATTACCAGT
>NZ_CAXAQF010000435.1:0-255 GCF_963970735.1 Pseudomonas sp. RA_35y_Pfl2_P32
CCCTGGGCGTGGTCGGGCAGATCATCCCGTGGAACTTCCCGATCCTGATGGCCGCCTGGAAACTCGCGCCAGCCCTGGCTGCCGGTAACTGCGTGGTGCTCAAGCCTGCCGAGCAAACACCGCTGGGTATCAGCGTGCTGCTGGAACTGATCGGTGACCTGCTGCCACCGGGCGTGCTGAACGTGGTGCAAGGGTTCGGCAAAGAAGCCGGCGAAGCCCTGGCCACCAGCAAGCGCATCGCCAAGATCGCGTTCA
>NZ_CAXAQF010000436.1:0-255 GCF_963970735.1 Pseudomonas sp. RA_35y_Pfl2_P32
AACCGCGTGCCTGTAGCTGCCGCGCCCAATGGTGCGCACCGCCACAACTTTCCATGCCGATCTCACCGCCGGGTTCGATCTTCTCCAGCACCGTTTGCAGCCAGCGATCACGAGGTAAACGTTGCCGTCAGACTGGCCGCTCATGACAATCCACGCCGTGGATCTGAAACACGTTCTTGGCCAGGTCGACCCCAATGCGCATAAGCTTCATGTGTGGACTCCTTCTCACTGTTGACTGTGGTTCGCACTTTCAGT
>NZ_CAXAQF010000437.1:0-255 GCF_963970735.1 Pseudomonas sp. RA_35y_Pfl2_P32
AGATCAGGCCGCAGCCCGATCCGGTTGGTAATCGGTCCCGTTGCGCAGCATCGCCCAAGCCATGCGTGCGGTTTTGTTGGCCAGCGCGATAGCGGCCACATTGGGATGTGATCGCTCGGCCAAACGAACAGCCCACTGGCTGAGCCGATCGTCTTTGGATTTGGCTGTACGCAGGGCCGAGCGCGCACCGTGGATCATCAGTGTTCGCAGATAAGCATCGCCACGTTTGCTGATGCCAAGTAGCCGATCTTTACC
>NZ_CAXAQF010000438.1:0-255 GCF_963970735.1 Pseudomonas sp. RA_35y_Pfl2_P32
ACTGGTAATAGAGCTCCAGCGTGCCGCCTTCTACCGGCTTGATGTGGGCCGCCTCCACGGTGATGAACAACGACACCCCGGCCTCGATGTCGCCCTGGGTAATCAGGCGCAACGGCAGGTCGGGCAGGTAGGGGGTGAAATCCGGCAAGGTGCCGAGCCAGAACAGCTTGATCGCCTGGCCGGCGACGAACGAGGCATCGAAGGGGATTTCGATGCGGGTGCGCGGCAGGTCCGGGTCCAGTGCGCCCTGGCGGG
>NZ_CAXAQF010000439.1:0-255 GCF_963970735.1 Pseudomonas sp. RA_35y_Pfl2_P32
GGTGTACCGCGACTCGGTGACCCTCAACTCGATCACCGCCGGCCAACCGGTGCCGTTCACCATTAGGGGGGAATTGATCAAGGGCAATGAGGGCGGCACGGTGAAAGCGTCGTACTCGGTCGAGCGGCCCGATGACCGCCCGCGCTATTCCCAAGCGCTGGAATTCGACGTTGGGGTGGTGCTCGACCTCAACCCCCCGAGCATTCTGCAGGCCGAAGCCGACGGCAAGACCTTGCAGCCGCTCAAGGCCGAGGA
>NZ_CAXAQF010000440.1:0-255 GCF_963970735.1 Pseudomonas sp. RA_35y_Pfl2_P32
GCCGAGTACGGTCTAGTCGCCCCGAAGGAGTTACTGATGCTGCGTCGTGCGATACCGTGCTGGCTAGAAGATGCGGATAACGGTTTGACGGTTCGCTTGCGTCGGCTACTGAATGGCTTGTGGGGCGACCTTCGCGCACTGGATGAACGTGTTGGCGAACTCGACAGCGAGATATCTGCAATCGCGGCAAGCGAGCCGAGTGCCGTCCGTTTGCAGCAGCTGCGCGGGGTTGGCCCGATGATCGCCACCGCACTT
>NZ_CAXAQF010000441.1:0-255 GCF_963970735.1 Pseudomonas sp. RA_35y_Pfl2_P32
TAGGCCGGTACTTCGCTTTTGCGCTCCCAAGGGATAAACAGGATGATGACATGGCCGAGCGTTATTACCGATGTGCGGGCGCTCAGGAAAATCCTGATGCGATAGAGAAAACCGCCAGCTTTTATGAAACAGCTAAAGAGAACAAGCCACGCTCGCTGTTCTATTATCAGCGTGCGGCATCGTTAGGTAGTTTTACGGGGTTAAGCAATTTAAAAGGAGCATTCGAAGCTATACCTCGACCAATACACAACTTTG
>NZ_CAXAQF010000442.1:0-255 GCF_963970735.1 Pseudomonas sp. RA_35y_Pfl2_P32
AAGTGCGGTGGCGATCATCGGGCCAACCCCGCGCAGCTGCTGCAAACGGACGGCACTCGGCTCGCTTGCCGCGATTGCAGATATCTCGCTGTCGAGTTCGCCAACACGTTCATCCAGTGCGCGAAGGCCGCCCCACAAGCCATTCAGTAGCCGACGCAAGCGAACCGTCAAACCGTTATCCGCATCTTCTAGCCAGCACGGTATCGCACGACGCAGCATCAGTAACTCCTTCGGGGCGACTAGACCGTACTCGGC
>NZ_CAXAQF010000443.1:0-255 GCF_963970735.1 Pseudomonas sp. RA_35y_Pfl2_P32
CAAAGTTGGCCAGCGGATTTTTCCAGATCAGCACACGGGTCTTGATGCCTCGGCGACCTCGAGCATCCAGCAGTTCACCGATGCGATCGCTACCGGGTTTGAAGCGCATCGCCGGGTCAAATCCCCAGCTGATGATTTCGACACTCTTGTACGCCGCCTCGATGGCCTCGTAGACCGCACCGAAAGCCTCCTCGCCGTTGATCAGCGGAGTAACCCGCACCCCGCCGCGCGGAGGGTAAATGGTATTTTTGGCGT
>NZ_CAXAQF010000444.1:0-255 GCF_963970735.1 Pseudomonas sp. RA_35y_Pfl2_P32
CCCTGGGCGTGGTCGGGCAGATCATCCCGTGGAACTTCCCGATCCTGATGGCCGCCTGGAAACTCGCGCCAGCCCTGGCTGCCGGTAACTGCGTGGTGCTCAAGCCTGCCGAGCAAACACCGCTGGGCATCAGCGTGCTGCTGGAACTGATCGGTGACCTGCTGCCACCGGGCGTGCTGAACGTGGTGCAAGGGTTCGGCAAAGAAGCCGGCGAAGCCCTGGCCACCAGCAAGCGCATCGCCAAGATCGCGTTCA
>NZ_CAXAQF010000445.1:0-255 GCF_963970735.1 Pseudomonas sp. RA_35y_Pfl2_P32
TGTGGAAGGCGCAGCCGGGCGGTGGGTTGAGCGGGTTGGGCAGTTCGCCGACGATCTTGATTTTCGGCTTGTCCGGGTCCGGGTGGATGGTCGGTGTGGCCGACAGCAGGGCTTGGGTGTAGGGGTGCAGGGGACGGGTGTAGATGTCCTCTTTGGGGCCCATTTCCACCGGCCGGCCGAGGTACATCACCATCACGTGGTCGGCCACATGACGGACCACCGCCAGGTTGTGGGAGATGAACACGTAGGCGGTGT
>NZ_CAXAQF010000446.1:0-255 GCF_963970735.1 Pseudomonas sp. RA_35y_Pfl2_P32
TTTGTTGGTGCCCTTGAGCAGGGTCGGCTGGATGTAATAGCCGGTCGCCAGGTTGCCCTCGAGTTTTTCCACCTTGCCACCGGTCAGCAGCTCGGCGCCTTCGCCCTTGGCGATTTCCAGGTAGGAGGGAATCTTGTCGAATTGCTGCTCGGACGCCTGGGCGCCGACCATGGTGTCGGTGTCCAGCGGGTCGCCACGCTTGATTTGCAGGACCTTCTTCATCACCACTTTCATGAAGTCGTCGTAGATCGACTC
>NZ_CAXAQF010000447.1:0-255 GCF_963970735.1 Pseudomonas sp. RA_35y_Pfl2_P32
GGTAAAGATCGGCTACTTGGCATCAGCAAACGTGGCGATGCTTATCTGCGAACACTGATGATCCACGGTGCGCGCTCGGCCCTGCGTACAGCCAAATCCAAAGACGATCGGCTCAGCCAGTGGGCTGCTCGTTTGGCCGAGCGATCACATCCCAATGTGGCCGCTATCGCGCTGGCCAACAAAACCGCACGCATGGCTTGGGCGATGCTGCGCAACGGGACCGATTACCAACCGGATCGGGCTGCGGCCTGATCT
>NZ_CAXAQF010000448.1:0-255 GCF_963970735.1 Pseudomonas sp. RA_35y_Pfl2_P32
TTTGTTGGTGCCCTTGAGCAGGGTCGGCTGGATGTAATAGCCGGTCGCCAGGTTGCCCTCGAGTTTTTCCACCTTGCCACCGGTCAGCAGCTCGGCGCCTTCGCCCTTGGCGATTTCCAGGTAGGAGAGAATCTTGTCGAATTGCTGCTCGGACGCCTGGGCGCCGACCATGGTGTCGGTGTCCAGCGGGTCGCCACGCTTGATTTGCAGGACCTTCTTCATCACCACTTTCATGAAGTCGTCGTAGATCGACTC
>NZ_CAXAQF010000449.1:0-255 GCF_963970735.1 Pseudomonas sp. RA_35y_Pfl2_P32
GCTGTCGATTGCCCGGGTTTCCCCGCGCTTCTACATCCGCTGGCCGGTGCAGTTCTACACCTACCTGTTCCGCGGTACGCCGCTGTATATCCAGTTGCTGATCTGCTACACCGGGATCTACAGCCTGACCGCGATCCGTGCGCAACCGGTGCTCGACGCGTTCTTCCGTGACGCGATGAACTGCACCATCCTGGCCTTCGCCCTGAACACCTGCGCCTACACCACGGAGATTTTCGCCGGGGCGATTCGCAGCAT
>NZ_CAXAQF010000450.1:0-255 GCF_963970735.1 Pseudomonas sp. RA_35y_Pfl2_P32
TAGAAGGCGGCACGCTGGAGCTCTATTACCAGTTGCTGATTGCAGACAGTGTGCTGGCGAAGTTGGACCGCTACACCGCGTTGCACGCGATTCGCGAGTCCGAACACGCGGCCTTGCTCAACGTCGGCGAGCCACGCGCGGAACTGCCGCGGCCGACGGTGGCCGGGGTGGTCGACGGCGTCCTCGACCCGGATCGCCCAGACACCACGCTGACCGCCACCTGGCTCAATACGCTGGGGGGGGACAAAGTGATTT
>NZ_CAXAQF010000451.1:0-255 GCF_963970735.1 Pseudomonas sp. RA_35y_Pfl2_P32
CCTGGCGTTGATCGCGCAGGCCATCGACAAACCATTTTTTGACCCAGGCGGTTTCCCGATCCCAGGCGGTGGCGAAGTTGTGGTTCAGGTCATGCAAGGCAGGGCCTTGCACTTTGATCGACAGGTCTTGCCAGGGACCGAAGCCCGGACTGCGGCGCGCCGCTTTGTCGTCATACAGGTGGGCGCTGGTATCCCAGTAGTTGCGGTGCATGTTGTGGCCCATGACGAAACCCACGGCGTTCGCGGTGTCTTCGT
>NZ_CAXAQF010000452.1:0-255 GCF_963970735.1 Pseudomonas sp. RA_35y_Pfl2_P32
TCACCATCGAGCCGTATCCCGAGGTGGCCGTGGGCGATGTGGAACGCCTGACTTGGGGTGGGGTGTTTGTGTACAGCCTGCCGCTGACCCAGGACCAGGTCGATGGCAAGACGCCGATCGTGATTCATGTCGATGAAGCAACGATCCGCGAGGCCGGCGATTCGGACGCCAAGGGGTTACCGGTGGCCTATGAGTGTTACGACCTGGTCGACAACCGCTCCGAGGACTGGAGCCTGCCCCAATGGGTGATGGTCG
>NZ_CAXAQF010000453.1:0-255 GCF_963970735.1 Pseudomonas sp. RA_35y_Pfl2_P32
TAGAAGGCGGCACGCTGGAGCTCTATTACCAGTTGCTGATTGCAGACAGTGTGCTGGCGAAGTTGGACCGCTACACCGCGTTGCACGCGATTCGCGAGTCCGAACACGCGGCCTTGCTCAACGTCGGTGAGCCACGCGCGGAACTGCCGCGGCCGACGGTGGCCGGGGTGGTCGACGGCGTCCTCGACCCGGATCGCCCAGACACCACGCTGACCGCCACCTGGCTCAATACGCTGGGGGGGGACAAAGTGATTT
>NZ_CAXAQF010000454.1:0-255 GCF_963970735.1 Pseudomonas sp. RA_35y_Pfl2_P32
ATGCTGCGAATCGCCCCGGCGAAAATCTCCGTGGTGTAGGCGCAGGTGTTCAGGGCGAAGGCCAGGATGGTGCAGTTCATCGCGTCACGGAAGAACGCGTCGAGCACCGGTTGCGCACGGATCGCGGCCAGGCTGTAGATCCCGGTGTAGCAGATCAGCAACTGGATATACAGCGGCGTACCGCGGAACAGGTAGGTGTAGAACTGCACCGGCCAGCGGATGTAGAAGCGCGGGGAAACCCGGGCAATCGACAGC
>NZ_CAXAQF010000455.1:0-251 GCF_963970735.1 Pseudomonas sp. RA_35y_Pfl2_P32
TTGTCGCCTTCGTTAGCCGGATCTTTCGGATCACCCGAACCTGGTTCGTCAGTCACGCTGGTGGTCAGCGTGGTATCGCCCAGGGTCAGCTTCTCGAAGTTGTTAGCTGAGACGGATTCCAGCTTGTTGACGATCGCATCCTGACCGCCGGTGAAGATGTCGTCCTTGGCGGTGACCACGGCAGTGCCGGTGGTGCCATTGGCCGGGATCTTGATCTCGGTGCCGTCGGTGAGCTTGAAGGTCAACTCGCC
>NZ_CAXAQF010000456.1:0-247 GCF_963970735.1 Pseudomonas sp. RA_35y_Pfl2_P32
CTGCGCAAGGTGATGACGTCTACAAAGACGGCGAAACCATCAAACTCGGCGTCACTGACGCCGCAGTCGACGGCAAATCCTTCGAAAATCTGGTTCTCGGTAACGAAGCCGTCGTTAAAGTCGGCGACACCCTCTCTGAAGTGGTCGCCACCTTGTCTGTGGATAAAACCACCGTCACCGAAGGCGGCCAGGTCACTTACACCGTGACCCTGACCAACGCTGCCGGCATGCCGATGGCCAACCATGG
>NZ_CAXAQF010000457.1:0-242 GCF_963970735.1 Pseudomonas sp. RA_35y_Pfl2_P32
CTGATGATTTCGACACTCTTGTACGCCGCCTCGATGGCCTCGTAGACCGCACCGAAAGCCTCCTCGCCGTTGATCAGCGGAGTAACCCGCACCCCGCCGCGCGGAGGGTAAATGGTATTTTTGGCGTACCAGTCCATGGTCAAGAAGATCACCTTGTGCTCCTTGGGCGTGAACGGGATCACGGTTGTGCTGTACGTCGTGGTCATTGGAGGGCTCCCTGCACTCAGAGGTGCTTCGGCGTG
>NZ_CAXAQF010000458.1:0-240 GCF_963970735.1 Pseudomonas sp. RA_35y_Pfl2_P32
TGCCGACTTCCACAACTTGACCGTCTTTGTAGACGTCATCACCTTGCGCAGCCAGCTCGTACGGAACGCTGGTGGTGCCGGCTTTGATGACGACGGTGTCGCCATTGCTCAGGGTCACGGTCAGGTCTTGTTTGAGGACCTGGTCGACCTTGACGGTGAACTTCGGTGCGGCGTTTTCCAGTACGTCGCCGTTGCTTTCGATGGTGACGGTGATTTTGTCGCCGTCAGCACCTGGCTCGT
>NZ_CAXAQF010000459.1:0-229 GCF_963970735.1 Pseudomonas sp. RA_35y_Pfl2_P32
GTCACGGTCAGGTCTTGTTTGAGGACCTGGTCGACCTTGACGGTGAACTTCGGTGCGGCGTTTTCCAGTACGTCGCCGTTGCTTTCGATGGTGACGGTGATTTTGTCGCCGTCAGCACCTGGCTCGTCAGTGACCGAAGTGGTCAGGGTGGTATCGCCCAGTGTCAGCTTCTCGAAGTTGTTAGCCGAAACTGACTCGAGTTTGTTGACGATGGCGTCCTGACCGCCAG
>NZ_CAXAQF010000460.1:0-222 GCF_963970735.1 Pseudomonas sp. RA_35y_Pfl2_P32
CGGTGCCGTCGGTGAGTTTGAAGGTCAGCTCGCCGTGGTTGCTCATCGGCAAGCCAGCAGCGTTGGTCAGGGTCACGGTGTAGGTGACGGAACCGCCTTCGGTGACGGTGGTTTTATCCACAGACAGGGTGGCAACCACTTCGGAGATAGTGTCGCCGATGGTCACTTGAGCTTTGTCGCCGAGTACCAGGTTCTCGAAGGACTTGCCGTCAACGGTGGCGT
>NZ_CAXAQF010000461.1:0-221 GCF_963970735.1 Pseudomonas sp. RA_35y_Pfl2_P32
CCGACGTTGAGCAAGGCCGCGTGTTCGGACTCGCGAATCGCGTGCAACGCGGTGTAGCGGTCCAACTTCGCCAGCACACTGTCTGCAATCAGCAACTGGTAATAGAGCTCCAGCGTGCCGCCTTCTACCGGCTTGATGTGGGCCGCCTCCACGGTGATGAACAACGACACCCCGGCCTCGATGTCGCCCTGGGTAATCAGGCGCAACGGCAGGTCGGGCAG
>NZ_CAXAQF010000462.1:0-212 GCF_963970735.1 Pseudomonas sp. RA_35y_Pfl2_P32
GCACCGAAGTTCACCGTCAAGGTCGACCAGGTCCTCAAACAAGACCTGACCGTGACTCTGAGCAACGGCGATACCGTCGTCATCAAGGCCGGCACCACCAGCGTTCCGTACGAGCTGGCTGCGCAAGGTGATGACGTCTACAAAGACGGTCAAGTTGTGGAAGTCGGCATCGACAACGCCACCGTTGACGGCAAGTCCTTCGAGAACCTGGT
>NZ_CAXAQF010000463.1:0-210 GCF_963970735.1 Pseudomonas sp. RA_35y_Pfl2_P32
GTGCTAAGGGACTGCCCAATTGCGCGGCCTGGAACATGTAGGAGCTGGCCATGCGGTCCGACTTCAATACACCGACTCCACGTTCGGCCACCACAGCCCAATTGTAATAACCCAGCGGGACTTTGAGCTTTACCATACGCTCGTAGAGGTCGAGCATCTTGCTGATATCTTTTTCAACACCAGGCTGTCCGGGCCAGCCCGTGCGATAGA
>NZ_CAXAQF010000464.1:0-209 GCF_963970735.1 Pseudomonas sp. RA_35y_Pfl2_P32
TTGAGCTTTGTCGCCGAGTACCAGGTTCTCGAAGGACTTGCCGTCAACGGTGGCGTTGTCGATGCCGACTTCCACAACTTGACCGTCTTTGTAGACGTCATCACCTTGCGCAGCCAGCTCGTACGGAGTGCTGGTGGTGCCGGCTTTGATGACGACGGTATCGCCATTGCTCAGGGTCACGGTCAGGTCTTGTTTGAGGACCTGGTCGA
>NZ_CAXAQF010000465.1:0-208 GCF_963970735.1 Pseudomonas sp. RA_35y_Pfl2_P32
AGGTCAGGCCGGTAGTGTCAGTCGAATCACTGATGGTGGTAACGGCTGGCGTGGTGCTTGGCACCAGGTTTTCGAAGTTGCCGCCAGTAGTCCCGGTAATAGTCGTGCTAACGGTGCTGCCATTGACGTACACATCGTTGGCCGGGGTATCGACCAGCACGGTACCGGTGGTTTTACCCGCTTCGATAACGATGACCGAGCCATTGCT
>NZ_CAXAQF010000466.1:0-208 GCF_963970735.1 Pseudomonas sp. RA_35y_Pfl2_P32
CGGCTCGATTGAGTTGGGCCCGTTGCACGTAGGCGTCGGTGTGCGGGTTGGCCTGCAGATACGCCAAGTGGCTGCGCTTGCGCAGCATGTCCTCGGTCAGTGTGCGCTGGGCCTGCGGCATCAGTTGCTCCTGTCCCAGTTCCTGCAAGGTCGCATAGGTGGTACTGGAGAAGTTGCCGGAGTTCGGGGTGTTGGTCACCACGAACAG
>NZ_CAXAQF010000467.1:0-198 GCF_963970735.1 Pseudomonas sp. RA_35y_Pfl2_P32
CTTGCGCAGCCAGCTCGTACGGAACGCTGGTGGTGCCGGCCTTGATGACGACGGTATCGCCGTTGCTCAGAGTCACGGTCAGGTCTTGTTTGAGGACCTGGTCGACCTTGACGGTGAACTTCGGTGCGGCGTTTTCCAGTACGTCGCCGTTGCTTTCGATGGTGACGGTGATTTTGTCGCCGTCAGCACCTGGCTCGT
>NZ_CAXAQF010000468.1:0-195 GCF_963970735.1 Pseudomonas sp. RA_35y_Pfl2_P32
TGGGTTATTACAATTGGGCTGTGGTGGCCGAACGTGGAGTCGGTGTATTGAAGTCGGACCGCATGGCCAGCTCCTACATGTTCCAGGCCGCGCAATTGGGCAGTCCCTTAGCACAGGTTCAATTAGGCCGGTACTTCGCTTTTGCGCTCCCAAGGGATAAACAGGATGATGACATGGCCGAGCGTTATTACCGAT
>NZ_CAXAQF010000469.1:0-190 GCF_963970735.1 Pseudomonas sp. RA_35y_Pfl2_P32
TCGAGTTTGTTGACGATGGCGTCCTGACCGCCGGTGAAGATGTCGTCCTTGGCGGTGACCACAGCAGTGCCGGTGGTGCCATTGGCCGGGATCTTGATCTCGGTGCCGTCGGTGAGTTTGAAGGTCAACTCGCCATGGTTGGCCATCGGCATGCCGGCAGCGTTGGTCAGGGTCACGGTGTAAGTGACCT
>NZ_CAXAQF010000470.1:0-189 GCF_963970735.1 Pseudomonas sp. RA_35y_Pfl2_P32
ACGGTGATCTTGTCGCCTTCGCCCGATGGTTGGTCGGTGACGGTGGTGGTGAACTGGTCTTTGCCCAGGGTCAGTTGTTCGAACTGATCGCCACCGGAGACGCTTTCCAGTTTGTTGACCAGCGCCGGCTGGCCGCCGGTGAAGATGTCATTGCTGGTGACCACGGTTGCCGTGCCAGTGGTGCTGTTG
>NZ_CAXAQF010000471.1:0-187 GCF_963970735.1 Pseudomonas sp. RA_35y_Pfl2_P32
AGTTTGTTGACGATGGCGTCCTGACCGCCAGTGAAGATGTCGTCCTTGGCGGTGACCACAGCAGTGCCGGTGGTGCCATTGGCCGGGATCTTGATCTCGGTGCCGTCGGTGAGCTTGAAGGTCAACTCGCCGTGGTTGCTCATCGGCAGGCCAGCAGCGTTGGTCAGGGTCACGGTGTAGGTGACGG
>NZ_CAXAQF010000472.1:0-187 GCF_963970735.1 Pseudomonas sp. RA_35y_Pfl2_P32
GCATCGCCTCCGGTTTGCTTCG
This sequence comes from Pseudomonas sp. RA_35y_Pfl2_P32, assembly GCF_963970735.1. Classification (NCBI taxonomy): domain Bacteria; kingdom Pseudomonadati; phylum Pseudomonadota; class Gammaproteobacteria; order Pseudomonadales; family Pseudomonadaceae; genus Pseudomonas; species Pseudomonas sp. RA_35y_Pfl2_P32. The sequence goes on from NZ_CAXAQF010000472.1 coordinate 23, forward strand.
CTGCACCTCCTCTCGATGTATGCGGCTTCGCCGCACGACGCTACGCGCCTCCCCCCCCTGATGGACACCTTCGCTCAGCCTGCCGATGGGGCGGGTGGATCAAGATCAAAAGCCAGAGCACGGCGACCTGCCGGTCGGCCTGAGTGGTAAGGGCGGGCGAGGCGG
>NZ_CAXAQF010000473.1:0-186 GCF_963970735.1 Pseudomonas sp. RA_35y_Pfl2_P32
ACGCCACCGTTGACGGCAAGTCCTTCGAGAACCTGGTACTCGGCGACAAAGCTCAAGTGACCATCGGCGACACTATCTCCGAAGTGGTTGCCACCCTGTCTGTGGATAAAACCACCGTCACCGAAGGTGGTTCCGTCACCTACACCGTGACCCTGACCAACGCTGCTGGCCTGCCGATGAGCAACC
>NZ_CAXAQF010000474.1:0-181 GCF_963970735.1 Pseudomonas sp. RA_35y_Pfl2_P32
CGCAAGGTGATGACGTCTACAAAGACGGTCAAGTTGTGGAAGTCGGCATCGACAACGCCACCGTTGACGGCAAGTCCTTCGAGAACCTGGTACTCGGCGACAAAGCTCAAGTGACCATCGGCGACACTATCTCCGAAGTGGTTGCCACCCTGTCTGTGGATAAAACCACCGTCACCGAAGG
>NZ_CAXAQF010000475.1:0-180 GCF_963970735.1 Pseudomonas sp. RA_35y_Pfl2_P32
CGCCAGTAGTCCCGGTAATAGTCGTGCTAACGGTGCTGCCATTGACGTACACATCGTTGGCCGGGGTATCGACCAGCACGGTACCGGTGGTTTTACCCGCTTCGATAACGATGACCGAGCCATTGCTTAAGGTCACGGTCATCGGCGTGCCGGCCGGATTGGTCAGGGTCGCGGTGTAGG
>NZ_CAXAQF010000476.1:0-179 GCF_963970735.1 Pseudomonas sp. RA_35y_Pfl2_P32
CGGTGCCGTCGGTGAGCTTGAAGGTCAACTCGCCGTGGTTGCTCATCGGCAGGCCAGCAGCGTTGGTCAGGGTCACGGTGTAGGTGACGGAACCACCTTCGGTGACGGTGGTTTTATCCACAGACAGAGTGGCGACCACTTCGGAGACGGTGTCGCCGACTTTAACGATGGCTTCGTTA
>NZ_CAXAQF010000477.1:0-174 GCF_963970735.1 Pseudomonas sp. RA_35y_Pfl2_P32
CGCCAGTAGTCCCGGTAATAGTCGTGCTAACGGTGCTGCCATTGACGTACACATCGTTGGCCGGGGTATCGACCAGCACGGTACCGGTGGTTTTACCCGCTTCGATAACGATGACCGAGCCATTGCTCAAGGTCACGGTCATCGGCGTACCCGCCGGGTTGGTCAGGGTCGCGG
>NZ_CAXAQF010000478.1:0-174 GCF_963970735.1 Pseudomonas sp. RA_35y_Pfl2_P32
AATTGGCGGCGGCTTACCGAAACAGAAAACGCAAAAAACCTCTCTATCTGTTCGTGGTGACCAACACCCCGAACTCCGGCAACTTCTCCAGTACCACCTATGCGACCTTGCAGGAACTGGGACAGGAGCAACTGATGCCGCAGGCCCAGCGCACACTGACCGAGGACATGCTGC
>NZ_CAXAQF010000479.1:0-170 GCF_963970735.1 Pseudomonas sp. RA_35y_Pfl2_P32
GCCAGCAGCGTTGGTCAGGGTCACGGTGTAGGTGACGGAACCACCTTCGGTGACGGTGGTTTTATCCACAGACAGAGTGGCGACCACTTCGGAGACGGTGTCGCCGACTTTAACGATGGCTTCGTTACCGAGAACCAGATTTTCGAAGGATTTGCCGTCGACTGCGGCGT
>NZ_CAXAQF010000480.1:0-168 GCF_963970735.1 Pseudomonas sp. RA_35y_Pfl2_P32
AAACTCGAGGGGTAAAAAACTGGCGAAGCATCGTCGGGCTGTACGAGAAAGCCATCGCTAAAGATCATTGGAAGGCGATGCACAACCTGGCGGGGCTCTATCGCACGGGCTGGCCCGGACAGCCTGGTGTTGAAAAAGATATCAGCAAGATGCTCGACCTCTACGAGC
>NZ_CAXAQF010000481.1:0-165 GCF_963970735.1 Pseudomonas sp. RA_35y_Pfl2_P32
GTGTCAGCTTCTCGAAGTTGTTAGCCGAAACCGACTCAAGTTTGTTGACGATGGCGTCCTGACCGCCAGTGAAGATGTCGTCCTTGGCGGTGACCACAGCAGTGCCGGTGGTGCCATTGGCCGGGATCTTGATCTCGGTGCCGTCGGTGAGCTTGAAGGTCAACT
>NZ_CAXAQF010000482.1:0-164 GCF_963970735.1 Pseudomonas sp. RA_35y_Pfl2_P32
CTGTCTGTGGATAAAACCACCGTCACCGAAGGTGGTTCCGTCACCTACACCGTGACCCTGACCAACGCTGCTGGCCTGCCGATGAGCAACCACGGCGAGTTGACCTTCAAGCTCACCGACGGCACCGAGATCAAGATCCCGGCCAATGGCACCACCGGCACTGC
>NZ_CAXAQF010000483.1:0-163 GCF_963970735.1 Pseudomonas sp. RA_35y_Pfl2_P32
ACCATCGGCGACACTATCTCCGAAGTGGTTGCCACCCTGTCTGTGGATAAAACCACCGTCACCGAAGGTGGTTCCGTCACCTACACCGTGACCCTGACCAACGCTGCTGGCCTGCCGATGAGCAACCACGGCGAGTTGACCTTCAAGCTCACCGACGGCACCG
>NZ_CAXAQF010000484.1:0-160 GCF_963970735.1 Pseudomonas sp. RA_35y_Pfl2_P32
GTGTCGCCGATGGTCACTTGAGCTTTGTCGCCGAGTACCAGGTTCTCGAAGGACTTGCCGTCAACGGTGGCGTTGTCGATGCCGACTTCCACAACTTGACCGTCTTTGTAGACGTCATCACCTTGCGCAGCCAGCTCGTACGGAACGCTGGTGGTGCCGG
>NZ_CAXAQF010000485.1:0-157 GCF_963970735.1 Pseudomonas sp. RA_35y_Pfl2_P32
GTGAAGATGTCGTCCTTGGCGGTGACCACGGCAGTGCCGGTGGTGCCATTGGCCGGGATCTTGATCTCGGTGCCGTCGGTGAGCTTGAAGGTCAACTCGCCGTGGTTGCTCATCGGCAGGCCAGCAGCGTTGGTCAGGGTCACGGTGTAGGTGACGG
>NZ_CAXAQF010000486.1:0-154 GCF_963970735.1 Pseudomonas sp. RA_35y_Pfl2_P32
CCAGCGGGACTTTGAGCTTTACCATACGCTCGTAGAGGTCGAGCATCTTGCTGATATCTTTTTCAACACCAGGCTGTCCGGGCCAGCCCGTGCGATAGAGCCCCGCCAGGTTGTGCATCGCCTTCCAATGATCTTTAGCGATGGCTTTCTCGTA
>NZ_CAXAQF010000487.1:0-153 GCF_963970735.1 Pseudomonas sp. RA_35y_Pfl2_P32
CTGCTGGCCTGCCGATGAGCAACCACGGCGAGTTGACCTTCAAGCTCACCGACGGCACCGAGATCAAGATCCCGGCCAATGGCACCACCGGCACTGCCGTGGTCACCGCCAAGGACGACATCTTCACCGGCGGTCAGGATGCGATCGTCAACA
>NZ_CAXAQF010000488.1:0-151 GCF_963970735.1 Pseudomonas sp. RA_35y_Pfl2_P32
GTGTCAGCTTCTCGAAGTTGTTAGCCGAAACTGACTCGAGTTTGTTGACGATGGCGTCCTGACCGCCAGTGAAGATGTCGTCCTTGGCGGTGACCACAGCAGTGCCGGTGGTGCCATTGGCCGGGATCTTGATCTCGGTGCCGTCGGTGAG
>NZ_CAXAQF010000489.1:0-150 GCF_963970735.1 Pseudomonas sp. RA_35y_Pfl2_P32
CGTCAGTGACCGAAGTGGTCAGGGTGGTATCGCCCAGTGTCAGCTTCTCGAAGTTGTTAGCCGAAACTGACTCGAGTTTGTTGACGATGGCGTCCTGACCGCCAGTGAAGATGTCGTCCTTGGCGGTGACCACAGCAGTGCCGGTGGTGC
>NZ_CAXAQF010000490.1:0-144 GCF_963970735.1 Pseudomonas sp. RA_35y_Pfl2_P32
CCTGAGCTTTGTCGCCCAGTACCAGGTTCTCGAAGGACTTGCCGTCAACGGTGGCGTTGTCGATGCCGACTTCCACAACTTGACCGTCTTTGTAGACGTCATCACCTTGCGCAGCCAGCTCGTACGGAACGCTGGTGGTGCCGG
>NZ_CAXAQF010000491.1:0-141 GCF_963970735.1 Pseudomonas sp. RA_35y_Pfl2_P32
CCGAAACTGACTCGAGTTTGTTGACGATGGCGTCCTGACCGCCAGTGAAGATGTCGTCCTTGGCGGTGACCACAGCAGTGCCGGTGGTGCCATTGGCCGGGATCTTGATCTCGGTGCCGTCGGTGAGCTTGAAGGTCAACT
>NZ_CAXAQF010000492.1:0-140 GCF_963970735.1 Pseudomonas sp. RA_35y_Pfl2_P32
GTCAAATCCCCAACTGATGATTTCGACACTCTTGTACGCCGCCTCGATGGCCTCGTAGACCGCACCGAAAGCCTCCTCGCCGTTGATCAGCGGAGTAACCCGCACCCCGCCGCGCGGAGGGTAAATGGTATTTTTGGCGT
>NZ_CAXAQF010000493.1:0-131 GCF_963970735.1 Pseudomonas sp. RA_35y_Pfl2_P32
CGACGGCTTCGTTACCGAGAACCAGATTTTCGAAGGATTTGCCGTCGACTGCGGCGTCAGTGACGCCGAGTTTGATGGTTTCGCCGTCTTTGTAGACGTCATCACCTTGCGCAGCCAGCTCGTACGGAGTG
>NZ_CAXAQF010000494.1:0-130 GCF_963970735.1 Pseudomonas sp. RA_35y_Pfl2_P32
TCGGCCACCACAGCCCAATTGTAATAACCCAGCGGGACTTTGAGCTTTACCATACGCTCGTAGAGGTCGAGCATCTTGCTGATATCTTTTTCAACACCAGGCTGTCCGGGCCAGCCCGTGCGATAGAGCC
>NZ_CAXAQF010000495.1:0-129 GCF_963970735.1 Pseudomonas sp. RA_35y_Pfl2_P32
GTACCAGGTTCTCGAAGGACTTGCCGTCAACGGTGGCGTTGTCGATGCCGACTTCCACAACTTGACCGTCTTTGTAGACGTCATCACCTTGCGCAGCCAGCTCGTACGGAACGCTGGTGGTGCCGGCCT
>NZ_CAXAQF010000496.1:0-128 GCF_963970735.1 Pseudomonas sp. RA_35y_Pfl2_P32
GGGGGGGGGGGGGGGGGGGGGGGGGGGGGGGGGGGGGGGGGGGGGGGGGGGGGGGGGGGGGGGGGGGGGGGGGGGGGGGGGGGGGGGGGGGGGGGGGGGGGGGGGGGGGGGGGGGGGGGGGGGGGGGG
>NZ_CAXAQF010000497.1:0-128 GCF_963970735.1 Pseudomonas sp. RA_35y_Pfl2_P32
AGTACCAGGTTCTCGAAGGACTTGCCGTCAACGGTGGCGTTGTCGATGCCGACTTCCACAACTTGACCGTCTTTGTAGACGTCATCACCTTGCGCAGCCAGCTCGTACGGAACGCTGGTGGTGCCGGC